>DAOMFR010000210.1:0-9912 GCA_035429885.1 Blastocatellia bacterium
CGTGCTGTTACCTGACCGACGGCGGCAATCTTTTCGCCGCGAATTGCCACGTCAGCGATGCGCGGTTCCTGTCCGCTGCCATCGGCGACGAGTCCGCCGCGAATCACCAAGTCAAATTCCTGTTTCATACTTCTCCTTTACCACAGCCCCCGCGAATCCCGAAAAGAGGAACAGAATGGGGACGTATTTGAGTTGACGACATTTGTGTAAACAACCGAAACTGCCACTGGCAACGCGACCAACTGATAACTGCTAAAAACTTCTGGAAGTAAGATAGCGGCCTTTGTGGAGGAAAAGCATGGGCATTTTGCGACGAAATGAAGTCTTGGATGTGTTACGCCATGAAAAAAGCGAGTTGGCTAATCGGTATGGCGTCATCACGCTGGGTGTTTTTGGTTCTGTGGCGCGTGATGAAGCACGCGAAGAAAGTGATGTAGATGTGGTCGTCACCATGGAGCGGCCCGACCTTTTTGCCATGGTGCATATCAAAGAGGAGCTGGAAGCGGCTTTGCATCGAAAGGTAGACATCATTCAATACCGCGACAAGATGAACCCATTTCTCAAGAAAAGAATTGACCAGGAGGCGGTTTATGTTTGATGCCGACTTGGTCAAAGAAATTCTGTCGCAAGTTTTGATTGCGACTACTCGAATCGAACGAAGGTTTGCTGCGATCAAGCGCCCAGAAGATTTCACAGATTCGGAAGAAGGGCTTCTACGCTTAGACGGGATTGGGATGACGCTGATTGCAATTGGCGAGAGCCTGAAAAATCTGGATAAACACGCGCCTGACCGGTTACAACGTCACCCGAAAATTGACTGGAAAGGCGCTAAAGGTTTGCGCGATGTGTTGAGCCACAATTATTTCAACTTGAACGCCGAAGCAATTTACCTCATTTGCCAAAACGAGATTCCGCTATTGCACAAAACGATTGAAAACATTCTCAAGGAGATCAATAAATGACACGCTCTACAAATTCTTTTACTTCACTGCCCTCAACCCGGCGTCAGTTTCTGCAAACTGGAGCCACTGCGTGCGCTTCGCTCGCGTTTCTGCAAACAGGCACTCTCGCCGCGTACGCCGCCGCCAAGGGCGTCAAATTCAAATTGTCTGCGCCGGACTGGAGCTTGAACCAAGAGTGCAAGCTCGACGCGGTCGGGCTGTCCAAACAGATTGGCTTCCCCGGCGTGCAAATCAGCATTGGTCACGCGCCAAAGGGTGAAACGATTACATCGTTGCCGCTGAGTTCAGCGGCGCTGCAAAAGCAGTATCTGGCCGAAGCGAAACGGCAAGGTATCGCTCTCACTTCTCTGTGCCTGGAAATCATGCACGTCAATGGGTTGAAATCTGACCCGCTGGGCGAAAAGTGGCTGGCCGAGTGCATTCCAATTGCCAAGGCGCTGGGCGTCAAAGTGATTCTGGTTCCGTTCTTTGGCAAATGGGCAATCAAGCAGCAGGCCGAGCAAGACCGTGTCGCTGACATTTTGCGCAACGTGGCTCCGCAGGCGGAAAAGCTGGGCGTGATTCTTGGCCTTGAAAACACGATCTCGGCCAAAGAGAACGTGGCCATTATGGAGCGCAGCAAATCTTCAGCGGTCAAAACTTATTACGATGTGGGTAACTCATCGAAAGAAGGGTACAACGTCGTCGAAGAAATTCGCTGGCTGGGCAAAGACCGCATTTGCGAAATGCATTTGAAAGAAACGCCGTGGGAAAAATATCTGGGCGAAGGCGGCATCATCAACTTCCCGGCGGTGATTGATGCGCTGGCGGACATTGGCTTCGATCAATGGGCGCAACTCGAAACGTCGTGCCCCAGCAAAAACATCGCTGCCGATTTCAAACGCAACAAACAATTCGTGGATGATTTGATCGGCAAACGGAACCGGTCTGGGTCGGCAGCAAAAGCCTAAGCCAACGATCTTTCTAACTTTCTCAATGCTTAACACTGTCGAAACGCAACAATTCGTCAAAACAACTTATTTCACGCAAGCCGTCGTCCGGCTAACGCGGTTGGCCGGACGATTTGCCACCGATACGGACGCCGTCATGACGGAAGCCTCGGCGATTTTCGATGCAATGTTGCCGGGGCTGGCCTATCTGAATGCGCCGCATCATCCGCTGGCTTCGGCGTTGTTTACGTGCAGCGTGAATTTGTCGCTCTATCTGGCGCTTCAAAAACGCGGCGTGGATGTGCACGCGTTTGGCTACGCGATGTTGACTGGGTTGACGCGCGCGCCGATTCCCGTGCCGCAAGAAAGCGATGAAGTGTTGCGCGAACGATTGGCGCAATTCGCGGTGCTGGCAGAAGCGTCGCAAACCAAGGCTGCGCCGGGCGAAGATGTTGTCGAATTCGTCAGCGGCGAAGGAACGAATTTCGAGTGGGGGTACAACGTCAAATCCTGTGCGATCTGCCACCAGGCGGCGAAGTACGACGCGATGGATTTGGTGCCGTACTTTTGCGCGGTGGATGACGTGATGAGCGACAAAGGCAACCAAGGATTGCGGCGAACCGGTTCGCTGGCGCTGGGAGCTTCGCACTGCGATTTTCGTTACACGCGCGGCGGTGAACCTAATCGCTTGGCCGAACAATACCCAACCCAAATTCGACTTGTACAAATTACCTCGCCCCAACCGCCTGCTTAAACTTCGGAAAATAAACCCTATGACAACTCGTGTGATCGCAGCGGAGTTCATCAGGAAGCTGAAAACCTATCGTTCGCCGGAAGAGCTGATGAAGATTCAGCGCTATTTCAAATCCAGCGAAGGTCAATACGCCGAAGGCGACGAATTCATCGGCGTGCGGATGGGACAGGTGTTTGCCCTGGCCAAAGAGTTTATCGAAATGCCACCCAGTGAAATCGAAACATTGTTGGAAAGCTCGATTCACGAAGTTCGCGTGGGCGCGGTCAGCATCATGGATTGGCAGGCGCGCAGCAAAGGCATCTCTGCCCAGCGTCGAAAGGAATTGTTCGAGTTATATCTGCGTCGCCATGATCGAATTAACAATTGGGATTTGGTAGATCGCAGCGCTCCGTATGTCGTGGGCGGATATTTGTTCGACCAGCCGCGCGCCATCCTGTACAAACTGGCGCGGTCAAAAAACCTGTGGGAACGCCGTACGGCAATTGTCAGCACCTACTTTTTCATCCGAAAAGGCGATCTGGATGACACATTCAAAATCGCCGAGTTGTTGCTGAAGGACAAAGAGGATTTGATTCACAAAGCTGCTGGCGGATGGTTGCGCGAAGCCGGGAAAAAAGATCGACAACGGCTGATTCGCTTTTTGGATCAGCACGCCGCCACAATGCCGCGCACAATGTTGCGTTATTCAATTGAACATTTTGACAAGTCGGAGCGAGATCATTATCTGGGATTGAAGAAGGCTGAAGCCTGAATCTTTCACAGAAGATGAGCCTAAAGGTTGAGAATTATGAACATTGGAAAACGCGATTTTATGATTTTGGCCGGAGCCGTTGCGGTAACCGCTGCGTTCCCAGGCCAGGGTTTATCAGAAGGAAAACAAACCATGTATGGATTAATTGGAAAAATGACTGCCGTCGCAGGCAAACGCGACGAACTGATTTCGATCTTGCTGGAAGGCGTCGCCGGAATGCCCGGCTGTTTGAGTTACGTGGTCGCCAAAGACCCCGCAGACGCCGACGCCATCTGGATTACTGAAGTTTGGGATAGCGCGGAAAGTCATAAAGCTTCGTTGTCGCTGCCGTCAGTTAAACAAGCCATCACGCGTGGCAAACCTTTGATTGCCGGTTTCAGTAACAACACCATCACTGAACCTGTCGGCGGACACGGACTTGCGCCCGTCAAAGCGCGTTAAACCATCAAGTCATGAAACAATCCATTCTGCACCTGGCTCTGGTCGTTCGCGATTACGACGAAGCCATCGAGTTTTACACGCGCAAGCTGCATTTCACGCTGGTTGAAGACACCTACCAACCCGAACAGGACAAACGCTGGGTGGTAGTGGCTCCGCCGGGAGCAAGCGAGACGACGTTACTGTTGGCGCGCGCAGCGACGCCGGAACAGAAAGTGTTCATCGGCAACCAATCCGGCGGACGCGTGTTTCTCTTCCTGCAAACGGATGATTTCTGGCGCGATTACCGGGAAATGGTATCGCTGGGAATCCACTTCGTCCGCGAACCAAAAGAAGAAAGTTACGGCACCGTGGCGGTGTTTGCGGATTTATACGGAAACCTGTGGGATTTGATCCAGCGTAGCAATTCATGAAGACCGAGTTTCTAGCCAAAGCCAAAGGACTCACCACAAAAGCGCAAAAGTCACAAAAGGAAATCAGGGGCGCCACATTCCATCTCTTTTGTGTTTTCTGTGCTTTCTGTGGTGAATAAGAATTGTTGAAACGCTAACCGTCTTTCCGCAGTCCTAACAACCAGACACACATTTTCATTCAACTCCACCAACCCATTCGGAGGATTTAAACCATGTCGAAACGAAGTTTGTCGGTCGCACTGCTGTTGCTGGCGTCGCTGGCAATTGGCTTGTCATTCAACGGACTGAACGCATCCACCGTCAGCGCCGATGGCGGTGGAACGCGGTTGTTGCGCACGCCGAGCGTCAGCGCGACGCAAATTGCATTTGCCTATGCCAATAACATCTGGACGGTCGAACGCGCAGGCGGCACAGCGCGACGCCTGACCAGCTTTCAAGGGCAAACGTCCAATCCGCACTTTTCGCCGGACGGCAAATGGATCGCGTTCAGCGCCGAATACGCGGGCAACACCGATGTGTATGTCGTTGCGGCGGCGGGCGGCGAACCCAAACGATTGACATGGCATCCGGGCGCGGATTCGGTGCAAGGCTGGACGCCGGACGGCAAGTCCGTGATGTTCGCTTCGGCACGAGCAACCTGGGCGCCCAGCGGCGCTCCGCGATTCTGGACGGTTCCGGCAGAAGGCGGCGTCGAAGAACCAATGGCGTTGCCACGCGGATATCAAGGCAAAATTTCTCCGACCGGAACGCACATCGCGTATCGCATGAACAATTCCTGGGACGACGAACGCCGCAATTATCGCGGCGGCCAAAATCGTCCAATCTGGATCGTGGATTTGAAAACGTATGATCTGGTGTCGCCTCCGTGGACGGATTCCAAAGACATTGATCCAGTGTGGGTGGGCGATGTGGTGTATTTCATTTCTGATCGCGACAGCGTCGCCAACGTTTGGTCGTACGACACCAAAACCAAAAAGCTGGCGCAGGTGACTCGTTTCACTGATTTCGACGTCAAATCTTTAGACTCAGGCAAGGGGGACTCCGGCGCGGGCGTCGTCGTGTTTGAACAGGCCGGATACATTCACGAACTCGATCCGAAAACCGGCAAGACCAAACAATTGAACATCACGGCGACGGGGGATTTTCCGTGGATGATGGCTCGGTGGGAAGACGTGACCAGCCGCATGACCAACCTCGCGATTTCGCCGACGGGTAAACGCGCCGTCGTCGAAGCGCGCGGCGAAATCTTCACCATCCCGGCGGAAAAAGGCGACATTCGCAACCTGACCAATTCCAGTGGTTCCGCCGAACGCGATCCGGCGTGGTCGCCCGACGGCAAATTCATTTCGTATTTCAGCGACAAATCCGGCGAATACAAATTGATCATCGAAGCGCAGGATGGATTGTCGGCTCCGCGAGAAATCGCGCTGCCAAATCCGACGCATTACTACACGCCGTCGTGGTCGCCCGATTCCAAAAAGCTGGTGTACACCGACACAGATTTGCACGTGTGGGTGATGGATGTCGCCAGTGGCCAGGCCAAAATCGTCGGCAACGATCCGTGGATGGTTCCGACGCGCACGGTCAATCCGGTGTGGAGTCCCGATTCCAAATGGGTCGCGTACGCCAGCCATTTGAAATCCATGTACCACGCGATTTTCGTCAGCAACGTGGAAACCGGCGAATCCAAACAGGTCACGGACAATTTGGCCGACGCCGTTTGGCCCGCTTGGGACGCCAGCGGCAAATATCTGTGGTTTATGGCTTCGACGGATTTCGGATTGCGGTCACAGTGGTTGGATATGACTTCGTACGACCACGAAACGAATTACGGGTTGTATTTTGCGATTTTGAAGAAAGGCGAACCGACTCCGCTGTTGCCGGAAAGTGATGAAGACACAGGAGTTGGCAGCGCGCCGCCCGCAACGCCAGGCGTACCTGGCGGAGGGTTTGGCGGTCGTGGCGGAAATGGCGGCGCTCGTCCCGGCGGAGCCGCTCCTGCCGACAACGCGCAAGGCGATCAAGCGCCTGCGGCTCCACGTGGACCGCGTCAGGCTGTCACGGTGCAAATTGATTTTGACGGCATTCAGCAACGAATCATTTCCGTGCCCGGAATTCCCGAACGTCCGTACGCGCAACTCAAAGCCGGTGTCGCTGGGACCGTGTTTTACATCGAACCTGCCGCTGGCGGCGGAGGCGGACGCGGCGGCAATTTCGGCGGCGGAACTCTGCAACGGTATCGGCTGAGCGACCGGCGTAGCGCTCCGTTCGTGGCGGGCGTAACGACCTACGACGTCAGCGCCGATGGCCGCAAGTTGGTTTATCGCAGTGGCGGCGGATTTGGCGGTGGCGGACGCGGCGGCGCGGCACTTGGAGCTCTGGCGGCGCCTTCGCTGTACATCGTGGACGCCGACCGGCAAGCGCCCCAACCCGGCCAAGGTCGCCTGAACGTCAGTTTGCGTATGTACCTGGAACCCAAAGAAGAGTTCAAACAAATCTTCAACGAAGGCTGGCGCAATCAGCGCGATTACCTGTACGTGAAAAATTCGCACGGCAGCGACTGGCCAAAGATGAAAGAAATGTACGGCGCGCTGTTGCCGTACGTAAACCATCGCGCCGATTTGAATTACCTGCTGGATAACATGGGCGCCGAAATCGCCATTGGCCATTCGTATGTGCGCGGCGGAGACATGCCGGACGTTCCGAATTCGCCCGGCGGATTGCTCGGCGCGGATTTCGCGATTGACGGCGGACGCTACAAAATCACGCGCATTTACGACAACGAAAGCTGGAATCCGGATTTGCGCGCTCCGCTGCATGCGCCGGGCGTCGAAGTGTCCGTCGGCGATTACATTCTGGCAATCAACGGCATTGAGCTGAAAGCGCCGGACAACATCTTTCGTTTGCTGGACGGCACAGCCAATCGGCAAACCGTGTTGACGGTGAACAACACGCCTTCGATGGAAGGCGCGCGCAAAATCACGGTCCTCCCGACCGCCAACGAACAAGGATTGCGCACTCGCGCCTGGGTCGAAGCCAATCGCCGCCTGGTGGACAAACTGTCCGACGGCAAACTGGCGTACGTTCACCTGCCCAACACCGGGCAGCCGGGTTACACCAGTTTCAATCGGTACTATTTCGCGCAACAGGACAAGCTGGGCGCGATTATTGACGAACGCTACAACGGCGGAGGCTCTGCGGCGGATTACATCATTGATGTGCTGCAACGCGACTTCGACGGCTATTTCAACAACGTCGCCGGAGATCGCTATCCGTTCACCAGTCCAGCGGCAGGCATCTGGGGCCCCAAAGTCATGATCGTCAACGAAATGGCTGGTTCCGGTGGAGACCTGATGCCGTGGATGTTCCATTACCGCAAGATCGGATTGCTGGTTGGCAAACGCACCTGGGGTGGTTTGGTGCATACAGCGGACACGCCGGGTTTCATAGACGGCGGTTCGATGATCGCTCCGCGCGGAGGCTTTTTCACTCGCGAAGGCAAATGGGATGTTGAAAATGTTGGGACTCCGCCGGACATTGATGTGGAAAACTGGCCGAAAGACGTCATCGCCGGTCACGATCCGCAACTCGAACGCGCCGTGCAGGAAGCATTGCGCATGCTGAAAGAAAAACCGGTCAACCGCATGACCACTGAACCTCCACCGCCAACCTGGGGCCAGCGCAAAGAGCAACAGCCGGTTGCTCCAGCGGCATCCGGCGGCGGTAAACGGCGCAATCAGTAATCAACCATTCAGACAGGCTGAGTGATTTCCTCACTCAGCCTGTTTTTTATCACTACCTCAAACCAACCTCGTTATGCCATTTTCTGCCATTACATCCATCGCACTGTTCACGTTACTGGCAATTTTCCAAGCCGCTCCAGCTAAACAAGGGAAACCAATTCCCACACCAAAAGGAAAAATGGCGCCGATCAAACTATCTGCTGGCGTTGGCAAACAACTTCGAGTAGTCAGTGGAACGAATCGCGCAATCATCAATCTGACTGAAGACATTGCCGGTTGTCTAACGCTGTTTGATCCCTCCATGTCCTCAAAGCGCATCAAACAACCTTTGGGCGTAAAGCTGCTGGACCAAGTCAGCAAGAACGAAAAGTATTATCTGATAGTGCTGGCTTCTGCTCAGTCCAATTGCAATGTTCAAAGTCATTGTGGAGCCGCCAGCGATTACACGCTGATTTGGCTGGAATTGGATGCCAATCTGCATCTAACACGAAAACAGGCCGAAGTCATAGAACTTTGCCGGTCTGATATTTATGTGCTTGATCCCCAATCGAATGACCAGGATGCTCCACCGCTGAAACTAACGAAGGGCAAACTTGTGATCGAATACGGTTCAAGCGATAGCGGACAGGCTCGAACAAATTCAAAATTGGTTTATGATCGTACTTCGCCAGAGCAAGGGTTTGTCATCACAAAAACCGAAAAGAAGTCTCAATAAAAACTGCGCGAGTAATTCCTGATATGAAAGTTCTGCTTTTTCTTTCCCTGTTCCTGTTTGCCCAGGATTGGCCGGAGTTTCGCGGGCCTTCCGGACAAGGGCATTCCGTCGAACGCGGGTTGCCCGTGACGTGGAGCGAAACCGAGCACGTCAAATGGAAAACGACGATTCCCGGCAAAGGCTGGTCTTCGCCCACAATTCAGGGCGACAAAATCTGGCTGACGACGGCAACCGAAGACGGCAAATCGTTGCGCGCCCTCAGCGTGGATTTGAAATCCGGCGCAGTGCTGGTCAACGTCGAACTCTTTCGGTTGAAATCGCCGGGCGCGTTGAATCCGAAAAACTCGCTGGCGTCGCCGACGCCTGTGCTGGAAGGCGACCGCGTCTATTTGCATTTCGGCGCGAATGGAACCGCGTGCATCAATCAAGCGGGCGACATTTTGTGGAAGACCAAACTCGATTACGACAACGGCCAACACGGTGCGGGCGGTTCGCCAGTGATTTACGACGATTTGCTGATCGTCAGTTGTGATGGTTTGAGCCAGCAATACGTCGTGGCGCTGGATAAACAAACCGGCAAGGTGCGTTGGCGAAAGTATCGCCAGGGGTATCAGGCCTACACGACTCCGCTGGTGGTGCGATTGCCTGCGGGCGATCAAATTGTCAGTCCTGGCGCGTTCCGCGCGGTTTCGTATGAACCGCGCACCGGTAAAGAGTTGTGGCAAATCACCTACGGCGAAGGATTTTCCAACGTGCCGCGTCCGGTGTTCGGCAATGGAATGGTGTTCATTTGCAGCGGGTTTCAGGAACCATCGTTGCTGGCCGTTCGCGTGGATGGCAAAGGCGATGTCACCAAATCGCACATCGCCTGGTCGCTGAAACGCGCCATTCCGCGCACGCCGTCTCCGTTGCTGGTGGGCGAAGAGTTGTATTTCATCAACGACAATGGCATTGCCACTTGCGTAGACGCCAAGACCGGCACGCAACACTGGCAAGTGCGTTTGCCGGGCGAACATTCCGCGTCGCCGATTTATGCCGATGGACGAATTTACTTTCTGAATGAAGAGGGCCAATCCGTCGTCATTGCTCCGGGCAAGGAATTCAAGGCGCTGGCGCAAAATCAACTCGACGGACAAACGCTGGCTTCGATGGCGGTGTCGAATGGTTCGATCTTCATTCGCAGCCAAACGCATCTGTACCGGTTGAG
>DAOMFR010000211.1:0-9841 GCA_035429885.1 Blastocatellia bacterium
TCCTGGCCAGCGACCTTGATCCGGGCGTCACCGGATACCTGGTCGCAGTTGCCGTAGACGGCATTCGCGGCTGTCCGACCAGCCACAACTTCCTGATCGGCGATGAGTTCGTGAAGTTCACGACGGGCCACGCGGCCAATCTCGGCGCGGAAGCCTATTCGCAACTCGCGGGAGGCTTGCCGCCGTGCGACGGCACTTCGGTGACGGCGACGCTGAACTTCGACGGCATCAGTTACAACCGAGTCAGTCACGCGTTGGCGCTGGATAACGTTGGAGCCAAGGCCGACGGCAACGACACCTTGCTGATCCTGAACCGCATCGGCGGCAATTTGGGAACCGGCGCAGGCTCGTTGAGTTCCGTGTTCGGTATCTTTTACGACGACGCCGAAAACGCGCTGAGCTACACCTTCAGCGGAGGCCATCAGTTCCGCAGTTCATTGTCGAACAACTTCCCGCGCATCACGCCGAGGTTTGAAACCTACATCCCGGCGGGCCGCACGGGCTGGACGAAACTGTGGCCGACGACTTCGGGCTTGTGGGGAATGACGGGCGCGGCGATCAACTTCAATCCGAATTCGGATTCTAGTTCCGGAGCGTTCAATCAGGGCCACAACCTGCACAAACTGACGCTGACCAACACGGCCAGCTACATCATTCCGGTCTTCCCGCCGAGCTGTTAGCGGCGTGTTGACTTGAGCACAAGAAAGGGCTGAGCTTTCCCCAAGCTCAGCCCTTTCTTTTTGAGCGGCTTGAACTCTCAGCCGCGTTCGTGCTATTTGGTTCGGCCTTTGCAAATGCCGGTTAAGCTTTCTGTGCGAATTAACGCTCGTCTCTGCGGCAACAAAATGCACTCGGAATTATCGTTATGTCTAAATCACTTGTCATAGTCGAATCGCCTTCGAAGGCGAAAACGATCAACAAATATCTGGGGAAGGATTACAAGGTTCTGGCTTCGGTCGGTCACGTCAAGGATTTGCCGAAGAAAGGGCTGGGCGTGGATGTCGAAAACGACTTTGAGCCAACTTACGAAGTCATGCCCGGCAAGGAAAAGGTGGTCAAGGAAATCACCGCCGCCGCCAAAGAAGCCGAACAAGTTTTCATCGCTACCGACCCGGATCGCGAAGGCGAAGCCATTGGCTATCATCTGGCCGAAATCGTAAAAAGCGGGCGAGGGCAATCCAAAAAACCTGTCTTCCGGGTGATGTTCAACGAAATCACCAAGAACGCGGTCAAGGAAGCATTCAATCACGCAGGCGAGATCAACAATGATCTGGTTGACGCCCAGCAAGCGCGGCGCGTGCTGGACCGCTTAGTCGGGTACAAAGTCAGCCCGCTGTTGTGGGACAAAGTTCGCCGCGGACTTTCCGCCGGTCGCGTGCAAACCGTCGCCGTTCGATTGGTGGTCGAACGCGAACGCGAAATTCAGGCGTTCATTAAAACCGAATACTGGTCCATCATCGCCAACCTGGCCGCGCAATTGCCGCCGAATTTCGACGCGCGTCTTTATAAAGTAGACGCGCTGACGGTCAAAACCTCCGGATTCGACGACGGAGTCAAAAAAAGCGAATTTCACATCAAGGACGAAGCGACCGCCAAAGGCATTCTGGATGAATTGAACGGGTCGAAATACGTCGTCAGCGAAGTCACCACCAAAGAAAAGAAACGCAACCCGGTTCCGCCCTTCATCACCTCCAAGCTGCAACAGGAAGCATCGCGCAAGCTGCGATTTTCGGCCAAGCGCACGATGCAAATCGCACAAAAGCTATACGAAGGAAAAGACATCGGCAGCGAAGGCACAGTCGGTTTGATCACCTATATGCGAACCGATTCGACTCGCGTCGCCGATAGCGCGCTGGGCGAAGTGCGAGATTTTATTGGCGGACATTTCGGCCAGAATTACTTGCCGGAAAAAGCAATTTTTTACCGCTCGAAAAAAGACGCTCAGGACGCGCACGAAGCCATTCGCCCGACGTCCGCCGACCGCACGCCGGACAAAGTCGCAGCCTATTTGGAAAAGGACGAACTGGCGTTGTACCGGTTGATCTGGCAACGCTTCGTCGCTTCGCAAATGATGCCTGCAATTTTTGACCAAACGACGATTGATATTGCAGCGGGCGACAAATACACGTTCCGCGCGACAGGGTCGGTCATCAAATTCGACGGTTTTCTGGCCGTATACGAAGAAGGCAAAGACGAAAAGGACGAAGAGGACGACGAACGTGCCGCTAAACTGCCGAAGGTCGTCAAAGGCGAACAGTTGGCGCTGAACTCGTTGACGCCCAATCAGCACTTCACTGATCCGCCGCCGCGCTACACCGAAGCGACACTGGTCAAGGCGCTGGAAGAAAAAGGAATTGGCCGGCCTTCGACTTACGCTTCAATCATGTCCGTGATTCAGGATCGTGAATACGTCCAGAAAAACGAAAACAAATTCTCTCCGACTGAACTGGGCACGTTGGTCAACGATCTGCTGATCGAAAGCTTCACGGATCTGTTTGCCGTCGAATACACCGCGCAAATGGAAGCCCAGCTTGACGAAGTCGAAGACGGGAAATTGAAGTGGACTCAGGCGCTGCATGGGTTTTACAACAAGTTCACGGTGGATTTGAAATCTGCGCAAGAACACATGCGCGACGTAAAGCGGCAGGAAATTATCACCGATGAAGTGTGCGACAAGTGCGGATCGAAGATGGCCATCAAGTTTGGCCGCTTCGGTCAGTTTCTGGCTTGCACAAATTATCCCGAATGCAAAAACACGCGCGAATTGGCCAAGCCTGCTGCCGTGAACGGCAGTGGAGAAGTCAGCGCCGAAGCTGCCGAAAATCCTTATGCCAACGAAACCTGTGAAAACTGCGGACGTTCGATGGCGCTGAAAAAAGGCCGCTTCGGTCAGTTTCTTGCGTGCACTGGCTATCCCGATTGCAAAACCACGCGCAAGATCAGCAAGTCCGGCGCTGTGGCGGCTCCACCAGTGATGTTGGACGAACGTTGCCCGGTGTGCGATTCGCAACTGGCCATTCGCCAAGGGCCGTATGGCGAATTTACCGCCTGTTCGACGTATCCGACCTGCAAATTCATCAAGCGCGAAACCACCGGAGTGCCTTGCTCGAATGCGGGCTGCAAAGGTGAAATCGTCGTCAAGAAATCCAAACGCGGAAAAGTCTTTTACGGCTGCTCGGAATACCCGAAATGCGACGCTGTGTTTTGGGACAAGCCGATAGCGGAAGCTTGCCCGCAATGCAACAAAGCATTCACTTTGGAAAAATACAACGCCAAGAAAGACGAAACGATCCGCTACTGTTCCGACGAAGCTTGTGGATTCAGATTGGTCAACGGTGTTCCGGCGGAAGTGGTCACCAAAGCTGCTGCGAAAACTACCAAAGCCACCAAGGCCACGAAAGCGACCAAGAGCAAACGAGCGGCGAAAGCGACCGACGAATAACCGCTCCCTGTTCCGCATGGAATTGAGTATGAGCATCAGCCTGCCTGCATTCATCGAAGACTATCGTGACGAACAGTGGCAGCGCGAAGGCACATCGCGGATCGAAACCGTTATCGAAGCCGAACGGTTTATCGAACGCGTAGGCTTCACCAACTGTTTGACCGATTCGCGCAAACCTGGCGCGTCGCTGTATGTGGCGGTTTGCGGACGGCGCGATGCCGTGATGCCGCACAACGTTCAAAAAGACCCCGAAGCGTCGCACACGTGGTTGCTCAAGGATGATCTGGTGCGCCGCGGCAAGGTGTATTACGGCAAGCTGACCAAGGCTCGGACCTTGTTTCTGGCTCCGCGCATGATTCCGTTTTTTAATGCGGTGTGGGGCGTCCCGAAAAAAGAAGAAAAGAAACGGCTGAGCGCCAATGCCCAGGCGGTACTGAAAGTCTTGCGCAAGGAATACGAAATGGCGACCAGCGATTTGCGCAAAGAAACGGGAATTGCCGACCGCAAGGCGCTGACCGCTGCGCTGGATGAATTGCAAACAGCGATGCTGGTTGTGCCCAGCGAAGTCCTGTACCAGCCAAAATTCACCTACATTTGGGCGTTGGCGGCCGGGCGCTTTCCGGAACAGTTGGGGGAATCAGTGAAACGTTCTGTCGCGGTACAGGAAATAGCTCGCTGCTTTTTGCAATGCGCCGGAATGACGCTGCCCGGCGAAATGGCTCGCGTGACAGGGTTGGCGCGGCCCGAAGCTGGGCTGGGCAATCGGGCACTGGTCAAAGAAGGCTTCGCCGTTTCACCCAAACAAGGCGTGTATGTACTGACGAAACTTCAGGCTCAAACCGAAGGCATGTTTTAACAGCGACACCCGCTGCGATTCTGAAAGCTAAATGCAGAAATGGGGAGTGAGAAATCACTCCCCATTTCTGCATCACAACCTCCACTCTTCAATTGTCCTCACGGCGCGAAGAAGCCGGAGATGTCAATAATCACGTCCGTCGTGCTGGACGCGAACCGGTTGAAGGCGGCGTCCGGACCAAGTCCAACCGTGAAGTGCCGGTTGAACACGCGTCCGGTTTGATAATTGGAAGTCGCTACCGTCGGTCGCGCGGCATTGCTGGGCCAGAATGTCAGGAACCCATTGGCCGTGGCATTCAACGCCGAGACGTTGCCGACCAATCCGCGAGCCGCTGCTATCACGTTGGTGCAGGGGACCTGCGTGTCTTGCGTGAAAACGGTTCCACCGGTCATCGGCGCGCCCGTGTTGAAACATCCCGGCTGCCCCGCGCGTGTATCCAGCAAACGCAACGGAGACCCCAGCGAGGTAAACAACAGCCCCTGTCCATTTACATCGTTGGCCTGAGTGCTGAAATATCCCATCACATCAATGATCAGATCCGTGGTCGCCGCCGTGAAGATGTTGAACTCTCCGTTCAGCGACAAACCGACGGTAAACGGCGCGTTGCGATTGACGCCCGCGACAAAGTTCGAACTTGCCGTGAATGGCCGGCTGGCATCCGCCGGGAATAAGGTCAAAAAGCCATTGCTTTGCGAATTGGTTGTGGTCGCATTGCCGACCAACGCTTGCGCGCCCGTTGGTATCGTCACGCCATCACAGGTCAGCACGCCCGTTTGCAATCGCGTCGAGTTCGCTTGCAAAGCCGCGCCCGGCGTTTGGCAGCCGGACAAGCCTTGTCGCGTTTCCAGCAAGCGAATCGGTTTGGGCAACGGGTGAAAGAACAAGCCTCCAGTGGCAGGCGGCGCATAAAACCCGTTGATGTCAATTACGACATGCGTGGTCGTGCTGACGAACACCTTGAACGCTCCGTCGCCTGCGCCAATGCCCACCGTGAAGGCGTTGTTGAGCACTTCATTCGCCAGGAAGTTGGAATTGGACACGCCGGGGCGCGGCGCATCGCTTGGAAACAACGCCAGGAATCCGTTCGTGGCCGGTTGCACAGTGGTAACGTTACCGGTCAACGCGACGGCGTTGCTGGGAATGGAAATACCGTCACAGGTGCCGCGCGCCGTGAACGTTGTGGTCGAGTTTGCATTCAGTTGCGCATTTGGTTGGTTGCACGCATTCGAACTGGCTCCGGCGCGGGTGTCCAGCAATCGCACAGGCCTGGGCAACGGGTAATACATCAACCCGCTGCTGCCGATCAGCACTGTATAACTGCGCTCGCTGAAACATCCTCCGTTAGTGTCCGTGGCGCGGATAGTGAACGTGAATGGCCCTGCCGTCGTGGGAGTTCCGGCAATCTGATTTCCGCTCAGCGCCAATCCATTGGGCAACGCGCCCAACGCCACACTGAAGGTGAATGACCCGCTGCCGCCGGTTGCCGACAGCGTTGCGACATAGGGAACCAGTGTCAATCCATTGAGCAAGGTGTCTGGATTCACCACGATGCTGAATCCGTTGACGGCTGTGACCGTGACGGTCAGCCCTGCGCTCACCGATGCGCCCTGCAAATCTGTTGCGGTTAAGGTGAAATTGGCGGTCGTGACTCCGCACCCTGCGGCGACCCTGGCGATGATTGTTCCGCTGTTGTTGACCAGTTGCGAAACCGTCACGCCGTTGACAGTGGCGGAACTTCCTCCGTTCACCGTAACGCTGACGCCGCCTGGGCCACTTTCCAAATCTGTAACCGTGGCGATTTGCATTTGAAAGAATGTTGCTCCCTGTTGCAGCGAAACATTCGTTGCAGGTGTCAACGTGGGCGGAGTGTTCGGCGCGTTCACATTGGACAGCGAAAACTGAACCGGCGACGTTGCTCCGGCCGTGTTGGCCGTGACGTTGTACGGGCCACCGAGAATTGCGTTTGAGGTGACGGGACCTGTCACGGCTGCGCCATTGGTGATGGTCACCGGATTTCCGGCAATCGCGCAGCTTGCTCCGTTGGCGGGAGGCGTGAACGTCACGATTCCATCGTTGACAGGTTCATTGCCGCTGGCGGTGACGGCGACGCTCAACGGATTGGCAAACAGTGCGTTGAGCCCTGTGGATTGGTTATTGCCGCCGCTGATGGCCAGCGTGAATCCGCGCGATTCAAATGCGCCGATGTCCACAAAATTTCCGGATTGCCGATTGAATCCCGCGCCGCGTTGATCGGTGGCGAGATTGAATCCCAGATTGTTGGTGGGACACGTATTGGTCAGCACGCAGCTTTGCGCGGCATTGATCGCCGGGCTGCCTGGCAACAACGCATGCGTCGGTGTCGCGCCGCCATAATTGGCCAGCGGAGCCACCAACGCATTCAGCGGAGCCGCCAGCGTGCCAATCTGGTCGCCGTTGGCTCCGCTGACGAAGCCGTTTGATCCGTCGCTGCTGCCAATCAGGTTGTTTCCCAGCGATGTAAAGGCTCCAAACAAAATCGGCCCGGCGTTGCTAACGTGGTCCACCAGCGTGTTGCGCACCAACACCGTCGTGCTGGATTCCTTGCGCACCTGGCTGCCTTCAAAGCCAGCGGTGTTGCCGACAAATGTGCAATTGGTCAGCACCGCACTTCCAGAGGCAACATCAATTCCTCCGCCGCCAAAGTTGGCACCATTGGCGGAAAACGTTGAGTTCGCCACATTCACGGTTCCGATCCCTTCAAGCGCTCCGCCGGTTTGAAAGGCCCGGTTGTTGTGGAAAGCGCAACCGATGACGGTTAACGTGCCGGCAGAAATCACCGCGCCGCCGTGTCCACCGGAATTGTTGGCCAAGATGCAATCGCGCAACGTCAATACGCCGGAATTGAAAATCGCTCCCCCATCGCCATTCGACACGCCGCCTGTCAGGGTCAGGCCGCTGATCGTCACTGTCTTGTTTGAGTTAATGCCGAAAATGGCGAAGTTGGGCGCGTCGTTGAGCCGCCGCACGGTTAGCAAATTTGCGCCAGGACCATTGATGATCAGATTCGGATGATTGAGTCCGTCCAGCGCTGATGCCAGATCAATGGTTCCGGTGACACTGAAATTTATGGCCAGCGGAGCGCACGCGGTCACATTGTTGGCTTCCATAATCGCCGCGCGCAACGTGCATTGGTTGTTGGCATCCAGGCACAGGCCATCGCCGGGGAGCAGGTCCGGCGTATCCGCCAGACTGTTGACGGTGAAGTTGGCCGGGCAATTCGTGATCGTCAAGGTGTAATTCACTGCCCCCTGACATTGGTTTTTATCTTTCGCCACGACAGTCATCGGAAAAACGCCGGTCTGTGTGGGCGTGCCAATCAACAATCCATCCGATTTCAGAATTAGGCCCGTAGGCAATGTGCTGGACGTCGTGAAATTCACCGTGCCCAAGCCGCTGGTTTGCGTGAATTGCAGGCTGAGCGGCAGATTCACCACAGCGGAATTTTGAGCGGGCGGTGTCACAGTGATCGTCTGGCAATTGATGAGCAGATCGAACGCTTGTTGTCCCGTGCACCCAAACGCGTCGGTCACGGTGATGGTCAGCGTCCTTTCCGTGGTGTCGGTGGATGTTCCGCCAAAGACGCCATCGGTGCCGAATGTCATGCCGGTTGGCAAAGAGCCGGACATAATCGCAAAGGTGTACGGCGCGGCGCCGCCAGTGGCGGCCAGCGACGCATTGTAGGGTTGCCCCGCCGTGCCAATGGGCAAGGTCGTGGAGTTGTCAGCCGCATTGGTGATGTTGATTGGCGGACAGGGAATCGTCAGGGTGTATGAACGTGTGCCCATGCATCCATCCGCATCTACGACGCTCACGATGAAATTAAAATTGCCTCCAGCGGTGGGGGTACCGGAAAGCTCTCCCGCTCCAACCAGAAATGCCATGCCGGGCGGCAGATTTCCGCTGACCTGGAAATTCAGTGTGCCGTGTCCATTGGGAGAACTGAATTGCGTGGTCGGATACGCAACATTCACCGCGCCTGCGGGCACGGTCGCGGGTTGCACATCCAACGCCGGGTGATCCGTTTGAATCTGCAACGACCACCCGCGCACCGATCCCGTGCCAAAGGGTTGATCGTTGAAGATGAACAATTGCCACGCGCCATTGGGATTGGTTCCATTGAACACCGATGCCAGCGTCGCGGTGCCAGCGGGCGCGGGCGAACTGAACGTGGCGGGCGCGGGAGATGGGAAGACATCGCCTGCGCCGTAATTTGCCGGACGGTATGTGCCATCAAACAACGCCTGCCCATCGGCAATCGCAAACTGCGCGGCATCGTCAAAACTGATTGTGCGGTCAAAAATGAACGGATTGTCCGGATCGCCGTTGGCGTCGGACATCAGCACCAATGCCTGTCCTTGCGGTCCCACCAGCAAAATTTCGAGGCCGTTTTGATTTTCGTGGCGCAGGGTGTTGAGCGTGACCGTGACTTTGCTGACGAATCCGGTCAGGCCGCTGACGTTGATGGTTGATGGATATGGCGACGCCGCAGCACCCACTGGCAATGTGATCGTGCCGCCGTTGGCAAAGTTGCAGTTGGCTTCGGTGCTTTGAGTTTCAAATGCGCCGATGTCCACGTTGGAATTGAACTTGCGCGGCAATCCGCGCTGATCCGTGCTGAGATTGAGCGGCGCGCCGAGCACACCGTTATCGCCGTTGTTGAGCGCCGGACTGCCGCACAAGAGAGCGTGAGTTTTGGTCGGTCCTCCATTGGCTTGCAACGGCCCCAATTTGGCATCAAGCGGCGCATTCGCAAATCCGACGCGGTCGGCATTGATTCCATTCAAGAATCCATTTCCATCGTTGCCGATGCCGATCAGGTTATGTCCCAGAGACGTCGTAAAGGTTCCCGTATCCGGGCCGAAATTGGCGAGATTGCCCGCAATGATGCTGTTGCGCACGGAAGCCGATCCATTCAGCCCGCCGCCCTGATTCGCCTGATTTGCCGTGAAGGTGCAATTGACGATGTTGGTTGCGGTGGTGCTGCTGTGCAATCCGCCGCCTGTACTGGAAACGTTGCTGTTAAACGTGGAATTGAGGATTTGGTTGACGCCATCAAATAAAACCATGCCTCCGCCTGCTGTGACGGACTGGTTATTGACCAGCGTGCATCCATTGACCGTTACGTTCCCGCTGAAACTGGAAATGGCTCCGCCCATGCCGCCGCTAACATTCACGTGATTATTGGTGAATGTGCTTTGATTCAGCACCACTGTTCCGCCAATCGTCGCGATTGCGCCGCCGCTGCCGTTGGATCGAAGAACGAGGTTGTCAGTGAAAGAACTGCCGGTAACGGTCAGTGCTCCGCGATTGAAAATGGCTCCGCCATCGGCTGCGGTGTTGTTGCTGAAACTGCAATTCTGCACGGTGGCCGTGCCTGTATTCGCGATCCCGGCTCCCTGGATGGAGGATTGCTGGTGGCCGTTAATCACGCAATTGTTTACCGTCAAGGTGCCTCTGTTATTGATGGCAGATCCAAAATTGCCCGGTTGCCCATCGCGTTTGAG
>DAOMFR010000212.1:0-2976 GCA_035429885.1 Blastocatellia bacterium
AACCTGGCCGAGATCATCAAAACCATCGAAACCGAGTTTCAGTTCCCACTTTCCAAAGACGACAAAGCCAGTCTGGAATACGTGTACAAAAACTTTCGCTCGGAAGGCGTGGACATCGCATTTCGGTTGGATGGCGGCGGAGGCTGGGGCAACTACTTCCCTTCGATGCGGGAATTGATTGTGCAAACGGATTTGAACGGCAAGCAGGGAAACTTTTTGGCCGTGGTGGACGATTACAACTTCGTCCGCGACATGCACCGCAAGAATCTGATTATTCCGATTGTCGGCGATTTCGGCGGAGCAAAAGCGCTGGCCGCCATTGGCGATTACCTGCGCAAAACCGGATTGACCGTGACAGCTTATTACCTGTCGAACGTCGAACAATATCTGTTCGACGGTTCTTCGTTTGAAGCCTTTGCCAAAAACGTCAAACGATTGCCGCTAACAGACAAAAGCCTGTTCATTCGCGCCGTGTTCAACA
This sequence comes from Blastocatellia bacterium, assembly GCA_035429885.1. GTDB lineage: Bacteria > Acidobacteriota > Blastocatellia > RBC074 > RBC074 > RBC074. The sequence goes on from DAOMFR010000212.1 coordinate 482, forward strand.
TGCGCTATTCGCATCCGGCGGCGGTTCCCGGCCACATCTCGACAACGGTGATGCAGTTGATGACGGGATTCGTGAAGAGTTTCGACGCTGGAAAGTACCGCGATTACGGCGACGTGATTTTCAACGATTACATCTCAGCACAAAAACCCTGACCAACTTTGATACGGAACCGGGAGCGGTAGCGACGGGGTTCTTTCGGAAACTACCGGGTTCCGTACCGCTCTAACCTTACCGGGTCGCTACCGCTTCCCGTTCTGCACAGACTCACTTATAAGACACAATCAGCCGCTGAGTCGGTGGCAGTTCGTGCATTTCGTTTTTCGTGAATCCGGCGTGCGCAAACATCTGTTCATACTCCGCAAAAGTGTAGGCGTCACCCGCCGCAGTGGAACACAGCATCGTCAACGCAAACGACGCCATCATTGTCGGAGTCACGCGTTCATCATCCGGGATGAACTCCAGCGTCAACGCTCGCCCGCCTTCGGCCAAAGCGTCGTGGACTTTCTTCAACAGCTTCTCGTTCGTCGCCACGTCGAAATGGTGCAGGAAGTTGGTCAGCAAAATCAGGTCGTAGCCTGTGCCAAAGTCGACCTCAAACGCGCTGCCCGGCAACAACTGATGACGGTCCGCCACTCCGAACTTGGCGGCGTTCTCTGAAGCGACGGTCAGCACCGATGCCCAATCCAGCGCCGTGACCTCGACGTTGGGATTGGCTTGCGCGAAGGCGATGCCGAAAATTCCGTGGCCAGCGGCGATGTCCAGCACGCGGACTTTGCGATGCGGGTCCACCTTGACCAACTGTGCCATGCCCAATGCCGCAGGCATCATCATCGGCATCATCGCGCGAGCGAATTTCACCCAGACAGGATTTTCCGGCGAAACGGTCCCTTCGGCGCTGATGGTCGTTCCGCCTTTGCGAACCGCGCCCGCAATGTCGCTCATGCCCGCCACCATCATCGGGTCCAACAGGAATTCAACCGCGCCGCCCAGATATGCGGGCGAGCGTTTATCCAGAAAGAAGGCTGAATCCTGAGTCAAGCCGTACTGCCCGGCTTGTTTGGTCAGAAAGCCGTTGATGACCAACGTGTCGCAAAGGATTCGCGTGCCGCGTTCGCTGGTCTGACAACGCGCAGCAATTGTTCCGGCAGTCGTGTTGCCTTCCGCGACCGCAGTGAAAATCTCAAGCTCAAGAGCTGCCTTGATGACGGAGGTAAGTTGATATGAGCTGACGGCGGCAAAGAAAAGCTGTGGTGACGGTTGATGATTCATTTGGCAAACTCCTGTTGATGATTTGTTGAAAGTATTTTCGCGGCAGCGACAGTAGCCGCAATTTTCGCGGCTTGCAATCTGGCCGGTTTCAATGGGAGACTCCCGCCCTCGAAAATGCAAAAACGAATAGAACCGTTGCCCAACAGGCTTGCGCCAACGATGCGTCAAAGCCGCTGAGAGAATTTATGCCCGAAGACTTCGACTTGTTACTGAATAAATACGACGAAAACATTCGCGCTCTGGCCGCTGAAGCTCGCGCGTTGATCGCCAAGCTTTTTCCCAAAGCAGAAGAAAAGATTTACTTCGGCTGGCGCGTCGCGCGCTTCAGTTTGGATGGAACGATGACCGGCCAGTTCATCGCCATTGGGCCGCATAAAAAACACGTTAACCTCTATTTCATGAATGGTATCGAGCTGGACGATCCTAAAGGCTTGATGACTGGCGATGGCAAAAAGATGCGACACGTCGCCCTCACCGAAACCAAACAGTTAAAAAGCGCGGCGTTGAAGGCGTTGATCAAAGCCTCCGCCAAGCTGCAACAAACGAAATTGTCTGAAAGTTAGACGAAACAGCGGCGGCAGTTTGGTCGTCTTGGTTATTCAATGGAATGAATTCCAAATCTCTGATTGAACCTCGCCGCGCGCGAGTTCGTTTGAATCGCTTCAATCAGAATCAAAACGCTTGTAGAGCAGGTTTTCCAACCTGCTCAGTTTTCAATCACTAGAATTTTGTTGGCAAGAAGGGCTTCGCTTAGAAGCAGACGCAGGTTCGAAACCCTGCGATACCTGTTTCAGTCAACACCAGGAGGAAGGTTTATCAGTGAAAGTCAGATTTGTATTCGGAATTGTTTTTAGTTTGCTTGCCTTGAGTTCCGCCGCCTTAGCGCAAAACTATCGAGGTTCGGTTCGGGGTCGGGTGACAGATTCAAACGGCGCATCTGTCAAAGGCGCCAAGGTTAGTCTTGTTGATCAAGACACCAATCAGACCAGAACCGGAGTTTCCAACGAAGTGGGGGAATATGCGTTTCTGCTGTTGCGCCCGGGTGCTTATCGTCTGCAAGTCGAACAAACGGGGTTTAAAAGAGCTTCAGAGAATTTGATTGTGCGGGTAAATCAGGAAGCTCGGCTTGACATCATCATGGCCATTGGCGGCCTTCAGGCCGATCCAATCATCGTTTCCGATTCGGCCAGCCCGTTGAAACAAGACGGCGCATCGCTCGGCGCAGT
>DAOMFR010000212.1:3076-6349 GCA_035429885.1 Blastocatellia bacterium
GATGGCATCCGTGAATTTGAAGTGCTTTCCAGCGTGTACGACGCTTCGTTTGGCCGCAGCGCCGGAGCGCAGGTCAACGTCGTTTTGAAATCCGGGACGAACAGTTTTCACGGCACAGCCTATGAATTTGTGCGTAACCAATCGCTGGATGCGCGCAACTATTTCGCGCCCGCCGATCAACCCGATCCAACTTATCGCCGCAATCAATTCGGCTTCAGCTTTGGCGGCCCAGTGATCAAAGATCGCACGTTCTTTTTCAGCGATTACGAAGGCACTCGATTGCGCGAAGGTATTACCCGGCTGGCCAACGTGCCAACCGCCAAAGAACGCATCGGCGATTTTTCGCAGCTTCCGCAACAATTCTGGCCGCTGGTTCCCGGCACTCAAACGCAATTTCCCGGCGGAATTATCCCGCAACAAGCGTTGAATCCAATCGGGTTGAAAATCGCTGCGCTGTATCCGCTGCCGAACCGTAACGTGCCTGGGCAGAATTACGTCGCTTCACCAATTCAGAAAGACCGCAATGATTCGTTTGACGTTCGTGTGGATCACAAACTCAACGACGCTTCGCAGTTTTCGGCGCGCTACAGTTTCGCCGACCGCAATCTGTTTGAACCATATTCAGGAGTGACTCAGGTTTTCGTGCCAGGTTACGGCAACACGGTTTTGCGTCGTGGTCAGAATTTAATGCTGAATGAAAACCACGTCTTCTCTCCGCGCTTCATCAATGACGCGCGCATTGCTTTCAGCCGCGTAGGCAATCAAGTCCAGATCGAAAACCCCGGCGTCAGCATCAACAAACAAGTGGGTTTGCCGGAGCTTTCTACCAATCCGCGTGATTTCGGCTTGAGCTTTATTCGTGTTACCGGTTATTCGCCGCTTGGCCACGAATATAACAATCCGCAGGATTCGGCGACGAACGTTCTTCAATTTCTGGACACAGCCAGTTATGTCGTCAGCAATCACATGCTGAAATTCGGGTTCGATTTTCGCTCGACTCGGCAGAACGCTTTCCGCGACGTGCAATCGCGCGGGCTGATGGTGTTTCCGGGCTACGTTTCATTTACCTTGCCGGATGGAACGCCCACGGTATTTCCGTTCATCACCGGTAACCCGCTGGCCAATTTGCTGTTCGGCTTACCACTGGTCACTGGCGGAGCGCGGCTGGATAACCAACAGCATTTGAGAACTGAAAGCTACAATGTGTTCCTAAACGATAGCTATCGAATTAGTCCCCGGCTGACTCTGTCGGCGGGGTTGCGTTATGAATACAACTCTCCAGCGGTTGATGCCAAAGATCGAGCCAATATCTATGACCCTGTAACCAAGAAACTGGTTCAGGTTGGGTCGAATGGCATTCCTCGCGCCGGGTACGAAGCTGACAAAAACAACTTTGCGCCTCGGCTTGGGCTGGCGTGGTCCTTGGGCAGAAATTCCACCACCGTCGTTCGCGCGGGTTACGGAGTCTATTTCGATCAATCGCCACTGGCTCCGGGTGAAGGATTGTTCTTCAACGCGCCTTACTTTGATTTCCGCTTCTACTATCAATCACAGCAAGCGCCGCTGACGATTTACAATCCGTTTCCGTTCAACACGCCTGGCCAATCGGCTCCATCGGCGTTTGCTTATGACCGCAACCTGCGGACTGCTTACACGCAAAGCTGGAATTTGAGCCTGCAACATCAGCTCGGCAGCAAAACTGTCGCCGAAGTGGCCTACGTCGGATCGAAAGGAACCAAGTTGCTGGCTTCGCGCGACATCAATCAACCGGCGGCCAGCACACAACAACCCAACTTGCCGCGCAATCCGCTGTTCGGAGAAATCACACAGCAGGAAAGCAGCGCAGCATCGAATTACCACAGCTTGCAGGCTCGCGTGCAACAACGCCTGACTGCCGGACTATCGCTGTTGGGTTCGTACACCTTCGGCAAATCCATTGATAACGCGTCGGGCATATTTTCCAGCACGGGCGACCCGAACTACCCGCAGAACAGTTTCAATCTGGCGGCAGAACGCGGCCGGTCGGGCTTCGACATCCGTCATCGCTTTTCGCTGAGCTATTCGTATGAACTGCCCTTTGGCAAATCGTTGAAAGGCGCCGCCAAAGCAGTTCTGGATGGATGGCAAACATTCGGCGTCATTACGTTGCAAACCGGGCGTCCATTCACCGTGGCGTTGTTGCCGGAATTCGACAACAGCAACACGGGCATTTCCAACCTGGGATTTTTGGGCAATGACCGTCCGAATCTGGTGGGCCAGGCCAGGCTGAGCAATCCGACAGTTGAACGATGGTTCAACACTTCGGCGTTTGCGGTTCCGCGCTTTGGCAGCTTCGGCAATGCCGGACGCAACATTCTGGATGGAGACGGTTACCAAAACGTGAACTTCTCGTTGCTGAAAAACACCGCGATCAAGGAAAAAGTCACCGTGCAATTCCGCGCGGAGTTCTTCAATCTGTTCAACCATCCAAACTTTGGCTTGCCGGATAATTTTGTCGGTTCGTCATCGTTTGGCCGAGTGCTTTCCGCTGAAAGCCCGCGACGAATTCAGTTTGGCGTGAAGTTGCTGTACTAACCGTGGAGCACTGCGGCTCGACGCAGTGTTTCATTCTCATCTACAACTTTGCTTGGCCCGAAGCGTTTAGAAAAACCGCTTCGGGCTTTTTCTTTTTCTCGCCTCAGTTCCCTCAACGCATCGGCCTGGAAAAACAATTGATGCTATAGTCTTGGCGAAAGACGAATTCTCGTTTGATTCAACACCAAAATCTGGAGAGCAAAATGCGCCGCCGTCGTTCGCGTCTGTTCAAGATCATCTGCCTGGTCGTGGTTGCCGGGAGCGGTTTGTTCCTGCGTCTGCAATTCAGCGAAGTCGCCGCCCGCCAAAGCAGCGCAGTGAATTTCGAGCGTGACATTCGCCCGTTGCTGCACGCCCGCTGCATCGAATGCCACGGACCTGAAAAACAGCAAGCCGGATTGCGATTGGACACCAAAGCCGGAGCGATGAAAGGTTCTGTCATCGTTCCCGGCAAAAGCTCCGAAAGCGAATTGATTCGCCGTGTCAGCAGTACCGATTCTGCCGAACGCATGCCATCCAAAGGCGCTCCGCTGACCGCGCGCGAAATCGCTTTGCTGCGCGCCTGGATTGATGCCGGAGCAACTTGGCCGGAAACAGAAACGCCATCCAGTGGGGAAGCCAAACGCGCCGAGAAAGCTTCGTGGTGGTCGTTGCAACCTTTGGCCAAAGCCGAACCGCCTGTGACGCCGGGCATTCCTG
>DAOMFR010000212.1:6449-8002 GCA_035429885.1 Blastocatellia bacterium
ATTGATCGGTTCATCTTCGCCAAACTGGCCGAACGCGGCTTAAAACCCAATCCTGAGGCCGACCGCCGTTCGCTGATTCGCCGCGTCACTTACGACCTGACGGGTTTGCCGCCTTCGCCCGAAGAAGTCGAAGCCTTCGTCAAAGACTCCGACCCGAAAGCTTATGAAAAACTGGTGGATCGGTTGCTGGCCAGTCCGCGTTATGGCGAACAGTGGGGGCGGCACTGGCTGGACGTGGTGCGATTCGGTGAAAGCAACGGCTTTGAGCGCAACGTGCTAATCAACAACCTCTGGCCTTACCGCGATTACGTGATTCGCAGTTTCAACGAAGACAAGCCATTCAATCAGTTTTTCGTTGAACAACTGGCGGGCGATGTAGTCGGAAAAGGCAATCCTGACGTTGAAGTCGGCACAGCTTTTCTGGTGTGCGGCCCTTACGACGACGTTGGCAATCAAGATGCAGCGCAGGCGAAAGTCATTCGCGCCAACACGCTGGACGATCTTGTCGCCGCCACCAGCAACACTTTTCTCGGCCTGACGGTGAATTGCGCGCGCTGCCATTTTCATAAATTCGACCCGATTCCCACCGAAGACTATTACCGTTTGCGAGCCGCGTTTGAAGGCGTCACACACGGCGAGCGGGTGTTGGCCAGCGAAGAACAGCGAAAGGCGTACGCCGAAAAAGCCGGCCCGCTGGAAACGCGCCGCGCCGAACTGACGAAGGAAAAAGACACGCTGGAAAAATCCATTGCCGCGCGGGCTTTGCAACGCGCAGCCAAACACGCGACGTATCCGCTGCCCGCTGTGACTCGGCATTTCAACGAACACCGCTTCGCGCCGGTCAGCGCGCGGTATTTGAAATTCAAAGCGCTGGGAAATTCCAACAGCACGCAATCCGGCAGAAACGCGCGCATTGACGAATTTGAAGCGTGGACGGCAACTCGGAATGTCGCGCTGGCCAGTTACGGAACCAAAGCCGAAGGCGCAACTTCAGCGCGCGCCGAAGACGCCGGAGCCGCGACTTACGGCGTGGATTTGGTCAACGACGGCAAATTCGGCGAACGCTGGTTTGTTGGCAATCCGCCGGAATTGACGCTGACCTTTCCGCAAACCGAAACCATCGAACGCATTGTCTTTTCGCAAGACCGCACGGCTGCGCCGGATAATCCCGGCGCGGGACTTGGCCCGTTTGTCACGGAATATCAGGCTCTGGTTTCAACCGATGGCAAACAGTGGCAACTCGTCGCCGATTCGCGCGACCGCAAACCGTTCAACGAAGCGCACACCGTTGCGCGCTTTTCGCCCGAAGTCACCAGCGAAGCGGAAAAGCTTCAGCTGGAATCTTTGAACAAAGACCTTTCGCAATTGAATCAACAGCTCAGCGCGATTCCTCCGTTGTCGCTGGTTTGGGCTGGCAAATTCGCTCAGCCGAAAGAAACCACCTACGTGCACAAAGGCGGCGATCCTCAACGACGCGGAGCCGATGTCGTTCCCGCCAGTCTGGCCGTGTTGGATCAAGTGACGAAACCTTACGCGCTGAACGCCGACGCGCC
>DAOMFR010000212.1:8102-9754 GCA_035429885.1 Blastocatellia bacterium
CACGTAAGCAAGCGGTCTTCAGCGCAAGCCGCCGCTTGCTTACGCGCGCGGTACCGCACCGGAGACTTAATGAACAAAACCAACTCCATCGCTCTGACTCGCCGACTGTTTCTGGAACACGCCGCCACAGGCATTGCAGGCGTGGCGTTAACGGATTTGCTCAGCCGTGATGCCCTGGCGCAACGCATCCAGCATCACGCGCCCAAGGCCAAACAGGTGCTGCACATTTTCTGTCCCGGCGCGGCCTCGCACATTGATTTGTGGGATTACAAACCGGCGCTCGAAAAATTTCACGACACGCCGTTGCCCGGCGCAGAAAAAGAAGTCACCTTTCAGGGCAAAAACGGCCCGCTGATGAAATCGCCGTGGCCGTTTGCGCCCGCCGGGCAAAGCGGCAAGATGTTGACGACCTTGCTGCCCAACGTAGCCAAACATGCCGACGACATTGCCTTCATTCATTCGATGACTTCGCGCAGCAACACGCACGGCCCGGCGACGGTGTTTATGAATACGGGCTTTGTCCGCGAAGGCTTCCCGTCCGCCGGAGCCTGGGCCAGTTACGCGCTTGGTAGTTTGAATGACAACCTGCCGACGTTTGTGGCGATGACGGATGTTCGCGGCGAACCGCCCAACGGCAAAGCCAATTGGTCAAACGGATTTTTGCCCGCGCAACATCAAGCCGTCATGCTGGCCGCCCATCAACCATTGAGAAACCTGAACCGCCCAGCCGATGTTTCCGCCGAAGAAGAAGCCGCAACCCGCGAGTTCCTGAAAACGCTTAACTCCGCCAACGCCGCGCAACATCCGGGCGAAGGCGAATTGCGAGCAAGAATGTCCGCGTATGAACTGGCCGCACGGATGCAACTGGCTGCGCCAGAAGTCACAGACCTGTCGAAAGAGCCGCAGCACGTTCACAAACTTTACGCGACTGACGACACCAATCCGCTGAAAGCCGCGTACGCCCGAAACTGTTTGCTGTCGCGCCGGTTGCTGGAACGCGGTGTGCGTTACGTCAGTCTTTACTGCGCTTCGCGCGCCAGTTCGATTGACGGTTTGCTCAATTGGGACGCACATCGCACGCTGAAAACTGATTACGAACGCCACTGCCCGATCTTCGATCAGCCGACCGCTGCCTTGCTGACAGATTTGAAACAGCGCGGAATGTTGAAAGATGTGCTGGTGTTATGGACAACGGAATTTGGCCGCATGCCGACGCATCAGGAAGGTTCCGCCGGGCGCGATCACAATCCTGACGGATTCACTTTGTGGATGATGGGCGCGGGCGTCAAAGGCGGGATGAGTTACGGCGCAACCGACGAATTCGGTCGGCGCGCCGTTGAGAACGTAGCGACCGTGTATGACTTTTACGCGACGGTGCTGCACCTGCTGGGGCTGAATCACGAACGCCTGACTTATTACCACAACGGTACGAATCGCCGCTTAACGGACGTTCACGGCCACGTGTTGCAAGCCGTCCTAAAAGAAACGTAGCGCAGGTTTTCCAACCTGAGCTGAATTGAAAGTAGGGTTTATTGTCGGAACTTAGCCCGTAGAAAAGATGTAGCGCAGGTTGGAAAACCTGCGCTACATCTTTATTTGCCAATGCAATACAGGTTCTTTTCGCCGCGAATGAAGATTTTGCCAGCGGCTAT
>DAOMFR010000213.1:0-9726 GCA_035429885.1 Blastocatellia bacterium
TTTTATCCTCTGGCGCATCCGGTTCGGTTGTTGGACACGCGAGCGGGGCAAACAGGATGTGATTCGCCAGGAGCGATGATTGCGGGGGGCACGGCGCGCACGCAGACGGCGGCGGGCAGGACGTGCGATGGCTTGACGATTCCCGCCAATGCCAGGGCATTGACAGGAAACATCACCACGGTCGAATCCGGCGGAGGCTTTCTGACCTTGTTTCCCAGCGATGTCACGCGGCCCCTGGCGGCGAATTCCAACTTCGCGGCCAATCAGGTGTTGAACAATGTGTTTACGGTCGGACTCGGCGCGGGCGATGGCGCTTTCAATATTTACGTCACGACAAATACCAACGTCGTTGTGGACATAACGGGCTATTACGCGCCGCCGTCCGCCAGTGGTTTGTATTTTCATCCATTGCCCAAACCTGTGCGGTTATTGGACACGCGCGTTGGGCAAAGCGCCTGCTTTACGCCGGGAGCGCCGCTGACGGCTGGCACAACAATGACTCAGCTTGGCACGACGACGTGCGACGGCGTGTTAATTCCAGCTGGCGCGCAATCGTTGGTGGGCAATGCGACGACAGTCAATTCGCAAGCCAACGGATTTCTGACGTTATTCCCGGCGGATGCGGCAAAACCGTTGGCCGCGAGTTCCAACTTCCAAACGGGCGTCAATATAAACGCGCCCTTTACTGTGGGGCTGTCGCCGAGCGGCCAGTTCAACATTTACACGCTGGCTCAGACAGATTTGGTGGTGGATGTGCTGGGGTATTACAGCACGCAGTTGAATGATTCCAATGGCCAGGGTTTGTTGTTCACTCCATTATCAGCGCCTGTGCGTTTGCTGGATACGCGCGCGGGGCAAACCGGCTGCTTCACGCCAGGAACGCCAATGGCAGGCAACACGGAATACTTGCAAGCCGCAACCGGCACTTGCACGACAATTCCCGCTACTGCGAAAGCGGTCGTGGGAAACGCGACCACGGTCAACGTCACTGCCAACGGCTTTCTGAGGTTCTGGCCGAGCGATGCGACACAACCGAGTGTGGCGACCTCCAATTACCGCAGCAGCACGGTCTTTAATCGCCACTTCACCGTAGCGCTCGGGGCCGACGGAGCCTTTAAGCGTCTCGCTGCCACGCAAACGGATCTGGTAATTGATTTGTCGGGATACTTTGCGCCTTGACGCAGGTTGAAAGGAATTCCGAAAGACTGGTCATCGCTGAAAAAGAAATGGGCGCGAAAAGGAACTTACCTTTTCGCGCCCATTGTTTTGGCCCTGCACTGAATTAAGCAATGGAAGGGTCAATCGTATCCGGATTCACGCCCAGGTCGGCAATCGCTTGCGCGGCTTTCTTGGCGTTGAATTTGCCGTCGCGAGCCAGTTTCGACAGCGCCGCAGCCACGATGGACTCGGCGTTGATTTCGAAATGGCGGCGCAGGTAATCGCGGTTTTCGCTGCGGCCAAAACCGTCCGTTCCCAAGCTGACCAAACGGCCAGCCAGCCAAGGAGCCACCTGATCCGACACGATCTTCATGTAATCGCTGGACGCGACAATCGGACCTTCCGTGCCTTCCATGACTTGCTGGATGTACGGCTTTTGTTCGGGTTCGGTCGGATGCAACCGGTTCCAACGTTCGGCACGCAACGCATCGCGACGCAGTTCGTTGTAACTGGTGACGCTCCACACGTCGGCGGTGATTTTGTATTGCTCAGCCAAAATCTTCTGTGCGCGCAATACTTCGCCCATCATCGGACCACTGCCGAACAATTGCACTTTGGCTTTGCCTTTGGGCGCTCCGTTGAGTTTGTAAATGCCCTTGATAATGCCTTCTTCAACACCTTCGGGCATCGCGGGCTGGGCGTAGTTTTCATTGTAAACTGTGATGTAATAGAAACGGTCTTCGCTTTCTTGATACATGCGACGCAAACCGTCCTGAACTATCACAGCAATTTCATACGCGTACGCCGGATCGTATGCCGCGCAGGTCGGAACGGTGCTGGCCAGCACGTGACTGTGACCGTCCTGATGTTGCAAGCCTTCGCCGTTCAGCGTGGTGCGTCCGGCGGTGGCTCCCAACAGGAAACCTTTGCCGCGAGCGTCAGCAAACGCCCAGATAAAGTCGCCGACACGCTGGAACCCGAACATCGAATAGAAGATGTAGAAAGGAATCATGTCTACGCCATAGTTCGCGTAAGCCGTTCCGGCAGCCGTGAACGACGCCATTGAACCGGCTTCGGTGATTCCTTCTTCCAGAATCTGGCCTTCTTTCGATTCCTTGTAATACAGGAACATGTCCGAATCGTGCGGGGTGTACAGTTGTCCCTGGCTGGCGTAAATGCCTACCTGGCGGAACAGCGATTCCATGCCGAACGTGCGCGCTTCGTCGGGAACAATCGGCACGACCCGTTTGCCAAGTGCTTTGTCTTTGGTCATCAACAGCGTCAGCACACGGACAAAGGCCATCGTGGTGGAAACTTCGCGGCCTTGCGAACCGTCGAGCGATTCCTTGAAAAATTCCAGCGGCGGAGCCTGAAGTTTGTCATCCTTCACAGTGCGAACAGGGAAGCTGCCGCCCAGCGCTTCGCGGCGCGCTTTCATGTATTTCATTTCTTCGCTGTCAGGCGCGGGCAAATAGAACTTGGCTTTCTTCGCGTCCTCTTCGGAAATCGGCAGTTCGAAGCGTTTGGTAAAGTTGACCAGATCAACATCTTCCATCTTCTTCGCCTGGTGGGCCAGGTTACGGCTTTCACCAGATGAACCCATGCCATAACCTTTGACGGTCTTGGCCAAAACTACAGTTGGTTTGCCTTTGGTTTCGTTGGCGCGTTTGTAGGCGTTGTAAACCTTCATTGAATCGTGGCCGCCACGACGCAACCGCCAAATGTCTTCATCACTCAGATGTTCGACCAGTTTCAGCAGTTCAGGATATTTGCCAAAGAAATGATCGCGAATGTATTTGCCGTCTTTGGCGCGGAAGGCTTGGTATTCGCCGTCAACGCATTCTTCCATGCGTTTCAGCAGCAAACCGGTTGTGTCTCTCGCCAGCAAATCATCCCAGCCGCTGCCCCAAACGACTTTGATAACGTTCCAACCGGCTCCGGCAAACGCAGCTTCGAGTTCGTTGATGACTTTGCCGTTGCCGCGCACCGGGCCGTCCAGGCGCTGCAAGTTGCAGTTGATGACGAACACCAGATTGTCGAGCTTTTCGCGGCTGGCCAGCGTCAATGATCCCATTGATTCCGGCTCGTCCATTTCGCCGTCGCCCAGGAAGGCCCAAACCTTTCGATCGGTCGCGGGAATCAATCCGCGGTTTTCCATATAGCGCATAAAGCGCGCCTGGTAGATGGCGTTCAGTGAAGCCAAGCCCATCGAAACCGTCGGGAAGCTCCAGAAGTTCGGCATCAGCCACGGATGCGGATATGACGACAAGCCTTCGCTGTCGCGCAGTTCGTGGCGGAAATTCTCGATTTGTTTTTGCGAAAGGCGACCTTCCAGAAAAGCGCGAGAGTAAATACCCGGGCTGGCGTGACCCTGGAAGTACACAAAATCACCCGGTTGATCGCCAATCGAGCTGCGGAAAAAATTATTAAAGCCGACTTCCATCAGCGTCGCTACGGAAGCGTACGTTGAGATGTGCCCGCCGATGCCAGCATCTTTTTTGTTTTGCTGCACAACCATCGCCAACGCATTCCAGCGAATGGCGCTTTTGATTTTTCGTTCCAGAGGCAAATTGCCCGGATACGGCACGTCGTCTTCCGGACGAATCGTGTTGATGTAGGGAGTGTTAAATCGCGGAGAAAGATTCAATCCGGCGGAGCGCGCGCGTAGCGTCAAGGCATTCCACAGATAATTCGCGCGCTGCGGGCTTTCTTCTTCTAGAATTTGCTCCCAGGCTTCCAGCCACTCAGAGGTTTCTTGCGGGTCAGCGTCCGCAACAACGGAGGGCGTTTCTGCTTTGATTTCTTCTTCGAGTTTGGCTTTTGCTTGCATTGCTCCTTGCTTCCTTCAGGAATGAGACTTGGCCTGCCGCCAGATAAAGTTCCCACATGCGCCACGTCGGCGCGTGACTTTTAGCAATCTCCAAGTCGCTTTTCGATGAATTTCATTGTGATGTGATATCGAAGTAGGCGGGCACTATACCTCAAACGAGGCGCAGAGTCGAAATGGATACGAGCCTTCGTGCGTCAAATCCACCTGGGAAACGAAATGTGGGTAGACAACAGCCTCAAAATCCAAATTCCGAGGTAGACCAAAGGGAGAAATACAGCCAATTCCGTTGCACTGAGCTTTCCCCACCGCCCGCGCAATAACGTCTTGCTCACGGAATCATCAGGTTGCACATTTCCGACGAATAACAATCTCGGCTGCTGGTCTTTTTCTTCAATCAAACTGCTCAATAAATTAAACGCGGCTCCAACCTGGTTTCGATAGAAGTCGACCAGATAGTTATCGGTTCTTCCAAAGTGAAACCAGACCAGCGCCAGAAAGCCACCTAAATAAGAAAGGGCGCGAATGTGGGTGGCATAATCCTTGTGAAACGATAGGCCTACCAACCCTGATTCAATTGTCAAAAAGAAGTTGAACCGGACCCACATTCGCGAAAAATGGTCGGTCAGGTACCGTGCTTTCAATTCGTAATCCTTCAGCAAAAAATCTTCGCGTCCCACCATTGCTGATTCCTCAATGTTAGGTCATAGCTCAAACCGATCCAGGTAATCCGGGATCACTACTGTCCAGCCGAATTTTTCGATGATCTTCTGTTTCAAGGCTTCCTGCGCTTTGGGTTCGCCGTGAACCAGAAACAGTTTTTTAGGCGCGCGTTTGAACCCGCTCAGCCAGCGCAAAATTTCCTTGTAATCGGCATGTGCCGACAGATTTTCCAGCCGTTCGATTTTCGCGTGCACCGGAACGTATTGGCCGAAGATTTTGATTTCTTTTTCGCCGTCCAACAATCGCCGTCCGCGAGTGCCTTCGGCTTGGAAACCGACAAAGACAACGGTGTTCCGTTCGTCCGGCAATCGTTTGCGAAGGTGATGCATGATGCGTCCGCCTGTCACCATGCCGCTGGCGGAAATAACGATGGCGGATTCTTCGCGCGCGGTGATGGCTTTGGATTCGTCGCGAGTCCGGGCCAGATTGAACCGCTTGGTTGCCAGCGGGTTTCGCCGATCGTCCATCAAATCTTTCATTTCCAGGTCGTGGTCTTCTTTGTGGCTCAGGTAAAGCCGCGTCGCGCTGGAAGCCATCGGGCTATCCACATAAACCGGAATGATCGGGATGCGATTTTCGTCTTCCAGCTCACGGATCAAATACAACAGCAGTTGCGTGCGTCCAACGGCGAAGGAGGGAATCAGAATTTGTCCACCGCGTTTGACAGTTTCGGTGATGATTTCAGCAAGTCGAGCTTTGACGTCGAACTCCGTATGTTCACGGTCGCCGTAGGTGGATTCGACCACGATGTAATCGGCGTCTTCCACGGGTGAAGGGTCGTGAATGATCGGTTCGTTGTACCGGCCAAGGTCGCCCGTCATGACGACTTTGCGAATTGCGCCGTCATCGCATTCGACATTGAACAACACGAAACTCGATCCGAGAATGTGCCCGGCGGTGACGAACTCAAACGACAGTTTTGGGGTCAGTTCAATGCGCTTGTGATAGTTGACGGACTGCATCAAACGGCACGCCGCTTTGGCGTCTTTTTCAGTGTACAGCGGCAACGCCGGGTGATGTTTGGACGAACCGGATTTGTTGGCATACTCGGCGTCTTCTTCCTGCAACCGCGCCGAATCGGGCAACATAATTTGCGACAGCTCCACCGTCGCCGGAGTCGCGTATACCGTTCCGTCAAAGCCGTCATGCACCAGCCTAGGCAAATAGCCTGTGTGGTCAATGTGCGCGTGCGTCAAAATCACCGAGTTGATCGAAGCCGGTTTGATCGGAAATGGATCCCAATTTCTCAGTCGAAGTTGTTTTAATCCCTGAAATAATCCGCAATCCACCATCACGCGATACCCGCCGACTTCGAGCAAATGTTTTGAGCCGGTGACGGTTCGCGTCGCTCCCAGAAATTGAATGTAAGACATTGATATTCGTCCTCCGTGGCTGTGGTTGTATCACAATTCATTTGCCAAGTACTAAAAAGACAAAATTTGCCCTTGGCGAACTTCGATGAGTTGAGCATACTCTTCGCCAGCCACTGCTAAGGCTCCCCCGTAAGTTTACCGAGCGAGCATGCCTCGCTCTCAATTCCCAAGGAGAATCATGAAGAAAATTCTGTTGTCACTCGTCGTCGTTTGCTGTCTTGGCTTTAGTTCCGCCATTGCCGCCTCGTCGTCGCTTTTCAGTTTCCGCATCAAAGCCGACATCCCGTTCGATTTTCAGATCGGCAAAAAGAAAATGCCAAAAGGCGATTACATCATCGAATCGGTCAATGATAGCGGCACCGTGTTGATTCGTAAGGAAAAAGGCGGCAAAGCCGTCAACATCATGACGATCAAAGACAAGCACACGGACAAGCACAAATCCAAATTGATGTTCCGTCGGTATGGCGACCAATACTTTCTGGCTCGGATTTGGGATGGTTCCAGCGAAAGCGTCCTGAAGATCGAAAAGAGCAGCGCTGAAAAGAAAGTCGCCAAGCTGTTCAAAGACAAATCCGGCAAGGATGAAGACGAAGTTCCGGTGAGTGACAAATAAATCTAAATCGGAACGTGTAACATTGAGGCAGAAACAAATAGACAGGATTGACAAGATTTACAGGATTGGCCTCTGACTGGTTCATTCCTCGTGTTCATCTTGTCAATCTTGTAAGTCCTGTCTCAATATATTCTGGTTTGATTCGCTGGGGCTTTCGGTAGCCCGACCAAGTTCAACGCAAAGTCGCAATGGCTCAAAGATGCAAAGTGGTGAAACTGTAACCCAGTGCCACAAAATTATCTTTGCGTCCTTGCGACTTTGCGTTAATTGTTTGCGTGGATGAGTTAGAGCTTCTTTCGTCGGGAATTGATGGGCACAGGACGGTTTTGAGACTGGCCGCGTTTTCGTCCCATCTCGATTCGGTAATCCGAACCTTTGACGATCACCGTTTTGCACATTTCGTGCAGCCTCGACCGCAATCGGACTCCGACGCGTTCAGTCAGCGATTCTTCGTTTGGGTTGGTGGGGTCGTCCAGATAGTTTGTGGTGAAGATCGTCAGTTTGCGGTCGTTGTAGCGAGTGTTGATGATCTGAGTCATTGTGTCGCGCACCCAATCCGTCGGCTTCATCGCGCCGAGTTCGTCCAGCACCAGCACTTCAGCCTGATAAACCGGCCCCAGCACGCCAAGTTCTGAGGAATTCGACACGGCATTGTAACTGTTCTGAATCTCTTTCAGCAGATCGCGGAAGTCGTAAAACAGGCAAGGAATTCCTTTATCAATCAACGCTTTGATCGTCGCCACGGCCAAATGCGTTTTGCCGACTCCGCAAGGTCCCATCAGCAACAATCCCATTTCCAGCAACGGATATTCGCGAACCAGAGTTTGCGCGTCGTTCAACGCATACGATTGGCTTTGGAAGACTTCGTCGAACTTCAGGTTGTCGCCTTGCGGGTTGTAATTCAGCAGCGTGCAATCTTCGTAACGCTTGGGAATCTCGGCGCGCACCAGCAAGCTCGCGCGTTTGTCTTTAACACGGCAACGGCAAATGCGCGCTCCTGCACCGGGAATCACTTCCCAACCGGTGTCGCTGCAAAATTCGCAAACGGATTCTTGGCGCAAACTGGAAATCATCTTTAAGGTTCCGTGTCTGTTTGATTCGACGGAGAGTGGATTGATCATTGAGCTTCCAACGCAAGGCGCGGATTATAGGGACGGGGTATCTGCCTTTCAAGAACTCCGCCTGAACAAATTTGCTTCTTGTTGCATACAGAGCAGATAAATTTTTGATTCGACGTTCAAAGTGCTTGCCAACGAACTGACGAAAGCTTGAACTCTGTCTCTGACGTTGTACAATCGCCGTCGTTCAATCCTAATTTACAGGTACAAACTTATGTCGAAGCAGTATTTGAAATTTTCCCAAGCCATGTTGGCGATCACCTTTGCCTTCGTTTTGTTGCTGCCCGCGTTTGGTCAAAAGCCGGCTGAACCCGCGCCGAAAAAGAGCAGCGGGGCGAGCGTCACTTGCGACGGAGCGTTGGACATTGTGCCGACCAAGGCGATGAGTTTTGTTCGGAAGCGCCGTTCGGCCAAGTCAGAAAAGGCTGACGCCGCGCCGCAAACCGCTCCTGCAACTTCAAAAACTCCTGCGAAACCGCCGAGCAAATAACTGTCCAGCCGAATATGAAATCCAAGACAAAAACTCCACCGAAAGCTGGCGGCTTTCGCCTGCTCGAAATCGCGTTTTGGGCGCTGCCATTGTTGGCGCTGATTCCGAATTTTTTTGTAATTCCTGATTTGACCTACCCGGGACTGGCGACGCAGGAAGTCGTCTTTTCCGTCGCGGCGACGGTATTTGCCGCCATTGGTTTGTTTGAACTGTTTCGGACGAAGACGAATCCGCTGAAACTGCCGCGTCAGCAAGTGATGCTGATCGGCGCGTTGCTGGTATTCATTCTGTGGCAACTGGTTTCGCTGAAATGGTCACCTGTGCCGTATGATGGCGTGCGAGTGATTGGCATCTGGTTCGGCTTCGCCGTCTTTTTCGTGGCAGCGTTGGCGACGATGCGTCAGCGAGCCGCCGAAATTTTGCATTACGTGCTGACCGGATTTGCCGCGCTGTTGTCGCTTTCGCTGTTGTACGAGCGAGCAGCCTTTGGCGAAAACATGCAGGGCATTTTCTTTAATCACGGCATCACTTCAGAACTTCTGGTGACGCTGTTGCCGCTGCAAATTCTGAATTATTTCAGCAACCGCAAAACCGTCCCGATGTTCGTTTCGCTGGCCGTTTCCGGTTTGAGCTTGCTGGCGTTGCTGGTCGGGTTGCGGCGCGGAGCCATTTTTGCGGTGGCGGTCGTGTTTGTGTTGATCGCCATCGGATTGGCAATCAAACAGATTCAACTGGCCGACCGAAACCGTTTGATTGTGATCGCAACAGTGTTAATCGTCGCCGCCAGCTTTGTCGGCATTCGGTATCGCGAACAGATTGCGTTTCGAATTCAGGGCGCGACGCAGTTGTCCGCCGCCGAAGGCGGATTGACCAATCGTTTGCGCGGATGGATCGTCGCCTGGGAAATGGGCAAACGAAACGCCGTTATTGGCGTTGGCCAGGCGGCGTATCCGGCCAAATACGGCGAATACCGTCCTTACTTCACCACGAATCCCAACTACGCCGATGTCGTTCAAGGTTACGCCGCTGTCGCCAAATGGAACGCAGCGGAAGACACGGACGAAATCCGCAGCCCGCTGGTTCATAACGAATATCTGCAATTGTTTGTCGAACTTGGGCTGATTGGTTTGCTGCTGTTTGCTGCGTTCTGGGTGCAACTCGGTTGGAGATTCTGGCAATGGCGATTGCTGAATCCGGAAAACGCTCATTGGGTTTTGGGAGTCTTGCTGGGAATCGTCGCCTTCAGTATTAGCTCTGCGTTCAGCTCGTTTTCGTTCCGCTACACGCCCGGAGTTTTCATCATTGCTTGCGTGATTGCCATTGGCTTTGGCTTTGCGAACCGGCAGCCTGAACCAGACGAAGAAAATCATTCCGGCCAGTTTGCCTTGCCCAAAGTCGCCGCTTGGGCGATTGCCGCCGTCAGC
>DAOMFR010000214.1:0-6581 GCA_035429885.1 Blastocatellia bacterium
CACGTGCGGCCCCGTGATTGGTGGAATTCCTACGGTGCTTTGCCAATAATTCAAGCGTTTTAGACAAGAAGAGTGTTTCCTGTCAGTAAAAGGTCGCCATAATCTTCATGGCAGTTCTTGGCTCTTTCGGATATTGTTTCCGTGTTGTAGAAATACACTTGGCTTCAGTTGCTTACAGACACGATACCGATATGAGCCCCGAACAATGGAAGAAAATTGATGAACTGCTGGACGATGCGCTTGATTTGCCACCAGAGCGCCACTCATCTTTTTTAGATGAAGCCTGCAACGGCGATGAAGAATTGCGTCGCGAATTGGAATCGCTGTTGGCGGCTCATCAAAAAGCGGGCAGCTTCATAGAAACTACTCCGGCCAAAGGCATGGCTTCGGCGCTGGATTTTGAAAAAGCCAAAGCGACATCTGGCGAACCAGCGGCGGGCTCTCTGGTTGGGCACAAATTGGGGCATTACCAAATTGCGGCGCTGCTGGGCGCAGGCGGAATGGGCGATGTTTACAGAGCACGCGACCCGCGATTGGATCGAAACGTTGCCATCAAAGTGCTGCCGCGACACCTGTCTTCCCTTCCTGACGCAATGGCTCGGTTCGAACGCGAAGCTAAAGCCGTGGCCGCTCTCTCTCACCCAAACATTCTGGCGATTTACGATTTCGGTTATCAGGACGGAACCGCGTATCTGGTGATGGAACTGCTGGAAGGTGCAACGCTGCGCCAACGGCTAAAAGATACCGTGCTCAATTGGCGCGAAGCCGTGAAAATTGCTTCGGCTATTGCCGATGGACTGGCCGCTGCGCACGCCAAAGGAATCATTCACCGCGACATCAAACCCGAAAATATTTTCCTGACCAACGACGGACAAATCAAAATCCTGGATTTTGGCATCGCTCGCGTCAAACGCGCAGTGGCCAACAATGCTGCAACACTGTTGTCACAGAATGCCAAGCTGGAAGAAACCAAACCCGGCACGCTGATGGGAACCATCGGGTACATGTCTCCGGAACAGGTCCGCGGACAAAACGTCGAAGCGCCCGGTGATATTTTCTCACTTGGATGCATGCTGATTGAAATGCTGACCGGCGAACGGCCCTTCACGCGACCAAGCGCGCCGGAAACTCTGGCGGCAATTTTGCGCGACGATCCGCCATCAATTGAAGAAACGGATCAGGACATTCCGATTGAATTGGAAAGAATGGTTCGGCGCTGTCTGGAAAAAAATCCCGATGAGCGGTTTCAGTCGGCGCGCGATCTGTCGTTAGATTTGCGTTCATTGCTGACCAGCGCTTCCGGAACATACAAAGCGCTGTCCGGCGCTCATCGAACCGTGACGGCGGAGATAACTCCACTAACGACGGGATCACATCGGCAGAATTTCTTCTATACCTCAAAGTTAAGGACATTTGCCCTAGTCGGCCTTCTTGCTCTTACCCTGGGAGCCGGGTTGTATTCCTGGTGGAAAACGACTCGAACAAGTCTTCCTTCGCTGGCAGTGTTGCCGCTGGTAAATGATGGGGCGGATAAGAACCTGGAATTTCTAAGCGATGGAATTTCTGAAAGCATCATTGCCAATCTTTCCCCGCTGCGCCCAAAGTTGCGCGTTATCTCCAATAGCATTGTCTCTGGCTACAAAGGCCGAACGGCGGTTGATCCGCGCCAGATTGGACGAGAGCTGAATGTTCGCTCGATTTTGACCGGAAAAGTTTTACAGCAAGAAGATATGTTGATCATCCGCGTCGAGTTGGTTGATACAACCGACGGAACATTGCTATGGAGTGAGCATTATCAACGTCGCCGCACGGATTTGATGGCGATTCAGGAAGACATTTCTCAGCAGATTTCGGAAAAGCTACAGGTAAACCTGACTGGCGATGAGCGCAAGCTGTTGGCCAAACGTTACACAGACAATACTGAAGCGTATTACCAATACTTGAATGGACGTTATTTCTGGAATCAACGAACCAAAGAATCTTATCAAAAGGCGATTGAGTATTATCAGAAAGCCATTTCACTGGATTCCAAATATGCTCTGGCGTATGTCGGCATCGCAGATGCCTACGTTTTGCTTTATGACGGAGGGACTGAAGGCAACGAGGCTCGGCGAAAAGCGGAAGCTTTAGCTCGACAGGCATTGGCAATTGACAGCCACCTCGCCGAAGCGCACGCGACGCTTGGATTCACCGAAATGTTCAACAATTGGAATTGGGCAGAAGCGGAAAAGAATTTCAAACGCGCTATCGAATTGAATAACGGCTACGCCACGGCGCATCACTGGTATGCAATCTTGCTGATGACTCAGGGAAAACACGAAATGGCGCTGGATGAAATCAAACGTGCCAAAGAAATCGAGCCACGCTCGTTCCCCATCAACAAAGACATCGGAGAGTTGCTGTATTACGCTCGACGTTACGACGAAGCCATTGCGCAATTACGCGCCACCATTGAATCTGAACCGAACAATGATGCCGTGCGCGATGCGCATTTTTGGATACGCAACACATTCGAAGCCAAGAACGACCTTGAAGCCGCGGTTAAAGAAATGCTCGTCATGAAACCGCTTCCCACCGGCACTGCTGACTTGCAGCAAGCCTATGCTCAGGGCGGAAAGGCTGCATACTGGCAAAAGAAGCTGGACATCAATTCTCATCGTGCTGATGTAGATTCTCCCACAGGGCACATGCGAATGATCTGGAGTCTCGCCGCAGTCGGCGACATTGAACAGGCGATGACTCTACTGGAAAACTCCCTGAGCAAAGATCATAGCGACGGGCTTATGTATTTGAAGGTTGATCCTCGATTTGACAATTTACGCAACCACCCGCGTTTCCCCGAATTGCTGAAGCGAATGAATCTCCCCTATTGATTATGGGAATCACCGTATCGGCAAGGAATCGTTACAGCATCCACAACTCTGGCCGCAGCGCCTGTCGCACCTTGTGCAGCAAAATCTGGCCGATCATATTCCGCCCGAAATCTATTCTGGCAAAGGCGGTCATTCCCGGTCGCAATAAGCCTTCGGTATTTTCAATTGTCAGTTCGACTCGATAAGTCGTTTGCCCTGAAGCATCCGTTTCGCTTTCGCCACTGATTTTGGAAACCTGCCCGCGAAAGACGGCATCGGGATAAGCGCGCGCTTTCAGTCGCACTCCGTGGCCAACGCGGACATCGCCGATTTCGCGTTCGGGAACTTGAATCCGCAACAGCAATTGACGAGTGTCGGCGACGCGGCAAATTTCAGCGCCTTTCGGGAAATACTGTCCCAGCATTCGCGGCAACTCTTCGCCAAAGATTGCTCCGCCGCGTGGCGTAGCCAATTCAAACTGCGAACGTTTACGAGTCAGCAAATCGCGGCGCGACTCCAGCGAAGAAATCACTTCGCGCATCGCTTTCATCTCGCTGCCGAGCTTGGCGATCTGCAAACGACCTGCGCTCAGATCAGAGTTGGCCAGGTTCACTTCCGTCGTAGTGCCCGCGTGTTTGCGGCGATGTTCGACCAACGCCGCTTCAAGCCGTTGACGAGCAGCGGCAAAGGCGCTGGCAGTTGTCGAAGCGCGCATTTCCGAAGCGTCCAATTCACTGCGGGGAACGATGCCATCGGCGTTTAGTTTGCGAATGCGATCACGCTGGGCAGCGGCCTCATCAAACTGCGCGCGGCAAGATTCGACTTCGGCCTGAAGCGCAGCCAGCGCAGCCGGATAAGCATTGGTGGAGCCGTCCAGTTGAGTCGCCGAAACGGCTACGACGCGCGCATTACCGGTTTCGTTGCGACGTTGAGCGGCAATCTGGCGACGTTCGGATTCAATCTCGTCGTAATCAAACTGCCGCTGGCGCACCTGAGTCGCAGCGCGAGTGACCACTTCTTCGCTGAAACGTAACTCCCCTGAAAGCCTATCGTAATCGGCGTTTGCTCGCGCCAGTTCGGATTGGACTGCGACGATTTGTTCTTCAACGTCAAAGTTTCCCATTTGAGCGATGACGGCTCCGACTGCGACCTGATCGCCCGGACGAACTCGCAACGTCACCAGCGAACCGTTTTCCGGCGCGCGAATAATCGCTTCCTGACCGGGCACAGCCATCAACGAACCGTAATTGCCAACAGACGCGCTCCAGGGCAGCAGCAAAACGACGACGGCCAAAACCGCCAACGTCAACGGAATCAGACGGCGACGCCAAAACGGCGGCTTGGAAGTTTGAGTTTCAATTTGAGTGTTGTCAGCCATCTTGTCTCCTTTTGTTTGTAGCCGACGAAGCCAGCCGCCTAAAAGCGGAACGATGAATACAACGAATTGCCGAATCGGCTGCCGCGTGAAGAACAGAGCGACGCCAACCGCCATCACCAATCCCAAAAGGTAAAACTTTTCGGTCAGCCAGACGCCGACGTACATCACAATCAGCGAAGCAAAAACGATGTTGTAAACAAACGACAGCAACCCATAAACCAGATAAATCACACGCTCGCGCCGACCGTAACGCGATGCTTCCGGGTTCGTCTCCCCAAACAGAATTCGCTTCAGCACGCAGCGCCAGTAAGCGCGCGACCGATCCATCAGGTTCGGCAGTCGCAAAAACTGGTTCAGGAAGTAATAACCGTCCAGCCTGATCAGCGGATTGGCGTTGAAGAAAACATCCAGCACGCTGCCCAGCAGAAACACGAACGCGACATCGGCTAACAACGTATGCGGCGCAAGCATCAGCCAGGTTAAAAACATCGCCGTTCCTACCATCAGTTGCCAATAAACTCCGGCGGCAATCACCCACAATCTGCGGTTGCGTTGCGGAATCAGGTGAATGCCAGACACGTTGCAGTACAGCGCAGGCAGAAAGTAATAAACCATCAGCACGCCGACTTCGGTCGCTCGCCCGCCGAAAGCTTTACAAGTCATTCCGTGCGCGAATTCGTGCGTCACACCGACCAACCAGGCAGCCACGAAGATGGCGATGTAATGCTCGCGCAAAATGGCCGCGCCATAAGCCGTGACCTCCGCTGAATTCATCAACGCCAGCAGCAATGCAAC
Source organism: Blastocatellia bacterium (assembly GCA_035429885.1). GTDB lineage: Bacteria > Acidobacteriota > Blastocatellia > RBC074 > RBC074 > RBC074. The sequence continues at coordinate 5,026 of DAOMFR010000214.1, forward strand.
CACCATCATCGCCAGACTGAAGGCAAAAAAGCCTGTCGTCCAAATCCAGCGCAGTCGCGGCAACATCATCGAAAACAGCCTTTCGGGATTGAAGAGGTTGAATCGGATGTAATGCTGCTGACTGGCAGGCGATTCGGAGGCGGATGCTCCCGCAGTGCGCTCCCCCGCCAACAGTCCGTAACTTTCGAGCTTGGTCAGGAATTTTGTCAGCGTAGCCAGGCCGAGTTTGCCGCCGTGCTGAGTCAAAAAAGCTTCGCAGATTTGCTGTGGTGTGCGCGTCCCGTCAATCAACGTCAGCACTTTGTGTTCGGTTGCACCGAGCAAAAGATACCGTCCGACTGAAGCGGCTCCCGCCATCCAAACCACGCGCGCGCCGTCCTGTTGTTCTGCCAGTTCCAGATCGGCAGCGGGTTGTGGTGGATAAGCGCAGTAATCGGGTTTCATGTTCGTCTCCACTTATAGAAACGAGTTTTGCGGATTAAAGCCATCACTGGCTCTGAATTTTTTTCAGATTCTCTTGAACGGCTTTCAGCTTCGGATGGCCGGCATCGAGCGTCTTTTCAAAAATTTCCAGCGCGCGGCGGTACGCTTCAATGGCTTCTTCGCGGCGGCCAAGTTTTTTCATCAGCACTCCCAGATTGTTTAGCGAAACGGCTACGTCGGGATGAGATGCGCCGAGCAGTTTTTCCTTCAAAGCCAGCGAACGGCGATATAAAGGTTCAGACAATTCGGCGCGACCAGTGTTGGCATAAAGCGCCGCTAAGTTGTTCAAATTGATGGCGATTTCGTATTCGGTGGATTGATCTCCACCAGTCAATTGACGTTCAAAAATAGCCAGCACGCGATCATAAATCGGCTCGGATTCCGCGTACTTCTTTTGCCCGTCCAGCACTCCGGCCAGCGCTGCCAGATCAGCCGCCAAATGAGTTTCCTTGACTTGCGGATTCCCTGCTTCTAATGCTTTTTGGCGAATTTCCACCGCTCGCCGGGCTGCCGGTTCACCTTCGGCAAAATGGCCGCGCGCGTGATCCAAACCTCCCAGGTTGTGATAAATGGTGGCGACTTCTGGATGCTCTTCGCCCAAATGCCGGATGGTCAGATCAAGCGCGCGACGGTACAGCAATTCAGCCTGGTCGAATTGCCCCGAGTATTTGTACAGAACGGCGTGATTGTTGAGCATCACACTGAGTTCTGGTGCTTCCGCTCCAAAAACCTCTTCGGCTAAAGCCAAAGCCTGTTTGAACAGTTTTTCAGACTCGGCATATTGCCCCTGTTCGCGCAGCCGGTCAGCCTGATTCACCAACGTCCAAACCTGCCGTTTGGGATCAGCCGGAGTTGTTTCAGTTGTAGTGCTCACAAATTCCGCCTCGTTCTTTGGGTCAGTAGTTAATCGAATTGGATCAGCAATATACCTGGCGCGATCCCCGCTTCCGCTTCTTCAACTGACAGTTCCACTACCAAAGTCTCGTTGTGATTGAGTTGCCACCCCGGAACGATGACAGCTTCGGCTTCTTCGATCGACAATTCCACCTCCAGAGTTTCATTGTGCTGGATAA
>DAOMFR010000214.1:6681-9641 GCA_035429885.1 Blastocatellia bacterium
CTTCCTGATTGAAGGTTTCGTTCGTGGTCATAACGTGTGATCTCCATTGGATTTAGCAGCTTAAGTGTGTAGGAGCGAAACCGGACAATACAGTCGTCTCGCCCCCCGTTTCGGATGCCGCCAGTTGCGTCATCCATCTGCTAAGGCGAAAGTCGAACGTCAAAACTATCATAGTGCCCCCAATTTTTTATTGGGTTTAGCCTCCTCAGATCAGCGCTCGATCATGGTTGAGATTCACGCCCAGCGCTTCGAAGATTCGGCGAGATGGTTTCACCCGCTAAAACCCGCGCCAGCATTTCCGGCGAAAGAAACTGTGTGCCGCGATCTTCTCGCGGAGCCTCGCTGGCAGCTTTACCGAGCAGTCCTTCCAATTCTCCATCGTCGTAGACGCCAGTCGAGGTCGAACCGCCAAGCCGCGTCGTCTGGGATAAAGCATTCAACATAATCGTAACCATTGCTTGCCTCCATCAGAAAAAAATCTCTGCCGTTGAGCCTGGGCGAGGAACGTTCCGACAATTAGGTGGAAAACGTGGCTCAACGACAGAGGAAACATTTTGTCTGGCTTCGAATTCAACACAAAACCTACTTGGCGTCGCTGACCAGCGTCTCATTGTGATTTGGCGAGAGAGCCGGAGCGACCACGGCTTCCATCTCTTCCACACTCAGCTCAACTTCCACCGTTTCGTTGTGGTTGTATACAAAGCCCGGCGCGATCACGGCTTCCATCTCTTCCACGCTCAGGTCAACTTCCACCGTCTCGTTATGGTTGCCGCCACCGAGCGGCGCGATGACTTCTTCCAACTCTTCGACGCTCAGATCCACTTCCACCGTTTCGTTGTGGTTGCGAGTAAGGCCCGGAGCGATCACGACTTCCATCTCTTCCACGCTCAGGTCAACTTCCACCGTCTCGTTATGGTTGGCGCCACCGATCGGCGCAATCACTTCTTCCATCTCTTCCACGTTCAGTTCGATTTCTTCGGTGTATACGGTTTTCATGACTTTCTCCTTTTTGGTTTTGAGTTTCGAGTAGCGTTCCAGGCGCTCGCCCTTTTGCTTCCCGTTCTTCCGAGAGCCGCTTTCTTTCGCTCTCACCCAGATAAACGCGAAGCCTTATCGCCAGCTATCATCGCCGCAAAAAAATCTTCAACTTTTTTCCGCTCGCTTCTGTATTCACGTTTGGCAGGGCTATAATCCGCGCGCAGCCCACATTGCGGTCAACACAAAACAGGGAGAGGCGATGGCCAACACGACCCACGAAGTCACAAAACTTCTGGCGGATTGGAGCAATGGCGATCAATTGGCATTGGGTGAACTGATGCAATTGGTCGAGGGAGAATTGCGTCAGATGGCGCATCGTTACATGGCTCGACAAAATCCCGGTCACACGCTGCAAACGACCGCGCTCATCAACGAAGCCTTTGTCAAACTGATCGGCCAGCCGGACAAACACTTCCAAAACCGCGAACACTTTTTCGGAGTCGCAGCCAGCGCCATGCGTCACATTCTGGTTGATTTCGCCCGGTCAAAACAGTACAGCAAACGCGGTGGCGGAGCCCCAGTGGTTTCACTGGACGAAGCCCTGACCGTTTCAGAAGAGCGTGCGGCGGAACTGGTGGCGCTGGACGACGCGTTGAAAGAACTGGTCAAGTTTGATGCCCGCAAAGCTCAGGTCGTTGAACTGAGATTCTTCGGCGGCCTAAGCGTGGAAGAAACGGCGAAAGTGTTGAACATTTCCGAAATCACCGTCATGCGCGATTGGAGCATGGCGAAATCCTGGCTACACCGCGAACTCAGCAACACTGATAAAGATGACGCCTGAACGCTGGCAACAAATCGAAAATCTCTACCACGCGGCACTGGAACGCGAGCCGGAAAGCCGCGCCAACTTTCTGGCCAAAACTTGCGGGGAAGACGCAGAATTGCGCCGTGAAATTGAATCGCTGTTGGCTTCGCACCAACAAGCCGCCAGCTTCATTGAAAAACCTCCCGCAGACATCGCCGCTGGAATGATGGCTGAAAAACATCCGGTGATTGGCCGCACGCTCGGCCATTACACCATTCAATCCAAAATCGGCGCGGGTGGAATGGGTGAGGTTTACCGTGCACAAGATTTGCGATTAGACCGCGATGTAGCCGTTAAAATTCTGCCTGAACATCTAGCCCAAGACGCTGAAGCTCTGCGCCGATTCGAACGCGAAGCCAAAGCTGTCGCCGCGCTTTCTCATCCGAACATTCTTTCAATCTTCGATTTCGGAACAGAGGAAGGCGTCAGCTATGCCGTCATGGAATTGCTGGAAGGCGAAACCTTGCGCGCGCGGTTGCAACGTGGGGCGATTGGCTGGCGCGAAGCGGCGGAAATCGGTTCAGCAATTGCCGAAGGCTTGGCCGCCGCCCACGTCAAACACATCATTCACCGCGACCTGAAACCCGAAAACATCTTTTTGACTACTGGCAATCAGGTAAAAATTCTGGATTTCGGCATTGCGCGAGTAAAACACAACGTCACTCCTGATGCTGAAACTCTTAGCGGGACGGATACCAAGCCGGGCACAGTGATGGGCACCATTGGTTACATGTCGCCCGAACAGGTGTGTGGACTACAGGCCGATGCGCCCAGCGATATTTTCTCGTTCGGCGTTGTGCTTTATGAAATGCTCAGCGGAGAGCGCCCCTTCACCCGCTCCACTGGCGCTGAAACCATCGCCGCGATTTTGAAAGAAGCTCCGCCTTCGTTGAGCAAGTTCGGGCGGAAAACTCCCGCTCGCTTTGAACAACTGATTCGCAACTGCCTGGAAAAAAAGCCAGAAGTAAGGCAGCAATCAGCGCAAGCGTTAGCGCACAGCTTGAGAGCTTTTGCTGAGGGACGGAAAACGCAAAACCTGCAACCGGAGAAACAGGTTTATTGGAAGCTAGCTGCAATGATTGGCGTGGCGATTTTGGCTTTATTGCTCAGCGTACTG
>DAOMFR010000215.1:0-9480 GCA_035429885.1 Blastocatellia bacterium
GCCTGATACGCAGTTGTTCCGTAAGGATGGTACTCTTCATAGGAAATCACGTTCCCATCTGCATGCAGTTCCAGCCCGACAGAACCCAAATGATTGCCGTATTGGTATTGGTATAACGTTCTCTTACCTAATCGTGTGTTATCTGTTTCCAGCACGTCATCCACCAGCAACACACGCTGGTCGTCGGCAAACAAATGTAAGGTTTCGATCTCTTCGACAATTTCGCGGCCATTGTATTTGCGATAAATCTCCAACCCGCCCAGGTAAATTCGCTCCCACTGTTTGACGCCGGTTTGCGTCTCGTTGACCTTGCGCGTGCGTTGTTTTTCGGCGTCGTAGTTGTAATACGTCAAGCCTCCGCCAATGCCATCGAACGCGGAAATCATGTCGCGGTAATCCCAGCGGATTTGGTGTTCGAGGGACACATTGGCCAAGTTGAGCATGTTGCCGTGCGTGTCGTAGCGGTAATCTACCCGGTTTGTGCCTCGATCCATCTCCGAGTCGCCATGCCAGGTATGCATCAAACGGTTGCTGTCAACGGCGTAGCTGTAATGGCGCGTCCAACTTCCGTCGCGGCTTGCCCGATGCTGCATTTGCAGGATGTTGCCTACGCTGTCGTAAACGTAGCGTTGGGTATAGTTGCGAAATGCATTCGACGAGACACAGGGGAATGGATCATCAGAGCGATTCTCATCAGGTGGCATGGGCGGGCCGGAGGTTGAGCCGTTTTCCCGGCCAGTCGCCTGGATGAGCCGATAGAGCGCGTCGTATTGATATTCGTTGTGTGGCCGGACTTCCTGATTTTCGTAGTAGACCACCTTGAAAGCATCGTCGTGGATTTCCGTGATATTGCCGACCGGATCGTACCAGTAGAACAAATTCTGGATGATGGCGTCGTTGACGAACGCGGACGAACGGTCTGAGCCGCATTGCGAGGGAGTGAACCGGGTGCGTTCCGTCCGAATATTCAACAAGCGAAACGTCTGAGGATCGTATTGATAGGTGGTGCGCGTGCCGTTGCCGAGACTAAGGCTCAGCCGTTGCCCCTTTTCGTTGTAGGTAATCTCTTCGATGGCCTGCTCGGTGCGGCTGCCGCCGCTCAGCTCGTATCCGCCCTCAGTTTTAACAGCGCTAACGATCAATCGTTCGCTTTGCAATACGCTGCGCTGGTTGTATCTGGGTTCATAGACTGCGACGCGGCTGTCCGTGCCGTGATGCCAGTTGTAGAGTCGTGTCATCCGGTTGAGCGCATCGTATTCGGTGATCTGGGTAAAAGTTTCCCGCTCAAGTCGCTGACTAGACGGAACTTCATCTTGCCAATCGAGCATTGACTCATTGTAGTGACGGGTTAAGCGGCGGCTGACTTCCAACGCATTACCTTTGAAATCGTATGCTTCGACAGTCTGCAATCCGCTCTGGTCGAAATGGTGATGAAGTTGTCCCAATTGATTGCGACGCTTTGCTTCGCTCACTTCTTCCGGCGTCTTTCCTTGTGAATCAACGTAGACAAATCTTTCAAGGATGGCGGCTCCTGCTGCATTGTCCGACACAAATGCCAGCCGATGACGTACCGGGCGATGCAAAGGGTCATATTCTGTTGTGAAAAGATGACTCTCGTTGAAGAAGTCGCCGGGAATGTCCTGCCGCTCGTTGTAATCCCATGCGAACATGGGCTTGCCGGCGGCATCATTGAGCATCCAGCGGTCGCCCGCATCCATGCTGTGCTGAAACAGCAGATTGCCCGCGATGTCATAACAAGGCACACTGTAGATTTCCTGCCTCGTTACCGGATCAATGCGAGATGGCAGATCGTTGCTGGGGTCATTGTTTACTTTGGCTGGCGCAATGTATTGCATCACCAGATTGCCGCGCGCATCCCGTATCCAGAGTGGTTTGCCTTCGGCGTCGAGTTTGGTGAAGGTAACGTACTTTTCATCAATAGGTGTGAGTGAACCATCCTGATTCCGCCGATTGTATGTATTGTGTGCAACGCTGATGACTTCGCGTCCCAGGCTGTCAAGAAAGACTGTCGCGTGTGTATTGGCGTGCATTCTCACCAATTCCGCAGCGCGTCTGTTCTCGGCAGAATCGTACCTGGCGAATTCAGGATGGGTTGGGTCTGTTCTGCGCTTGTACCAATCGCTGTGATTGCTGCCTGCGGGATCGTAAGCCGTATCGTTTTGATCGAAGCTCTTGACGTGCCACGGTGAAAACTCCACGCGGCTGTAAGAGCCATCGGGCAGTTCAGTGCGAATCAGTCTGCCGGGCGCATCGTAATACATCACGGGCGTGACGCCGGCCTCGCGCGGTTCTTCAAAGCGATGGGCAACTTCGGGCGGGCTGAAATACGGTTCGTATTGTTTGACGGGCTTGCCTTTGTTGTTGAGAACGGTTTTGCCGCTGGCGATCCAGCGCAAGGCTGAGCTATTGGGAGCAGGTTCGGCTTGCGCCTTCTTCACCAGCACGGTTCCCGTGCCGTCGGAGTATTCAAAGGCGGTTTGAAGCTTGCTCACTTGCCCCGTTGGCAATTGGGCAACGTGCGTTTCGCGCATGATGCCGCTAGCGCACGGCGGATGCTCGCCCCAGACAGTCTTACCATCTGCAATCGTTTCCCCGAAATAGTAGAGATGCCGCGCCGTTGCATTGCCGAGCAATCGCCGCGCTTCGGCTTCGTTGTAATCGCCGGTAAAGAATTGTCGCAGCGTCGCCGGATCAGGATTCAGGATTTCGGTAGTCAGGTTGTCGAGATTGTCCGCCTCGTGGCCTTTGCCTTTGACGGTCACAGCCGTTGGCATTCCAAGAATGTCGAAAGCGACTTCGGAGAGATTGTCGTTGATGTCTTTGATCTCTTTTGGTGCAAGGACACGAAAATCGAATTGCGTGACTTCAGTCTTGTTTCCGAGCGGGTCTTGGCTGGATTTGATGTACAGGTCGCGGTCGTCGTATACGAGTGTTGTCGTGTTGCCAAACGGATCGGTGTATATCTCCGCCAAGTAAAAATGCTCTCTCGCATCAGGCGCAAATCCGGCGACGCCGGAACGAATCCAGTATTGCCCGCTACGTTCTTCGCCGTGGAATCTGTGGCTTAAATCATCTTTGGTGAGGTACCCGCTTTTGGCTTCGGTCTCTAACTGTTCTCGCACTTCATTCGTGAACTTGTCCCCTAACACCGCTGTGAGCAACTCATCCGTCAACGCCAGTTTGTAATTTTCGTAAGGCAGCCCCAACGTATTGAGCGTTCCCAGCCGCTCAGGGCCATCCAGCGAGGCATTGAAAAGCAGCGACCGAACGTGTTCCACCAAACGCATCTGCGGCGTCAAACGGTCAGGCCATTCGTGATAGGCCAATGGTTGCACCGTCGTCCCGCTCGTTTGATAACGTTGGCTCAACCACGGCGCGCGCAACTCATCGAGCGTGAAATAACGATTATCAATCGGGTCTGGACTGCGCTGGTCACTCGCATCCTGCGGACTGATGCCCGTCAGTTCATAGGTCATCACTTCGCAGGGAACGCGCAGTCGGTAGTTATCAAAATCTGTTCTGGACGGTAGGACGTCGTTGGTATAGCGCGTTTCGGTATAGGCAAGGTGATGTTCCCTCTGAACGCGGTTGATGAGCGGAACTGCGTCGGGCAAAGATGCGTCCGCATATTCGCCAAGACGCGGATAGACGACCGCGACCGCTTGCTGAACATTGCCGTATTCATCAATTCTCAGATTCAGCGTGTGCGCAATGCGCGGATCGGGCGTCAGCGTCGCCGCCTTCAAATCCAGTTCGTAGTTGTAGGTGATCGCTTCGCTTTCGGTGACCAGAAAGACAGCGTGTTGGTTCGCGGCTTTGGCTTGCAGCCGCTGGATGTGGCAGTTGTGATACGCCGTCGAGAAGAGCTTGACCGGGACGTGTCGCCCGCGTGTCAACTCATCCACGTCAAGTTCGTAAACCTCCTGCCGCAAGGTCATTCCTTTGCAGGCGCGCAGGGCTTCGCGCCATTCTTCGGCGCTCAGGTTTTGCGTATCCAGGTCGGGTTCAGGCAAAGCGTTTTCCCGGAAGCCGCCCTCAACTTGCCGTGGTGGATTCATCGCTCCAAGCCAGTTGGGAAAATATTCCTCCGCCATTTGCGACAGAATATTTTGCCGATTAAAAAACGCGCCCGTGTGAAACCAAGTGACGGTTTTGACCGGCGGCTGGTAGAGCCGCTTATCCTCAGTGATGTATGGGCTGGCTGCGTTACCTGCGGCAAAGACGCCGTAATCTTCTGTGTCTATCTGTTCGACGCGACCAAAGCCGCGAAATTCGCGCTCGACGCCGTCGTAATAACCGTGATGGTAACTGTAGCGGGTCGTAAACGTCGTGCCGCGCCATTTGTCTGTGACCGTGACCTTCTCTACGCAATGCACCGGGAACGGCAAGCGCGTAATCCACGGCTTTCCGGCGGCGCGGTCTTCCAAATAAAACCGGGTCGAAGCGGCGTACTTGATCGTGGTCTCAGTACCCAGATTGTTTTTGACCAATTCCAGCAGGTAGGGCTTCTTGCCGCTCATCAATTCGATGTACCACATCGGCTGATGCGCATCGCCCGGCAACGGCGACGACCAGACCAAGCAGGCCGTTCCGTTGCCCAGCAAATCAACTGCCGCAACCGAAGACAGGTTGTCCGTGTGCGGGAAGTTTACCCGTTGCGGTTCGCTGCTGAATTTATTGCCGGATTGGTTGATCCAGTAACTGACGATGTTGCGCCCTAGATACAGAATGTCGGTCGTCCCCGAACCGTCAATGTCGGTCAGGCGAATGCGGCTAGGGTTAAATTGATCCGGGTGGTCGAAGCGCGGCGCGCGCGCCATTGTGACCTTGGCCCCGAAGCGGCCATAACCCAGATTGGGCCAGTAACAGACTTCGCCGTTGCGGATGCGAACAATGTCGGTCAGGCCGTCGCTGCTCATATCGGCCAGGAAAATGGACTGTGTCGAATCGGCAAAGACCAACGCGGGGCCTTGATCTTCGTCTTGCATCTTGCGCACCCACGCGGCGGGGCCAAAACCTTCTTTGGTCAACGAAGGATGCCAGACGAAAAGCTCGTCTTCGGAAATCAGAATGTCGGGGAAACCGTCGCCGGTCAGGTCAACGAAGCGCAGGTTCGGGTCTTGCCAATTAAGGTTCGGGTTGGAGCGGAAAGGCCGGAACGATTCCCATTGCCCGTCTTCGGTGCGTTCATAAAAGCCGGACAGCGGCGGGGCGAATTGCACCAGGTTCAAGCGTCCGTCGTTGGCCAGGCTAATCAACTGCTGCGCGCCGCCGGCCAGGTTGGCAATCGAAGGCATTGTGTCCAGCGCCAGCATCGGCGCGAGTTTGGAAATGCGCGTTTCCGGCGCCAGTTGGCCATTGCCCAGATTGCGTTTGTAAAACCAGGCATCGGCCTGTTCGGTCAGCACGCCGCTCAAACCTTCGCTGTCCAAATCCACCCATTGATACGCAGCGCCGTCCACACCCATCGGCAGGTTTTCCAGCGAAGCGGCGTTAATCGCTTTGACCTCGTGGCTGACGCTGGCTTGCGTGTAGCTGAATTCTACCGGCGGCAAGGATTTTTTCAGATAGGCGTCATTGCCCTGGCGCACGTAACCGGATTGCGTAACGGAATTGAGGAAAGAAGCAACCGGCGTTTCGGTGTGATTGAAATCAGTTGAACGCACAAGGCAATTTCTGCCGACGCCCGCTTCTCCCTCGAAGTGATGGAACATCAGCACGCGACGGCAAAGCCGATACGTCCGCACTTCAAATCCGGCGCGATGCGTCGAAAAGGGATCGGTACGAACTGGCCAAGGATTCGAGTTGTTTGGGTCTAAATTGGTTAGATCTAAAGACACATTGACGAATATTCGTTTTTCGGCATCTTCCGGCAACTCAGTGTAATGCTCGTCACCGTAATCAAAGAAGACTTCCATCAACCAGTCTCTTCTTTGCGTCAGATCTTCGTCGTGTTGTCTTGGGGTTTGGTTGCAGTAATTGATGCACTTCAGATACCGATTCGTTTTGCGTGTTGAGTCTGTTCGGTTATTTTCGTTGACCTGCGCATTATCAAGCCTGGTCGAATCTTCTTTGATCGAATTTTCCGGTTTGTATTGGTAGAGAATCGCGTTGCCTTTATCGTCATAGCTTTCGCAGATCAGCCAGGTGAATACTTTTGATGTGTCTGCCGGGTCAGCAACGCGGCTTTTATCGGACTTTCCATACCAGGTTGTGATGTTGTCTTTGGTGATGGTGCGCCAGTAAATTTCACTGCCGTCATTTTTTGTCCATCGTTCAATCCGAGCGAATAGACATTCGATTCGCGGGCGGTATTGCCGAACAAGAAACTCGTCGCGCGGCTCCTCTTGAACGAGATGATTGCCGTCCTTGTCAAATACCCAATCCCCTTTTGCATCTTTCTTATAAACCGGTACAAGGTCTTCCGCGCCTGAGAGGATAAACACATCCGAATCGTTTGCATCATCATATTTTGGCAAGCCTTTGTCGGTCTTGCGCGTAATAACCGGCAGCGAAAGATTCCAACCCAAACCGAATGGGCCATTGCCTGAGCCGGAATCGTAAGAAAGCGAGAGCTGCGGGCCGAAGCCTCCGCGTCCGGGCGAAACGGCAATCGGGACGGTCATCGAACCCGTGCCAGTGACTGGATTCGCGGCAAATTTTTCACCCATCCCGCGAATTGCGCCGCCACCTTTGGGAAGGGAGATCGAGGGGACTTCGATCTGGTTTGACACGGACTTATTGGCCGAAGGAGCAGTCTCCATTCTTGTGCTAGAGCGAGACGTGGGGCTACCCTCAGTAAGATTCCGACTTGAATGGCTCGGTCTTTGATCCTCTTTCATCTATTGTCTCGCAAGAGCAAAATGAAATTACTTAACTGATGTAATGGCCTTACAGTATCGAAGTGGTCACCAGCGCCAGTGATCAAGGCAGAAGAAATAAAGCAGGGTGATTGACTGACGGTGGCGCGCGGCATCCTAAACCAATCACTATCCAAAGTCACTATCTATTCAGGTAGGATTTCCAGGCCACGGTAAGTTCAAAAATTGTCTATCTAAATCCCAACCATCATCTGTAACCTACCTCATCTTATCCAGATGCAACGTAGAGTCCGTGTGATTTTCGGAAAACCCAATTGGATTTTCTGATCCACGTAAAATTGCCATTATTGACGTTCAGGTGAGTGGCTTTACACTGTGCCGATGTGGCAACCAAGGAAGTTCACTCCTGAGCAGATTGAAGAACGGCAGATAGAAGGAGGCCGCCTCAGGAAAGAAGGTTTCCTGCCCAAAGCCGAAATTGCACTGCAATTGGGAGTCAGATGTGTTTGCTTATAGTAAAGATCGCAAATGGATAAAGTCGAGATAAGGGGATAACTGACCAACTACTTTGGCTGCCGAGAGGTTCGCCATATCATCCGCGATCACGCCGTGCGGCAATGGGGTTGCCCCCTGTATCGGCCTGCACTGTCGCACAGTACACCGCCCACTCAGCCATCAATGCGGAGCGTTTGGCAAACTGCGAACCGCGCTGATAAGCACGCTCGACTGCGTCCGGCAACTGGTGCGCCAGCGCATGCTCAGCAACCTCACGCGGGTAATTGGTCGTCTCCGCCGCCCACATACGGAAGCTGCTGCGGAAGCCGTGAACAGTAATGCCTGCGCCATTAGCATCCGTCCATACAGGCTTGTCGTCGCCGTTCATGCGCCGGATCACTGCGGTCATCGACATATCTGACAATGGCTGCCCTTTCGTACCGGCGAACACCACATCGCCGTCCTTCGGCATCGACTCAAGCAAGGCTAGCGCGGCATCGCTCAACGGTACCTGATGCTCACGTTTAGCCTTCATGCGCTCGGCAGGTATCGTCCAGAGCTTGGCAGCCATATCAAACTCAGCCCAGCGAGCGCCCCGCACTTCACCAGACCGACATGCTGTCAGAATTGCGAACTCGATTGCTCGGGCGGACGCACCCTCACGCACGCGCAGGGCAGACATGAACGCGCCAATGCGTTGCCATGGTAGCGACGGATGGTGCTTCGTGCGGCTGCTCTTGCTGATCGCCGCCAGCAAGTTTTCGAGGTGGCCTCTCCAGCGGGCAGGATTCTCGCCTGTACGGTAACCACTGGTCGTGGCCCAGCTCAGTACGGACTCAATCCGACCGCGCAAGCGACTGGCGGTTTCGGACTTGCTTTCCCATATCGGCGCAAGACATTTCACGACCAGGCCGGTGTCAATCTCGGCCACGGGCAAATCACCGAAAACCGGACTTGCATAAGTGTTGAGTGTGCTAATCCATTGGTTGCAATGCTTGGCGTTTTTCCATCCCGCCTTATGAGCCAGAATGTACGACTTGGCGCACTGGTCGAAAGTCATCATCTTGGCTTGGGCTAGCGCAGCGGCTTTCTGTTTCTGCTTCTTAGTCTCCAGAGGATTAATACCGTCGATCAGGAGCTTTCGCGCATCAAGCGCCTTCTGCCGCGCCTCGGCCAGACTCACGGTATGAGTCGGCCCCAAGCCCATCCCGAATGCCTTGCCGGCCACCATATAACGAAACAGCCAGGACTTCGCGCCAGTGATAGTGATCTGGAGCGTCAGGCCACCGCCGTCGCCATACAGCCCCGGCTTGGTGAGCTTGGTAACTTGCAATGCTGAAAGTCGCTGTTGTTTTCGTGCCATAGCAATTTCTCCACTATCAAAATGACTATCAAACTATAGCCGGATTTAACCGAATTGTGTAGGACTTTCTTGGATGCTAGTATAGTGTAACATTATTTATATCTAGCACTTTACGATCTCTGCTGGACCCTGTAGGATTATTATCAGGCGGACTCGCTCTCCGTCACTTTTACTTCCGCACAAATTATTTTCAATAGAAGCGTCAGCGCTTTGCTCATTGGCGGAACCGCGCTGGCGCAAGCTCAGCCGCGCGTGTTTATACTGGACGCCCAATGGTTGGGCGAAACCAAACAGCGAATCCCAAAAAGCGACAAGAGTTTTGACCTTGCGCTCGCCCAACTTGATCAGGATGCAAAAAAGGCGCTGGCGGTTCCCGATTTCACCGTCACCAGCAAAACGGCTGCACCGCCCAGCACTGATAGATTCCATAGGATTGTTGGCTGGCGCGAAATCCTGGAACACCAACGACCAGAAAAAGCTGGAAGTGTGGTTCGACCAGTTTTTGACCTGGATGCGGGAAAGCCAAAATGGACGCGAGGAAGCCAGTTCGCAAAACAACCACTGAACGTATTACGACCTGCAAATCGCGAGCTTTACCTTGTTCGTCGGCAAACAGGATTTGGCGAAACAGATTTTACAATCCACACGGCAAATACGACTTCCCAAACAGTTTGAACCGGACGGACGACAACCACTGGAATTGGAGCGCACGCGATCGTGGAGTGACAGCGTGATGAATCTGGAGGGTTGGGTTTCGCTGGCTGCGTTGGGTGATCGAGC
>DAOMFR010000216.1:0-1486 GCA_035429885.1 Blastocatellia bacterium
GTTTGCACTTCTTCATACAGTTTGGCGACCAGAACATGGTCGCTGCCGTTGGCGGCGAGGCTGGCTTCGGCTTCGGCTTTGCGAGTTTCGGTTTCGGCGATGCGAGCTTCGAGTTCTTCAAACTCGCGCTTTTCTTTGAAGGTCAGCTTGCGTTTGGCTGAAGGTTCGGCGGCAACCGGCGCAGCCTGTTTTTGTTCGCGCGCTTTGACTTCGGCTTTGGCGACGGCGGAGGCTTCGGATTTTTCGCGTTCGCGGATTTCCAGAAAGGTCGTGTAATCGCCGGGATATTCTCGGACGTTGCCTTCACCTTCAAACCGGAAGATGTATTCAATCGTGCGATCGAGAAAGTAACGGTCGTGGCTGACGACGACCAGACAACCGGCAAATGTTTCCAGATATTCTTCCAGCGCGACCAGTGTAGGAATGTCCAGGTCGTTGGTGATTTCGTCCAGCAGCAACAGATTCGGCGCGCCCATCAGCATTCTCAGCAAATACAGTCTGCGCCGCTCTCCGCCGGACAGTGTGGCAATCGGCTGATATTGCATCGCTGGCGCGAACAGAAAACGTTCGAGCATCTGGCTGGCCGTGATCCAATCGCCTTCGACGGTTTGAATGCGCTCAGCGACTTCTTTGATGTAATCAATCAAGCGCTGCGATTCGTCAAATTCACGATTTTCCTGATCGTAATAACCGATGACGACGGTTTCGCCTTTTTCGACCTGACCGGTGTCGGGTTGCAAACGTCCCGCGATAATTTCCAGCAAGGTCGTTTTCCCTGCTCCATTTGCGCCGATGATGCCGATCTTGTCACCGCGTTTGAACTGATAACTGAAATTGTTGACGACGATCTTGCCATCCCAGCTCTTGCTGACGCCGGTCAAGCCCAGAATTTTTTTGCCCAACCGATTGGATTCAAACGCGATATCGAGCGATTTCTTGTCGGCAATATCACTGGCGGCTTGCCGGGATTGTTGAATTAGTTCATTGGCCCGATCAATCCGAGCTTTAGCTTTGGTGGTACGCGCTTTCGGGCCTCGGCGCAACCATTCCAGTTCACGCCTGGCCATTTGCTTCAGCTTCTGCGCTTCGACGGCTTGACGCTCTTCCTGCTCCTGCCGCTTTTCCAGATAGGTCGCATAATTGCCGGTAAAGGATTGGACTCGGCCGCGATCAATTTCCAGGATGCGGTTCGTGACTCGATCCAGAAAGTATCGGTCGTGAGTAACCAGCAACAGCGCGCCTGAAAAATCGGCCAGCCAATGTTCCAGCCATTCAACCGTTTCAGCGTCCAGGTGATTGGTCGGTTCGTCCAGAATCAACAGATCAGGCTTGATGAACAGGCTGTGCGCCAGAGCGACTCGTTTGCGCTGACCACCGGACAGCGTCGCCATTTTGGCGCTGAGATGCGTGATGCCGAGTTCGTTCAGCATCGCTTTCAATTCGACTTCCAATTGCCACGCGCCGGAGATTTCCAACTGTTCCGCCA
>DAOMFR010000216.1:1586-3860 GCA_035429885.1 Blastocatellia bacterium
AACAACGTCGTTTTGCCGGAACCGTTGGCGCCAATGACGCCAATCTTGTCGGCTTCGTCCAATCCAAAAGAAACTGAAGAGAATAGCGGCTTGATGCCGAAGGTCTTGCTGACATTTTCGAGCGAAAGAATATTCATCTGATAAGTTCTGGGCACGCTTCCAACGTGCTGTCTCGGCTATTCGCGCTTTGGCAAAAAAGCTGGGCGCATCTTTCTATCGGCACGCTGGAAGCGGCGTGCATACTCAAATCAAAAAGCTTTGCTGTTGAGACGGATCAGTTCAAGCTCAAACACTAAAGTCGAATTGGCGGGAATTGTGCTGTGCGGTTGATCGCCGTAGCCAAGTTGAGGCGGAACGATAATCTTGCGTTTGCCGCCAATGCGCATGGCATCAATTCCTTCTTTTGAATTTCCCCCAACTCCATAGTTCCACCCTTTAATGATCCCGGTTTCACCGACAGTGAAGTCAATCAAACCGCCATCAAATTTGTGACCATCCAGAAATTTGCCGACATAAGCAACTTTTACGCTTTGCCCCAACAAAGGACGCGGGCCACTGCCAACAACCAAATCCTGATATTGAAAGCCTGACGAAGTCGTTTTCATCTCGCCTGGCACTGGTGAAGCTGCCGGAGTCGGCACAGGCGTCGCGACGGGTTCAGGCGTCGGAGTCGGTTTGGTCGTGGCGACTTCTGTCGAAGATGTGCAGGCGGTCAGAGCAAACAAACAGATCAAAAGGGCGTATGAAAGCGTGAAGCGGTTTTGCCGCATAATGAATTTCCTCCGGTTGTGATGAATTGAAATCGCCTTTGGGCGGGCGGCCTGTATAATAGCGACCGCTTGGGTTGTGGTCAAAATTCACTGATCAAAAGGAGTCAACATCGTGCCGCTGAAAGTTCCAACGCTTCGCACTAAAACGCCGGAAACCAAATCTTTAGTCATCGCCGTTGAATTCAGCCAGGCGCAAATCTCTGCTGCGCTGGTTGATGATCAAGCCCGCATTGTCGCCGAACGACAAGCTGAAACTCCGCAACGAACAACTCGCGCAGCAATTGCCGCTGTTGCCGAATCAATTCTTGCCTTGGCAGCGACAAAAGAACGCGGCGACAGTCCGATTTCAGCAATCGGCATAGCCGTTCCAGGCATAGTGGATCCACAAACCACACGAGTTTCAATTTCCAATGTGAACGGTTCCAAAGCCTGGACGCGTGTCCCGCTGACCGACATTCTGGCTGAAATTCTGGACGAATCCGGCCACGACATTCGCACGCACGTGACAGAAAAACGCGCACGCGCCGGGCATGCAGTGTCGGGTCATCCAACAATGACGATCGCTTCGAAGATGGCGGCTGTGGCTGCGGCGGAAAGCTGGCACGGAGCCGCACGCGGCAAAAACACCGTGGTTTATCTTTCCGTCGGCGCGGAAATCGAAGCCGGAATTTTGGCTGACGGGCGAACGTTTAGCGGGGCAAACGGCTTGGCAGGTTCAGCCGCCTGGTTGGCTGTCGGTCAGGAATTCAAACACGAGTATGAAGCTAGCGGTTGTTTGTCTGCGGAAGCAACCATCACATCTCTGGCTCGGCGAGCGGTGGAAGAAAGTGTTGGTTATGACGGCTCAATGCTGGGCGGGCTGATTCAAAGCGGAGCTCAGCTTGAGTCGGCGACGGTCATGCGCGCCGCTCGAGGCGGCGACAAGCTGGCAGTCAAAGTGATCCACGACACTTGTCATTGGCTGGGGCGCGGAATCGCCAATTTGATTTCTATCCTGAACCCGGAAGCAGTCATTATCGGCGGAGAATTAGGCTCTGCGCTGAAACCCTTTCTGGATGAAATCCGCGAAGAAGCACGGCGATGGGCCGCACCAGATGCGGCCAAACAATGCCGCATTCTGTCGGCCACAGCCGGACCAAAAGCTGGAGTCATTGGTGCGGCTCGACTGGCGTGGCTGAAGGCTGGAAAGTGATTTGCTCAAACCGGTTCTGAAAACATCTGCGGCTGATTTCTCTCACTGAGAATCAGCCGCATTTAGTTTGGCGATATGTTGTTGCTGCTAAGGCTTGACCGGCGGTTTCGCGGGAGAACTGCTGGACGAGCTGGAAGATTCCTGACCGGATTTACTGTCGCTCGACGATCCGTTGGGGTCAGTGTTCTTTTTAAGCTTCGGACGCCCAGACGATTCGTCAGTTGACGAAGGCGACGTTTCTGATTTCGGGGTTGGCGTCTGATCGGCCGGTTCCGAATTATCCCGGCGTTTCAGCACTGGGCGACCGGTTTC
>DAOMFR010000216.1:3960-9451 GCA_035429885.1 Blastocatellia bacterium
CGTTTCAGCACTGGGCGACCGGTTTCTGATTCATTCTTTGAAGCTTCGGGTTCAGTAGTGGAATCTTCGCGGCGCTTCAGCACCGGGCGAGCATTGTCGTCAGAGGTCTGGCCGGTCGAAGTTGAATCATTATCAGCTGACGGATCGCGGCGTTTCAGCACAGGCCGGTTCGGAGTGCTGGAATCATCTCGATCAATGTCACTGTCACCGGTATCCGTTTGCGGGCGACGTTTTAGTGTCGGACGCTTATCATCGCGGGAACTGTTCGTTGAACGATTCGCCGCGCTGGCCGTTGTCAGTCGAGACTTCACTTCGCGGAACTCTGAACTGCTCAGTTGATAATCGGCACGATCCGGAAAGCGAACGATCAGATCGCGGACTTCCGTAATGCGATCTCCAGTCATTGGATGCGTGCTGAAAACTTTTTCCAGCGTGCCAGGTTTGCGCTTTTCCTGCGCCTGCAATTTTTCAAAAAAAGTAATCAGCGCGTTCGGGTCGTAACCCGAAGCCCACATGTACTGCGCGCCCAATCGGTCAGCCTCTTTTTCAGCTCCGCGCGAAAACTTCAAGAAGGTCAGCGGCAACGCGACTCCAGCGACTTGTTGAATGATGTAGCCGCCCCATCCACCCAGGAAAATCAGCGGCAGCGAACCCCATTGCAACAATTCACCTTTCGACGCTTGTTCAATGCCGTGGCGCGCGGCAACGTGAGCAATTTCATGTGCCATCACTCCGGCAACTTCGGCTTCGTTGTCAGCGGCTTCCAGCAAGCCGCGATTGACATATAGAAATCCTCCCGGCAACGCAAAAGCATTTACTTCGTTGGCGTCAATCACCTTGATGACAAAAGGAACTTTGGCATCAGAATGCAGCACCAGATTTTGGGCGACACGATTCACGTATTCGTTGACGATCGGATCCGTAATCAACGGCGTGCGGCGGTCAACCTCGCCAGCCATCTGGCGGCCAAGCGCGACTTCACGGTCAATAGAATAGAACGACAAATTTCCTTTGTTGATGTCGCGTTTGCCAATCAGTGTCGGGTCATTCTTGTTGTCTAGCGGTTTCTTTTTGGTATTGTCTTGAGCCAGAACCGGAGCGACCACGAGCAATGCGGTGAGAGCGAGTGCAGCGGTTTTGCGAAAATACTTCTTCATCATCTCTTCCCCTTTTTGTCTGCTATGTTTTCACTATCGTGGCGGCATTCAAATTATAGACCAACAGCGCGGCTTTTGACGCCACGGCGGTCGTTTCAGTTGGCAAAAGTTCCGTTAAATCATCTTCATGAAAAACGCTTACTGGCCAAGGTTTCCGCGCTGAATCTTGAGCCGGTGGGAAGGCGGTGCTAGTATCCGCGCCGCTTTGAACTTCTAAAGCTGCACACGATTCAAATTCCATCAACAAGGCTGAATACGCACATGGAGACAAACTCCCCCGAAGGTACTACTGCCACCAAATCCAATCGTCAGGCAGAAATCCGCAGCCTGGCGCTTCGCTGGGCGATTACGATTTCGGCTGTCGTCGCCGTTTATCTGGCCCCAACTCCCGAAGGCGTTACGCCGCAATCCTGGAGGCTGTTGGCGATTTTCGCCGCAACCATTGTCGGTTCGATCGTGCGTCCGGTTCCCGGCGGAGCCATGGTTTTGCTTGGCATTGCAGCATTGATGATCACTAAAGCCATGCCTGTCAGCGAAGCCTTGGCCAAGGTAACAACCGATCCAAAAGCACTGGAAACTCTACGGCTGAAATCGGCGCTGGCCGGATACGCTGACCCGGTTGTGTGGCTGGTGCTGGCGGCATTTTTCATTTCGCGTGGAATGATCAAAACCGGTTTGGGCCGACGCATTGCCTTACTCTTCATTCGCCAATTCGGGAAACGCTCGATTGGGTTGGGCTATGCTCTAGTAGGAACTGACTTTCTGCTGGCGACAGTGATTCCCTCGAACGGCGCTCGCTGCGGAGGCATCACCTTTCCCATCACAAAAAGCCTGGCAGAAGAATATGATTCTCGCCCTGGGCCGACGGCTAATCGCCTGGGAGCTTTCCTGATGACTTTCGTTTACCAATGCGAAGTCATCATCTGCGCGACATTTCTGACCGGGCAAGCAGGCAATCTGGTAATTCAGCGACTGGCCAAACAGCAAACCGGATTCGATTTGAGTTACACGACCTGGATGCTGGGTGGAATCGTTCCCGGAATCGTTGCCATTATCGTGACCGGTTTGTTGCTTTATCGAATCTTCACACCGGAAATCACGCACACCCCCGAAGCCAAAGATTTTGCCAATCGTGAATTGACCAAGATGGGAGCGACGTCCTTTCACGAAAAGATGATGTTGGTGGTGTTTGCTCTGGTCGGAGTGTTATGGGCGACCACCGGCCGCTGGCATTCGATTGATTATTCGGTCGTCGCATTGATTGGCATCTGCATTCTGCTGATTTTCAGCGTGTTGGACTGGAAAGACCTGATGAACGAAACCGCTGCTTGGGACGTGTTCATCTGGTACGGTGGAATGGTGCGCATGGCTGAAGCTTTGGGCGAAACCGGAATCACCAAAAAATTTGCTGAGTTCGCCGCGCAAATGACTTTCGGCTGGAAGTGGTGGGCTGCATTGGCGGTGCTGGCATTGATTTACTTTTACGCGCATTACGCTTTTGCCAGCATCACGGCACATGCCTTGGCGATGTATTTGCCCTTCCTGATCGTCGTCATTGCCGCTGGAGCGCCTCCGATTTTATCTGTGGTCGTACTGGCATACTTTTCAAACCTGTCGGCGGGGTTGACACATTACGGCACAACGCCCGGACCGATTTACTTTGGAACTGGATACGTCCCGCAACAGAAATGGTGGCAGCTTGGGCTGATCGCAACCGCTCCAAACATTCTGATCTGGACAATCGTGGGAATGGTCTGGTGGAAAATTTTAGGTTGGTGGTAATCAGCCTTCGAGCAAGCAGGCTGAGGCCTACCACTTGTGATGTCGGAGTTGTCGGTCGTTGATGCACAAATGGCTGGCCGATTTTCAATCCATTGGCTGTGGACGAAATCGAGGGGGAAAGAAGTTTCCGGCAGCAGCCTGCGCGGTCAATCCAGAACTTTCACCTTATCTTAAAAGCCCTGATTCGGCTGTTGCCGGAAACTGTGGGGTAAAAGGAGAACCTTAAAAGACCTCACTATAACCAAGCACGAATTAATGACAGGCGCTTCCGTCCAAGTACTTTGGCGAGCGTCGCTGATGAGAGACTTCTCGCAAGAACGTGGTGACCGCTTCCCTGCGCCTTGCGTCGTTCCCAAAAACGCCTGTTTCTTTCGCTCACTTATACAACCGAAATTCACAGCCAAATTCCCTCACAGAAATCCTGTTTTCTTGAAAAAAAAATCTGAAGGCAAGTTTTTAGCTCGGCGAAAAGCTGATTGGGAAAACAAAAAGGGCAAAGCGAAACCTGCTTCGCTTTGCCCTTTCCCCGGTAAAGCTCTGTTTTTACTTGATGTTAATACGAACAGTGTTGGCTACCTTGCCATTGACTGTGACGACCACGTCCACATCGCCACGACCAATTAAGGGGCGCTCCAACCGGATATTGAATTGATCTAAACCGACATAGCCCGGAGTCGGTCCGGCGTAAATCACCTCGCAAGTCACGCCTCCGATTTTGGCGGCGACATTTGCTAAGCTCGCATTCCGGAAACCCGTGCCGTAAAAAATTCCAAACGCCTGTTCGCCTGCTGGCCCAAGATCAATCGGGATGGCGACAAAGCGTCCCAACGTCGAATCGAATCTGGACAGATCTTCTGTACTTTGATCGCCGTTGGCCTTCAGTCGAAAGACGTTTGCCGCTGGGACACCTTCGCCACTCACGTTGGCAGTGAACAAGCCTGCAGCGACTGATGCAATCTGCTGCGTGCCTACTGAAAGCTTGTTGTCTCCGCTGGTGACGGTGATCGTCGCGATGCCTGGAGCTGTGCCGAGCGGCATTTGGTAATTGATCTGAGTGGGCGCAACGAAAAACAGGGGAGCTAATCGTTCGACGCCTAAGCTGTCTTTCACGGTCACTTTGGTTCCAGCCAAAGTCGTAGGCAAAGGCGTGATGTCCGCAATCGCCACCGCAGTCGCGAGGTTCACACCAAACGCCGCGACAATGGATTCCGGAGCGAGTTCGGTGCCCAAAAAACTGGCGGCGGAAACGCTGGCGACTGGACTGGCAATCGTGAAGGTTTGGGGATTGGAAGTTCCGCCGCCCGGCGCGGGCGTCACCACTGTCACTGCAGCAGTTCCCGCCACAGCAATGTCCGCAGCCGGAATCACCGCTGTCAATTGTGTCGCGCTAACAAATGTCGTCGCTCGCGCGTTGCCCTTCCAATTCACCGTCGAGCTTCCGGTGAAATTGGTTCCGTTGACGGTCAATGTGAACGACGCCCCTCCGGCAATTCCGACACTCGGACTGATCGAAATTGTCGTCGGTGCAGGTGCGTTGGCGTTGATCGTAAAAGCTACCTGATTCGAAGTTCCGCCTCCCGGAGTTGGATTTGTAACCGTCACATTGGCCGATCCGACAGACACAATGTCCGCGGCCGTAATTGAAGCTGTGACTTGAGTTGCACTGACAAATTGAGTCGTTCGTGCACTGCCGTTCCAATTCACAGTCGAACCGCTTACGAAGTTCGTGCCGTTGACTGTCAACGTAAAAGCAGCGCTCCCAGCCGTTGCCGAGTTCGGATTTAACCCCGAAATTGTCGGAACCGGATTATTAATCGTGAAGCTGGCAGCGGGCGATGAGCCACCGCCCGGGGCAGGATTCTGAACAACGACGCTGGCCGTTCCCCTTGAAGCAATGTCGCTGGCCGGAATTGAAGCCGTCAACTGCGTCGCACTGACAAACTGAGTTGCGCGCTGGGCTCCGTTCCACCAGACAGTTGAAGTGGTGACAAATCCAGTGCCGTTGATTGTCAAAGTGAATGCCGCGCCGCCTGACGTCGCAGAGGTCGGACTCAAGCTGGTAATTGCCGGCAACGGATTATTGATCGTAAAGGTTGCCGCCGGCGATGATCCGCCTCCGGGTGCGGGATTTTGAACAACAACGTTGGCGGTTCCCGCGGCAGTAATGTCACTGGCAGAAATCGAAGCCGTCAGTTGCGTTGCGCTGACAAACTGAGTCGTTCGCTGCGCGCCATTCCACCAGACTGTGGATGTGTTGAGAAATCCAGTCCCGTTTACAGTTAGCGTGAACGCGGCGCTGCCCGCTGTCGCCGAAGCAGGACTTAAAGAAGTGATGGTTGGGGACGGATTTCCTATTCCAAATGTTGCGGCGGGCGACGAGCCGCCTCCAGGAGCAGGATTCTGAACGACGACGCTGGCTGACCCGGAATTTGCGATGTCGCTGGCCAGGATTGAAGCTGTCAACTGAGTCGCGCTGACAAACTGCGTTGTTCGCTGCGCGCCGTTCCACCAAACAGTTGAGCTACTGACAAATCCGCTGCCATTGATGGTCA
>DAOMFR010000217.1:0-9440 GCA_035429885.1 Blastocatellia bacterium
CTCCTTTTTTTCAATCACAACAAACGATTTGTTTTTAGCCGACGAATCGGCGGCTTGCCATTCGGAAGGTTCCAGATATTTCCGGGTAACCACCGATTGACTGGCGAACTGGCAGGTTACCTGTCTGGTTTTTCGATAAGAATCGGAAACGACTTTTGGTTGATTCATTCGATTCACCTCCTCAATGCGAGGCGAAAAATACGGCTAAGGAGCCATCCAAGTCTTTTGGTGCGTTTGAAATTTCAGTGAAAGAATCTTCAACGAGTTTTGAATGACCAAAAAGCCATACTTTCGTGCAGTTTTTCTGGCTAGTTCCGGCAGTTAGTGGTAATTTTGCACATATGGCCGTAGGACTTTTTGAGCTTGCAAGGTTCAGTGTAGGAAAGTCAGGAGCGCTGCCAGAGAAATTCAGAGGATAAGAATGCTTCTTTTTCTCTTCTAAGGCGAAACTCTTCGGTAACACAAACGTTAGTCGAGATTTTTGTATTATGGCTTTTTTGAAAACAAAGCCCCCGATAATAATAGTAATAATAATTAGCCTGCTCGTTTTGGCGATTCTGCTGGTTATCCCAGGCTCAACATCACCAAACATTCAGCCTATTACTCAGTCGCCCTCAACATCTATCGCCACATCCTCCAAGCCCGACTCCCAAATCATTAACCAATCCCACGTTATGCTGGATCATTGGGAATCAGAGCATGGCTTGCCACAAAACTCTGTCGTTGATTTAGCGCGAACCAAGGATGGGTATTTGTGGATCGGCACACAGGAAGGCGTCACTCGTTTTGATGGCATTGAGTTCAAAAACTATAAAGACCATCCAGGTTGGGCGAACAAAAGCATCTTTACAAATACCATTTTTGCCGCCAGCGATGGCAGTTTGTGGGTGGGAACCCGAAACGGCCTGGATCAAATCAAAAACGAACGCTTTACGCCGTATACGATGGATTCAGGTCTGCCAGACGCATACGTGTCCGCCTTGGCTGAAGATTCCGAAGGTTCGATTTGGGTTGGCACTCGCAAAGGGTTATCCAAGTTGAAAAATGGCCGGTTTACAACTCTGACCTCTAAAGACGGATTGGTTGATAACGATATCCGAAACGTGGCAATCACTCGCGACGGCAGCATTTGGGTCGGCACTGAAAGGGGCCTGACTCACATCAAAGCCGGCAAGTTCGTAAGCTTCACTGAAGAATCCGGCCTGAGCAACAATAAAGTCACCAAACTGTTCGAAAGCCACGATGGCACTTTATGGATCAGCACCGAACGGGGCGGCTTAAGCAGATATAAAGATGGCGTGCTGGCTCCAATGGAAATCCCCGGGCTTTCCGACAACAGCATCTTCTCGCTGGCCGAAGACCAGAAAGGACGATTGTGGCTTGGCACCGGAACCGGCTTGGTTTGCCTGGAAGGCAATCGGTTAATTAATTATTCAGAAAGTGTAAAAACGCTAAACGACCGGGTTCACAGCCTGTTAGTTGATTACGAAGGAATTCTTTGGATCGGAACGAATGGCAATGGTTTATTCAAAGTAAGAACTCCCAAGTTTACGGTTTATGGCGAGCCGGAAGGAATTCCCAGGGACGATGTCTGGTGCGTGCTGGAAGCTCGAGACGGCAGCCTTTGGATGGGACTTGGTGAAGGCGGCGGGCTGGCAAGACTGAAAAATGGAAAGATTGATTCCTGGACAGTGAAAGACGGATTGCCCGATAGTGAAGTGCTGTCACTTTACGAAGCCAAGGATGGCAAGTTTTGGGTAGGAACAGGCGGCGGCCTGTGCCAGTTCATCAATGACAAGTTTAAGTGTTACACCACGAAACAGGGCTTGGCCCAAGATCAGGTGACGGCGATTTCCGAATCCCCAGATGGCAGCTTATGGGTTGGAACCTATAAAGGAGTCAGCCGATTCAAAGACGGCCAATTTGACAATTCCTGGAATGAAAAGGGATTGGGCAACAGTCTAATTGGTGACCTTTCCGTCTTGAGAGATGGCAGTATTTGGTTTGTGGGCATGCCCGGCGGCGCCTTTCGTTTCAAAGACGGAAAACTACAAAACTATTCGACGGCTCAAGGACTCCCCTCAGACCAGACTACCTGCATTTATGAAGACACTGCTGGAGACATTTGGATCGGCACGTACCAAAACGGGGTGAGCCGAATGCGTCCGGACGGGAAGATTACGACTTACTCGGTTCAACAAGGCCTGTTAGAAAACCAGGTGTTCGACACCATTGAAGACGGTTTGGGCAATTTTTGGCTTACCTCCAATCACGGAATTTTTCGCATCGCCAAACAACAGTTTGATGACCTGGACCAAGGCAAAATCAGGCGCTTAAGCCCAATTCGCTATGGCCTGTCCGACGGCATGCGCAGCGAAGAATGCAATGGCGGTTCGCAGCCTTCATCCTGGAAAACCCGCGATGGCCGCATCTTAATTACCACCATTCGCGGGATCGTCGCATTCAACCCACGCGAAATTCCAGATGAAGAATTCCTGTTACAAGCGTCCATTCAAGAGGTCGTCGCTGACAGACTTTCGGTGCCACTTGATGCCGACATTCGCCTTGGCCCCGGGTTGCAAAATCTGGAAATTCACTATTTCGGCTTAAGCCTGATTGCCCCGACAAAGGTTCAGTTCAAATATATGCTGGAAAACTGGGACCAAGACTGGATTGATGTCGGCGGCAGACGCACAGCGTATTACAACAACCTGCCGCCAGGCGATTACCTATTCCGCGTTTCCGTCGCCAATTCCGCCGGACAATGGAGCATTCCCAAAACCGGCATTCCCATCCACATCAAAAAGCGATTTTACCAGAGCACTTGGTTTTTCGTGCTGAGCACCTTATTAGGCGGACTCATTCTGTATGGCACCTTTCGGGTTCGTGTTTCACGGCTGAACGAAAAACTGCTCAGCCAAATCACGATGTCCCTGCCTGTTGCTGTGGGAGTCGTAGACAATAAAGATTCGGTCAAGCTGCTCAACAACCAGTTCGTCAGAGAGCTTGGCTATACCATGGAAGATCTTTCAAGCATGGAAAAATGGTTTGAACTGATCTACCCCGACCCGACAGTTCGGCATCAAGCTCGGATCAACTGGCAAAAAGCGACGACAGCAATTTCACAGGACGAGCGACGCTCGATTCCACGCGAATGGCGTATTAGCTGTAAAGACGGTTCAGAAATGGATGTCGAAGTCCGAGTTGCTCAGGCCGGAGATAGTTACGTTGTGACTCTCAACGACATTACGTACCGGAAACGCGCGGAAGAAGCGTTGAAAGCGTCGCACGAACAATTGCGGGAACTCGCTGCCCGGCTGCAAGAAGCTCGCGAAGAGGAGCGCGCTTTCATCGCTCGCGAAATCCACGACGAATTGGGACAGTTGCTGACTGGATTGAAAATTGACTTGAAGTGGTTTGAAAAACACCTTCCCCAAGACGCAACAAACGCAAAGCTACATGAAAAGATGGGTTCAATCTTGGAATTGGTTGACGAAACCATTCGAGCAATGCGACGGGTTGCGACGCAGTTTAGGCCCGGAGTGCTGGATACCCTGGGATTGATGGCCGCCATTGAATGGCAGGCAGAAGAATTTAGCACCCGTACTGGAATCAAATGCGATTTCGTTCACCCATTGCCGCAACACTTAAGTGGCCTGGAATGTGAAACAGCGCTCTTCCGAATCTTTCAGGAATCGCTCACCAACGTCGCTCGCCATTCGGAGGCAACCAAGGTCAAGGTCAGCCTGAAAAGTCAGGACGATGAGTTGGTCTTACAGATACACGACAATGGCAGAGGCATTACTGAAAAAGAAATGAAAGATCCGCACTCAATCGGGTTGCTGGGCATGCGCGAACGAGCTTACATCTTTGGCGGTGAGGTCAGCGTTTCCGGATTCCCCGGCAAAGGCACAACCGTCACCGCCCGTATTCCTATCAACTCAAAAGACAAGCAGGGCAAAGGTAAATCTCTGAACGGCAAGCATGCGAGCTGAGAGAAACCTTTCAGCCTACTTTTCCGCTTTGTAATCACGCCATAACCAGCGTAATGAATCCGGCATGATCGCGCGTCCGTGACGATCGCTATGGAATCCGTTTCCATACACAAACTTGAAATCGTAACCGGCAAACGCCAGCGATTTGGCCAAAGTTTGATTGGCCAGCGGCCAATTGCCGTTGGCGTTATCCAGATCGTTCTCTCCGTCCTGCATGAAAATGCGGATCGGACGTTTGGGCGCTTTGCGAATCATCGCCTCGTAATTGTGGCCACCTTCGCGAAAAGTTGAGCCGTGTTGGATGTTCGTGAAACTGCCAACCCACGACAACACCTTGCTGAATTCGTTCGGACGTTCCCAGGCGACAGTCCAGGCGCAAATGCCTCCGCTGCTGATTCCGCCGATGGCTCGGCTGGCGGCATCGTGGCGCAGCTTATAAGTCTTTTCGACTTCAGGCAGAATCTCTTCCAGCAGAAACCGCGCATACTTGTCAGAAAGCGTGTCGTATTCAACACTACGATTCGATTTGCCGTCGGAGAATGCTCCCGGTGAAATGAAAATCCCAACTGTCACGGGGATTTCACCTTTGGCAATCATGTTGTCAAAGATAACTGGCGTGTAGTTTTTGGCGTTCTGCCCGTCTTGAAACACCATCACACAGGCAGGACTTTCCGCTTTGTATTGCGCCGGAACATACACCCACCAATCGCGTGTTGTGCCCGCAAAGATTTTGCTTTCCCATTTCGGCATTTGAATCAGTTTGCCTTCAGGAACGCCCGGCTGTTTTTTAGATTCCGGCGGAGCGGTGTACACCTCTAATTGACCATTTCCTGCCATCAATTTCTGGCCGCTAACATCAAACTGCCAGCGCATTGCCGCGCCTTCGTTCAGTTCCGCCACCCCAGCATAAACATCTGTGCTGCCAATTCGAGTCAGCGGCAAGGCAAACTTGCCATCCAGCGAAATCACGCGCGGAGCCGATTTTGCATTCGGCATTTCGAGCGCCCAAGCGACAGTCAAATCATCAGTCTTTGCCGGAGCGCCTTTGACCAGCGCTTCTTTGCCGAACCAGGCGCGAACCTGTTCCGCCAACTTTTCGGCGTCAGCTCCGTTTGGTTTGGCGGCCAACGCCTTTTGCAAAGATTTCGGAGTTAGCGAACCGGGTTGTTGCTGTGGAAGCCAGAACAGCGACAGTAGCAAAGCCACAGCCAGAGTGAACTTTAAGCTCATTTCAGTTTTCCTTTCGAGATTGGTGGATTGTTTGAAGCGGCGGCACTTTAGCACGCACCCAAACTTTGCCCAACGAACTCTCGCCATCAGAAAATCGCTGTGCTATCTTTTCGCCGTCAATTGGATTAACCAATCCCTTCGCGATCAGAGTCGCTGATCGAGTTCATCAACAAACCAACGAAAGTTAGTCGAGGCACCATGCGTCGAGCGATCAAACTTCTTTTCACCTGTCTGTTCCTGGCAGTGGCAACGTATTTTGCAACTTCCCTGCCGGCCTTTGTCTCTGCTCAAGCTCAAATTGATTTCAAACGCGACATCGAACCGATCTTCGCCGCAAGCTGTTATCAATGCCACGGTCCGAAAAAAGCCGCCGGACAATTGCGGCTGGACGTCAAAACAGCGGCAATGAAAGGCGGCATCAGCGGAGTCGTCATCGTTCCCGGCAACAGCAAGGCCAGCACGCTGCTGAAACGAATTCTGGGCGAAGGCAACGAAGCTCGCATGCCGATGGGCGGCGAAGCCCTCAAGGCCGAACAGATCGAACTCATTCGCAAATGGATTGATCAAGGCGCACAGTGGCCGGAAGTTAATCCGTCACAAGCCTCGAACCTCCAATCTGAAATTCCAAAGCACTGGGCGTACGTAAAACCTGTTCGTCCGGCAATCCCGCAAGTCAAAGCCCAAGGTTGGATTCGCAATCCGATTGATGCTTTCGTGCTGGCTCGGCTGGAAAAAGAAGGGCTGACGCCTTCGCCCGAAGCGTCAAAAGAAATATTGCTGCGGCGTGTATATTTGGATTTGGTTGGCTTGCCGCCGAGCGTCAAAGAAATTGATGAGTTCCTGGCCGACCAATCCCCTGACGCATATGAAAAAGTCGTGGATCGGTTGCTCAGCAGCCCGCATTACGGAGAACGCTGGGCGCGGCCTTGGCTGGACTTGGCTCGGTATGCCGATTCGAACGGCTACGAAAAAGACAACCTGCGTGTGATGTGGAAGTACCGCGATTGGGTCATCAATGCACTGAACGCAGATATGCCGTTCAATCAATTCACGATTGAACAGATTGCGGGCGACATGCTGCCCAATCCGACGATAGACCAAAAAATCGCCACCGGATTTCATCGCAACACGCAGCTCAACACCGAAGGCGGAGTTGATCCTGACGCTGCGCGTTACGAAGTGATGGTGGATCGCGTCAACACGACGGCCACCGTCTGGCTGGGGACGACTTTGGGGTGCGCGCAATGCCACAACCACAAATACGATCCATTTTCTCAGCGCGATTATTACAAACTCTATTCGTTCTTCGACAATTCGGCTTATCAGATTCAAGGCTCAGAGGTTTTTAGCAGCGTCGCGTATGAACCGACGCTGGAATTGCCCACGCCGGAACAGGAAACCAAACGCAAAGACCTGAACGACCAGATTTCGAAATTGGAAACGACGCTGAAAACCCAGACGCCGGAACTCGATATCGCCCAGGCTCAGTGGGAAAAAGAGATCCTGGCCGAGCCTGCCAAATGGACGACGCTCGATCCGACGGAATTCAAATCCACGGGCGGTTCAACCCTAACGAAACTCGACGACAAATCCTTGCTGGCTTCTGGCAAAGACCCGGAATTCGACGAATACATCATCAAAACCAAATTGCCGCTGGCTAAATTGTCCGCGCTGCGCATTGAAGCGATGCCGGACAAAAGTTTGCCGCGCGGCGGTCCCGGACGCGACTTATACGGCAATTTCATTCTTTCGACGATCGAAGTGCTGGCGGATGGTCAGCCATTGCGGTTCACCGACGGAGGTTGGGACGACGGACTCAGCCGCATTGATGCCAAATCGTTTTTCAATTACGAGATGAATTCCGTTAGCGACCGTCCGCGCGGATGGTTGATCAACGCGATGAACGACGAAACGCGCATGATGCGCCAAGCGGCGTTCACGCTCGACAAACCATTTGCCGCCAACAAACCCGTTGAGCTGACCATTCACTTGAAGTTTCTGGCCGGGGGCTTATGCCAGGGCATTGGCCGCCTGCGCCTGTCCGCGACAGATTCCGATCAAGCACTAAAACTGGTGAGCGTTCCCGCTCCGCTGAAATTGGTGATGGCGAAACCCGCCGCCAATCGCACGGAAAAGGAAAAGCGAGATTTGTCGGCGCAATTCCGCAACACGACTCCGTTGCTGAAAACGGAGCGCGACCGGCTGAAAGATTTGCAGGATGCGGTCAAAAATCTGGGCATCGTGACCGCGATGATCTTGCAGGAAAAAGCGGGTTACGACCGACCGTCAACCTGGGTGCGCGAACGCGGCGGATTTTACAGCCACGGCGAAAAGGTGTACGCCGGAACGCCCGCGTCGTTGCCGCCATTGCCGGACAGCGCGCCAACCAACCGACTGGGCCTGGCGAAATGGCTGGTGGATGAAAGCAATCCGCTCACCGCGCGCGTCACCGTCAACCGGTTTTGGGAACAATTCTTTGGCCGAGGCATCGTCGAAACCGCTGAAGATTTCGGCTCGCAAGGCTCTGCGCCTTCCCATCCAGAATTGCTGGATTGGCTGGCGACTGAATTTGTGAAGCAAGGCTGGAGCATGAAAAAGATTCATCGAATCATCGTGACGTCAGCGACTTACCGGCAGGATTCCAGCGTCAGCGCGGCGTTACAGGAACGCGATCAATACAATCGGTTGCTGGCCCGCGGCCCACGGTTCCGCGTCGAAGCTGAAATGATTCGCGACCTGACCCTGACGGCCAGCGGTTTGCTCAGCCGCAAACTTGGCGGCCCCAGCGTCATGCCGTCACAACCGGAAGGCGTCTGGCGCAATCCGTACAGCTCCGAAAAATGGAGCGTCAGCAAAGGCGAAGACCGTTACCGCCGTGGCGTGTACACCTTTTTGCGTCGCACGTCGCCGTATCCGGCAATGATGACGTTTGACGCCACCAGCCGCGAATTTTGCACCGTGCGCCGCATTCGCACGAACACGCCGCTGCAATCGTTGACGCTGCTGAACGACGACGCCGCCCTGGAAATGGCGCGCGCGCTGGCCAAACGCATGTTCCTGGAAGCGGACGGCGACACAAAAGCTCGATTGGATTTCGGGTTCCGGCTGTGCACAGGTCGCCACGCCAAACCGGCGGAACTGGACCGACTGGCGGCGCTCTATACCCAGCAACTGGCGAATTACAAAACTTCGCCCAAAACCGCCGACCAATTGTTGAAAGGCGAAAACCGCGAATTGCCTGCGCCCGAACTGGCAGCGTGGACGCTGGTGGCCAACGTGCTTTTGAATCTGGACGAAACTCTGACGAAGCAATAATTCCAAACTGAAACCTTCAACCCGTAAGGAGAAACTCGAACAATCATGAACTTGCAAACTAAGCTATCCAGCTCCATCGCAACAGGCGCGTTTGCTCTGTTGATTTTGGGCAGCTCATTTTCGCTGGCCCAGGCTCAGCAGCAGGCACAGCCAGCACAACAACCGCAATACACGCCGCAACAAGTCGAAGAAGTGCGAAAAAAAGCGATTGAAATGGGATTGCTGCGCCCGGCGCAGGAAGCTCCCAAAAAAGAACCTCGCGTGGTCACTCCTGGCGCAAAGGCGAGCGATCCGCCGTCCGATGCTGTTGTTCTGTTTGATGGCAAAGACCTGTCCGCCTGGAAGAGCCTGCGCGATGGCGGCGACGCCAAATGGCTGGTGCAGGATGGTTACATTCAAGTCGCGCCGCGCACGGGCGACATCGCCACCAAACAGGAATTCGGCGATTGCCAATTGCACATCGAATGGGCAACGCCCGCCGAAGTCAAAGGCGAAAGCCAGGGACGCGGCAACAGCGGCGTGTTCTTTATGGGCCGTTACGAAATCCAGGTGCTGGATTCATATCAAAACCCGACTTACTTCCACGGTCAGGCGGCGTCCGTGTACAAACAGCACGCGCCACTGGTCAACGCTTCGCGCAAACCGGGGGAATGGCAAACCTACGACATCATCTTTTCCGCGCCCCGCTTTGATGAAATCGGCAACGTCGTCCGCCGCGCTCGCGTGACTGTGTTCCACAACGGTGTGCTGGTGCAAAACAACGTCGAAATCTTCGGCGAAACCTGGCACGACCGCGCGCCAGCGTACATTCCGCACGGCCCGAAAGGCCCGATCAAATTGCAGGATCACGGCAATCCCATGCGCTTCCGCAATATCTGGATTCGTAATTTGGGCAACTAG
>DAOMFR010000218.1:0-9257 GCA_035429885.1 Blastocatellia bacterium
GAATTGTTCTGGCAACCGCGCGAAGCCGGCGACGGCATCGGCGGTTCGCACATTGTCATTCCGTGGTTTGGGTATTTCCGCACCAATGAAAAGCGAGATTTTGTGCGCGGATTCCAGATCGAACCTTCGTCGCGCATTCGCATCCGTCCCGACAAAAATCCGAAACGCATTGCCGGATTCGGCGAAGCGTACAAAAAGGAAGTTCGCAAATGGACGGGCGCTCGCGTGGTGCTGGCATGTCACGGAGAAATGTTGCCCGCGCCCGACAAGTTCGTCGAACTCGATCCGAACACCAAAGACAAGTGGGGCATTCCGGTGTTGAAAATTCATGCCCCGTTCCACGACAACGACCACGCGATGTACAAATACGCTCGTCGCACCTACGAAGAAATCTTCGCGGCGGCTAAAGCGGTTGATGTCCAATTGCCGAAAGAGCCCAGCATTGCCGGTCACTCGATTCACGAAATGGGAACCTTGCACATGGGCAGCGACGCCAAAACGTCCGTGTTGAACCCGTTCAATCAGTCCTGGGATGTGAAGAACCTGTTCGTGATGGATGGCGCGGCGTTCGCTTCGGGCACGCACAAAAATCCGACGCTGACGATTATGGCGCTGGCCTGGCGCGCGTCGGAATACATGTTGGAAGAGAAAAAGAAGGGAAACATCTAAAAATCAGAAGGCAAAAGGCAAATCTCAAAACGGCAAAATAGAAAGCAGTTCCGCCCTTTTGATTTTTGCCTTTTGTCTTTTGCCTTTTGATTTATGAAACGCTGGCTTCCGCTGCTGCTCTGTCTAATTCATCTGCTCACGTTATCGTACCTTGCACGTCAGCATCCGTTCGGGAATTACGCGACCGAAACGGATTTCTATCATTTCTACGCGCCCGATGCCGAGCGCATCGCCGCAGGGCAATTTCCACAAAACACATTTCAGGGGCCGGGGTATCCGGCGGTCATCGCTGGTTTGGGCAAATTGACCGGCTTGAGCGGAGATTTATTCACCATCGGCAAATGGTTGTCGGTGGTCTGCGCCGTGTTATGCGGCTGGTTGTTGTTTGTTTTGTTTGCGCGGCTGTTCGGGTTTTGGGTGGGGCTGGGAGCGCAGTTGATCGCCATTGCTAGCGGCGAGTTCCCACAGTTTTCGATCAACGCGGCGACGGACGTATTCTTTCTGTTTGTTTGTTTGGCCGTGTTGGTGATGTTCACGACGGAACGGCTCAGCGCGCGTTGGCGAATTGTTCTGACGGGATTGCTGACCGGCGTGGCGTACGTCGTTCGGTACAACGGACTGTTTTTGCTGGCGACGTGCCTGCTGGGAATCGTGTTGCTGAATTTGTTCGAGCAAACCTGGCGCGAACGAATGAAGTCGGCGGTAATCTTCCTGGTGATGTTTTTTGTGGCGGCTTCGCCGTGGCTGGTGGCGAATTACAGGCATCACGGTTCGCCGATGTACAACACCAATTATCTGAACATCGCCACGGAGTTTTATCCCGAACTGGTCAAAGGTGAAACCAATCAGGATGCCACGCGAGCCTTGGAAAAACGGTTCAAATCTTTTGGCGAAGTTCTCAGTTATGACCCGGCGCGGCTGGCAAAACAGTATCCGGTCAATCTGTATGAAAGCCTGAAGCAAAGCATCACGGGAAATCTGGTTGCGCAATTGGTTGGCTGGCTGGCGTTGCTCGGTGTTGGGTTGTCGTTGATCGGGCGAAAGTCGAAACCAGTGATGCTGGTGCTGATGGCTGGTGGCCTGTATGTGTTACTGATGGGGCTGAACCATTGGGAAACGCGCTATTACTTTTTCGTGATGGCCTTGTACGCAGGCTTTGCGGTGTATGCGGCGGCACGTTGGCTGGCGTTGGTGCGAGCGCAAGGCTGGTGGAAAGCTCCGACGTTTGCGGCAATTCCGGTGGCGTTGGTTGCGTTGATGTTCGCTGCTTCGTTCGCTGCTTCGCGCCAAGACGTCGCGGAATTTTTGGAAGCTCAACCGGTGGAACTTGCCGGAGCGCGAGATTTCATTTTGGGTTTGAACGCCGCGCCGCGCAGTTTACGAATCGTCACCCGCAAGCCTCATTTGGCGTATATGAGCCGTCAGGAATGGGTGTTTTTTCCGCAGGTCAAATCACTGGATGAGCTGCGCGCGTGGATGGAACAAAATCGCGTGGATTACATCGCCATTGGCAAACGCGAAATTAAAGAGCGGAAAGAATTGAAGGCGCTCGGCGATCCGAAGAAAGCGCCCGAGTGGTTGCGAGTGGCTTGGGTGTACGAACCGACGAATTTCATTCTGTACCAACCGCAAAGTCAGTACCGCACGCGGTAGCAAGTGGATTGTCTATGACTGACACTCGCTACCGCTCGCGTTACTGACAAGATCAAACAGTTCTTGTCACCTTCGACAAAGATCGAGGCTGATCGGGCGTCAAGCCTTTCGCTTCAGCCAGCAGCGCGGCAAACAGTTGCGCCGGAATAATGTACGGAATCGGCGAGAGCAGTTCATTGATTCGCTGTGGGATTTTGATTCCGCGCGAAGCCATCTTCAGTGCGGAAGACTCGCTGGAAATAGCGATTGTTTCAGCGCCGATGCTGTGAAGTTTCGTCAGTAATTCTTTTGCCCCGGCCAGAGTCGGTCCCGGTGGAGCGAAAATGAAAACCGGGAATCCGCTATCCACCATCGCAATCGGCCCGTGCAAAAAGTCCGCACCGGAAAACCGCTCGGCCACTACGTAACAGGTTTCCATCAGTTTGATCGCGAATTCGTAAGCGTTGGCATAATTCAACCCTCGGCCAACGACGACGCACTGTTCCATAAACGCGTACCGTTCGACCATCGCGGCGACTTCCGGTTTTAGCTTAAGAGCTTCTGCGGCCAGTTCGGGCAGCCGTTCCATTTCCATCCTGCTTTGGCCAATCGCCCGCGCCAGCAAATGAAAAATCAACAACTGGCCGGTGTAGGTTTTGGTTGCGGCGACGCTGCGTTCGCGTCCGGCGTGAATCAAAAAGGTTTCGTCGGCCAGTTTGGCCATCGTGGATTCGGCTTCGTTGGTGATGGCCAGCGTGGTTGCGCCACTGCGTTTGGCGTTTTCCAGCGTCAGGTTGATATCAACGCCTTCGCCGGATTGTGACACGCCGACAACCAATGCATCGCGCAAATCCAGTTTGGCTTTGTAAATGGTGTGAACCGCCGGAGCTGCCAGTGAAACCGGAATGCCTGTGGTCAATTCCAAAATATAACGGCCAAACAGCGCGGCGTTGTCGGAACTGCCGCGCGCGACCAGCACGATCAAGCGCGGACGCTTGTCTCGCAATTGCGCGGCAAAGCGTTCGATCTTTTTGGATTCGCGTTTGATGGTTCGTTCGATGGCAGTGGGTTGTTGTTCGATCTCTGAAAGCATCAGGGACATGAGATGTGAGTGATCCTCCTGGGGAAAAGTAGACAGAAGAGAGTAGGTGTCAGGTGTCAGGGGGCAGATGTTAGGTGTCAGGCAGTAATGTCTACCACCTACCACCTGTCACCTGCCACCTACTGCCTACTTCCGTAAGATAAATATCCGTCGAAAAACGTGTGAATGATTTGTCGAATTTCCGGTTCGGCAAGGTTCTGCGAGGGAAATCGGACTTGTAACTGTTGCAGCAAGCTAACGCGGAACTGCACGCGTGTGCCGCTGTTCATCAAAATTGCGTGGGTATTGCGCTGAAACTGTTCGTCGAACAATTCGGTTGCTCGTTTTCGCAATGCCTCAAAGGCAAATGTTTCGGCGCGTTCGGTTTTGTCGCCAAGCTGTTCGGGATCGGCTTGCAGTTGCTGGCGCGCGAATTCTTCCAGTTGAGGCCGGACAAATAAGTTGTAGCCCCAGTCTTCCAGAATCCGGCTGAACAGCAAATTGATTTGTGCGCGTTCGATGCGATGGACGCGGTCAATATCGTCGCGCAAGGATTTGATCGCCGAGAAAAAAATGGAAGTATGCGCCAATGTGCGGTTCAGCATTTCGCGCGGCGAATCTTCCGGCGCGGCTGAACCATAAGCTGTCAGCTTGCCCAGCAATTTGTGGCTGCGCAATTCGGCCAGCATCGCTTCTTTAGTCTGTTTGGTTTCCGACAAATCCAGAAAGGCGATGCGCGCGCCCGAATCCACCGTTTGCACAATAGCCATGGTCAATTCGGTGCGCTTTGTTTCGCTGGTCTGCGGAGCGTGGATAAACAGCAACACGTCCACTTGTGGCGCGGCTTCTGGATTCTGCGTCAGCACCGTTCCGCCAACCAGTTTGATCTTGGCGGCGACGGTTTGGCTCAGTGAAGCTGCATCGCTGTCTTTGGTTGTAACGGTCGAATACACCGGCAGGATTTTGGGCGAACGTCCAAACCGTTGGGTCAACATTCTGGCCAGCAACAGTTCCGGCAAAGATTTTTCGCCGCTGGCAAATGCCAGTCGTTCGCCCATTTCCCTTGAAGCAGCTTCGCCGATCAACCGTGCTCGCGCGACTTGAGCGGATTTGGCAGATAGCTCCTCGTCCTGACCGATCAACAGAAAATCCAGCGAACCGTTAGCCAGTGCCTCCATCGCCGTCTGGCAGGCCTGTTTCGATGATTCTTGCCCAGAATCCAGCGATGCGAATCCGTAAATCGGCAGCCTGGAATTTTGCGCGCGGAATTGTTTCAGAATAGGAGAAACGTCTGCAGCGGTTGTGTTCAGCGAAACGATTAGGCCTGTAACTCCAACCAAATCCTGAGCTTTCAGCCATTCAAGCAACGCTGGCGGCTGCGGTTTGGGCGTCAGCAGCCTGGAAGGGGGCAGCAGCAAATAGTTGTCGGCGATCTGTGCCAGCGTCTTTAACTCCAGATAGCGATCATCGCGCGGCAGCAAGATGATTTTTCCAGAGAGCTCTTTTCGAGCTGCAGGCAGCAATTTCGGACGCTGATTCTTTTGCGCGAATCCACCGGCAGGGAGCAAAAGTGCGAAGAGCAGCGTGAGAAAAAAAAGACGGGGGAACGGAGGGACGGGGAGACAGGGAGACGACGCTCTAGTAATGCAAGAATTGATTTCTAGGGTCGAAACCTTCATTCGTTCCCAAACCTTCATTTGTGATTCTCCCAGTCGCCCCGTCTCCAAGTCCCCAATTCCGATTAAGGTCGCGGTCGCGTTTTGCGCGCTGGCGTTGTGGTCGTAGTGGAGGCAGGCAATCCGCCTTTCAAGCGTTGAAAATCATTGGAGTTGCTGACGCCACGGCGATCTGTGCCTTGCAGGTACTGGTCAATTTCAGTTCGCGTGTTGGCTTCACGTTCACGCGGGTCAGGGTGGCTGGCCAGAATCGAGCCCATCGAACCGCCGCCTTTGGTCACTTGTTGCAGCATCTGGAACATTTCCACCATGCCGCCGGTGTTGTACCCGGCGTTTTTGATGTTGTAGAGGCCCAGGAAATCCGCTTCGCGTTCGGCTTCGCGGCTGTGTTTCATCAGGAAGCCCCCCGCAACCAGAGAGCCGATGGCTTCGCCGGCTTGCGCTCCGCCCTGGCCGCCGAAAATTGCGCCGACGATGGTTGCGCCGATGGCAAACATTCCCAACTTCTGCGCTTTTTTGACGTTTTCCAGCCCGTGGCGTCCGACGATGTGGCCGATTTCGTGACCCATCACGCTGGCCAGTTGCGCTTCGCTGGTGGTCGCGGCGATCAATCCAGAGTGGACGTACACGCGTCCGCCCAAGGTCGCAAAGGCGTTGATGGCTTTGTCGTTGACGACATAAAAACGCCACGGAATGTTCGGGCGCTCTGAACGTCTGGCCAGGGATTGACCCAACCGGTTGACGTAATCGTTTAACGCACGGTCATCCACCAGGCGTACCTGTTTCAGCAGTTCCTGGTGTACCTGTTCGCCCATCTTCATTTCTTCTTCTTCGGACAGATAACCTTTGTTGGTGTGTTCTTTATTGCGAAATTTGTCGTACGGATTTTCCGCGGCAAGCACGCTGATGAACAGCGAGCAGAGAATGGCCATCGTCAGCATTCGGTACCAGTTAGCAAAAAGTTTCATTGCGTTTCCTCCATGAATTTATTCCATCAGCAAATCAATTGCGTGCGGCAAAGTGCGGGCAACGGCAGCAAAGTTTTCCTTTGCGCCACGCACGCTGCCGGGCAAATTGACGATCAGCGCACGGCTGCGAATTCCGCACACCGCCCGCGATAAAGCAGCAAGGGGAGTAATTTTCAAACTTTCGGAGCGCATCAATTCCGCCAGTCCCGGGGCTTCGCGTTCAATGACTTCCCGCGTCGCTTCCGGCGTTACATCGCGCGGCGAAAAACCGGTTCCGCCGGTGGTGACAATTAAATTGGCTTCGCCTGCATCGGCAAGCTGCCGCAACCGGTCGGCGATCAATGCCCGGTCGTCGGGCAAAATCTCTGTAGCGACGATTTCCGCTTTCAGCGATTGCAATTCGGCGACCACCGCCGGGCCGGATAAATCCTCGCGTTCACCGCGAGACGCCGAGTCACTGATGGTCAACACCACCGCTTTGATGATTGCTTTGTTCGTTCTTGCCATAAGGCGAAAAAGGGGATGGGAGGAGTGTAATTTGTTAGCGCGAGCGATTCAATCAGCAGGGGGCCAGTTTGTGTGTCGCTGCACGGCCCGCGGTGACTTTCTCATAAAGCCGTTCGTACTGCGGAATAACTCGTTCAGTGTTGAACTCGTTGACTGCCCATTCGCGGCCACGCTGACCCATCGCGCGCTGTTTGGATTCATCGGACAAAATCTCGATCGCATGTTCAGCCATGGCATTGATATCACCTAAGCGGATCAAGTATCCGTTTTCGCCATTTTTGACTACTTCGGGCAAACCACCTGCGCGGGTGGCGATGACAGGGACTTCACAGGCCATGGCTTCCAGCGCCGCCAAGCCAAACGATTCGGTTTCGCTGGGAACCAGCAACAAGTCTGCGACGGACAAGTAATCGGCGATGTTCGGGACCTGGCCGACGAAAATGACTTCGTTGGTCAACCCGTAATCGTGCGCCAAGGTTTCGGCTGCGGCGCGTTCGGGGCCATCGCCACACATCACCAGTCGAACGGGCAAGTTGGAGCTCGCTTTCATTCGCGCCAGTGTGTGAATGCAATCGCGAATGCGTTTGACCGGGCGAAAATTGGAAACATGGATCAGCAGTTTTTCGTCGTTCGGAGCCAAGGTCGTGCGCAGGCCTGGGTTTTCGCGGCGCTGGTAATCTATGGCGTTGATGAAGTTCGGGATGACTTCGATTCCTCCCAAACCGAACGTGCGGCAGGTTTCGTCAGCCAGATAGCGCGAAATCGAAGTCACGGCGTCGGACTGCGCGATGGAAAATTTGGTGATCGGCAAAAAGCTTTTGCGCGAACCGACCAGCGTGATGTCCGTTCCGTGCAACGTTGTGACGAACGGCAAATAGCGCGTCGGTTTGTACATTTCCCGCGCCAGATAGGCTGCCGTTGCATGCGGAATCGCGTAATGCATGTGCAGCACATCCAGCCGTTCGGCTTCGGCAACTTCCAGAATTTTCGATGCCAGCGCCAGATCGTACGGCGGAAATTCAAACAGCGGGTAATCGAACAGGTCCACCTGGTGAAATTTCACTCGGTCGTTGAGCAAGCAAAGCCGCGTTGGCAACGCGTAGCTGATGAAATGCACGGAATGCCCGCGCGCTGCCAGTTCGCGTCCCAGTTCGGAACCGACGATGCCGCTGCCGCCGTAGGTTGGAAACACTGTAATGCCTATGTTCATAACTTTGTGTGCGTCACTTTAACAGCTTGGCGAATGATGTCTGTAGAGTTTCTTACTCCATCGGATAAGCAGCATCGCGCCAGGCTTTGATTCCTCCGGCCATCGAAAGCACGTTGGTGTATCCCATTCGCTGCAGATTGTCCGCCGCCAGCGCTGAGCGATACCCGCCGCCGCAGTACAGAACGATTTCGGCGGCTTTGTCTGGCACGACTTTTTCGATGTCGCGTTCGATGATGCCGCGTCCCAGATGCTGTGCTCCGGCGGCGTGGTCAACGTCCCATTCGTTGTCTTCGCGCACATCAATGAAAACGAAATTTTCGCCTGCGTCGAGCTTCTGTTTGACTCCGGCAACGGTGATTTCCTGCACGCGTGTTTTCGCGTCCTGGCAAAGCTGTTCAAATGCTTCTGAATGTTTCATCATCCTGTCCTTTCAAATTCCAAATTTCAGATTTTATGGAGACCCCGATGAGCAATTTCGTCGTTCGTTGTCAGGTTGGAAACTTGCTTCGATTGATTGCCGCAACTATTTGTCTGCCATTTGTTATGGCGCTGGTTTTAGCGCAAACGCCAGAAGCTGACAAGCAGGCAACAAAAGCTATTACGCCGCGTCGCCAGCCGCTGGTTCACACGTATTCAATTGTTGCTCGTGACCCGGAAACCGGGCAGCTTGGCGTTGCCGTGCAATCCAACTGGTTTTCAGTCGGAGGGATGGTTACCTGGGCGGAAGCCGGAGTCGGCGCGGTGGCGACACAATCCATCGTGGACCCTTCGTACGGAGCGTTGGGCTTGCAATTGATGAAAGCAGGGAAGAGCGCGCCCGAAGCATTGAAGTCTTTGCTGGCGGGCGACGCCCAAGCCGATGTTCGGCAAGTGGCGATGGTTGACGCGGCTGGTCGCGTCGCCGCTCACACCGGCGAACATTGCATTATTGCCGCCGGGCACAAAGTCGGCGTGAACTATTCCGCGCAAGCCAACCTGATGTTGAAAGACACGGTCTGGGGAGCTATGTCGAAAGCGTTTGAAAGCGCGCAAGGCGATTTGGCGGACCGGCTGATGGCTGCGCTGGAAGCCGCGCAAGGCGAAGGCGGCGACATTCGCGGCAAACAATCCGCCGCCATTCTGATTGTCAGCGGCAAATCCACGGGAAAGCCGTGGGCGGACAAGCTGTTCGATCTGCGTGTTGAAGACAGCAAAGAGCCGCTGGTGGAATTGAAACGGCTGATCAAGCTGCAACGGGCTTACAATCACATGAATGCGGGCGACGATTTCTTCGCCAAAAACGACATCGCCGGAGCCATTCGCGAATACGGAGCCGCCGAAGCTATCGCCCCTGACAACATCGAGATGGTGTTTTGGCACGCCATCACGCTGGCCAACGCGAAAAAAGTGGATGAAGCGTTGCCGCTGTTCAAGCGCGTGTTTGCTGCGGACCGGAATTGGGCGACGCTGGTCGAGCGATTGCCGAAATCGAATATGCTGCCGAACGATCCGAAGTTGATCGAACAAATTTTGTC
>DAOMFR010000219.1:0-9248 GCA_035429885.1 Blastocatellia bacterium
GGCATGACGTCGAGATCATATCATCAACCGAAGGCGCGCCACAGCTTCGATTCCATGGACGAGCTGCAGAATTAATCGTTGAACTACACATTCGTCGAACCCACGTATCCTTATCCCACGCCCCGGACCACGCCGTAGCCTTTGTTGTGTTGGAAACTGAGTAAAAAACAAATTTCAAACCTACCTCCTGTTGGCTTGACGTTTGAAAAAACACAACTAATAATGCGCCGCCGATCTACAGAGGTACTCCGCTTGATCGGAATCCCTATTCATAAACCTAAAAAATAGAAAAAATATCTCTTTTACTTTTTTTCTAGCTTACGCGC
Source organism: Blastocatellia bacterium (assembly GCA_035429885.1). Lineage (GTDB taxonomy): Bacteria > Acidobacteriota > Blastocatellia > RBC074 > RBC074 > RBC074. Next base: position 327 of record DAOMFR010000219.1, read on the forward strand.
TTCACTTGCTCGGAAATATGCCTCGGGAAGATTCCCAGGGAATATTCCGTGCGCTGTTAAGCTACCCTTCAATCCGGCGTAAGACTATGTGGTACGTCTTCGTCCTTTTCCCGGAGGTTAACTGATGCAGTTTGTATCCAATCTCAAACGCATGTCCCCTCTCTGGTTTACAACAGTATTTTTGCTGGCGTCGGTGCTAACAGCATTTGCTCAAACCAGCGCCAGCTTGAGCGGGACAGTACAAGACTCCAACGGAGGCGCGGTGACAGGAGCAAAAGTCACCGTTAGCGATCCCACCAAGAATTTGCTGATCGAAGCCAAGACTGGTTCGGATGGCACATTTTCATTCCCTGTGCTTCAGCCGGGTAATTACACTGTCACCATCGAAGCGCAAGGGTTCAAGAAATCCATTCAGAGTGGCATCGTGATCAACGCGTCTGACCGCCAATCCACAGGCATTATGAAATTGGAGGTCGGTGATCTAACCAATACGGTCGAAGTCACCGCCGATGCCTCGCGCTTGCTGATCAAAACGGAAAGCGGTGAACAAAGCACCGCCATTAACAACCAGCAAATTCAAAACCTGGCCGTTAACGGACGCAATTACCTCGACCTGCTGAAATTGACGCCGGGCGTTGTTGTTGCAAACACCAGTTTTTCCACCTCAGGCCCCGGTGGACTGGGCGGCTTCAACATCAACGGCGAACGTGCAGGAAAAGCGAACCTGACGATTGATGGAACCACCAACGTGGACACCGGATCGAACGGCACCCAGCACATTGCGTTGTCGTTGGATAACATTGCCGAATTCAAACTGCTCACCTCAAACTACCAAGCCGAATATGGCCGCTCTTCTGGGGGCGCAATTCAAATCGTAACCAAGAGTGGTACCAGCGAATTCCACGGCACAGGCTACTATTTTCACCGCCACGAACAGTTCAACGCCAACAGCTTTTTCAACAAAGCCAACGGCCGCATTGGCGATCCGAATACGGGCATTGAACGTAACCCGCGTAACTTTTACCGTTACAATCAACAGGGTTACAACATTGGCGGCCCCGTCTGGTTGCCGAAGATTGGCAGCAAGTATCTGAAAGAACGCCTCTTCTTCTTCTTCTCGCAAGAGTATCAGGAACAATTAGTGCCGCAATCCGCGCGTCAATCCCGTGTGCCGACAGCACTGGAAGCCAATGGCGATTTCAGCGCGACTAGAGATGGCAATGGCACTCAGATTTACATCAAAGACCCAACCAAAACCGGCAACTGCACCGCGACTGATCAAACTGCCTGTTTTGCGGGTAATGCCATTCCGGCAAATCGTATCAACATCAACGGACAGAAAATTCTTCAACTCTTCCGCAAATTTGAAAATACGCCGCTGGGCGGCGCTGACAACGGTTTTCGTTACAATCACAACTCGCAATTGAGCGTCAGCTATCCGCGCCGCGAAAACAGTATTCGTCTCGATTACAACATCACGGAAAACACCCGCGCTTATGTGCGCTACACTCGTGATGCTGACCAACAGATCATGCCGTATGGTTTGGGCTGGACGGGCGGCAACAATCAGATTCCGTTCGATAATCTGATCTTTAAACAAGCGCCAGCGTGGAATGGCACGGTCAACGTCACCTCCACACTTTCACCGACGCTAACCAACGAATTCATCTTCGGTTCCAGTCAGAACAACCTGACGCTGGATCCCTCGGTGGAAAATGCTGCCAGCTATTCGGGCATTGGCTTTAACTTCGCATTGCCCTTCTCGTATCCCGCCAATCAGTGGTTCAACATCACGTTCGGCGGCATTGCGAACAATAACTTTGGCGGCACGACCGGTTACAGCCAGTTCCCGTACAAAAACTCCAACACTACCTTCGACATTTACGACAACGTGTCGAAAGTTTTTGGAACGCACACAGCGAAGGCGGGCTTTTATTACCAGCGCAGCCGCAAAGATCAAGCGGCAGGCAATTCCGCCGCAATTAACTTCAGCAACAACGTCAACGATTCGAACAACACGGGGCATCCTTATGCCAACGCATTGCTCGGATTCTTCAATACCTATTCGCAACCGAACATTGGTATCTTTCAGGGACAATATCGCTCGACCAACGTCGAATGGTATTTGCAGGATAACTGGAAGGTTACGAATAAACTGACGCTGGATTACGGCATGCGCTTCTCGTTGATTTATCCACAATTCGACAAGCGCTACCAGGATTATTACTTCGACGCGAGCAAGTTTGATCCGTCCAAAGCCGTTCGCCTTTACAGGCCGACTTGCGTCGCCGGCACATTTGCCACAAACGGCAATTTCTGCACAAGCGCTGCAAATCAGCGCGCTTACGATCCGGCGAATCCAACCGTGCTGCTTCAGTCTTACTTAATTGGACGCATCGTTCCGGGATCGGGCGATCCGTTCAACGGACAGCAAAGCACCAAGAACGGTTACTATCCAGGCGGAATCAAGAGTCGTGGCGTGCAATTCGGCCCGGCCTTTGGGTTTGCGTATGATGTGTCTGGAGCCAAGAAGACCGTTGTCCGCGGCGGGTTCCGCATCGCTTATGACCGCGTGCAGGGCAACGAAGTGGCATTCGCCGCTGTCGGCATGCCGCCACTGTACATCAATCCCACTTTTAACTTCGGCAACCTGGCAACGGTTGGAGCGAGCAGCGGCTCCGGCTTGGCGCTGGGAACGTCCAGCGTGATCGGCGTTGATCCTGAAGGCAAGATTCCCAGCACAATGAGTTTCAGCCTGGGAGTTCAACAAGACCTGGGCAGAAACACTGTGCTTAGCGTCAACTATGTCGGCACGCTCAGCCGCCATCAACAGGAACTTCTCAATCTGAACTACAGCCCGTATGGCGAGCTGTTCACCAAGGCAGCACAAGATCCGTCCCGGTTCGCCAATGGCGTTGTGCCGGATGAAGAACCGAACCTGCCGCAAATTTACAAAGATGCGGGGCTGAAATTCAGTGGTCAATACGCGCTGGCTGCTGATTTCCTGAAACGATACCAAGGTTACGGAACCATCGGGTTGCGCACGCTTGGAGGCTCATCGAACTACCATTCGTTGCAGGCAACCATCAGCAAACGACTGGGCCAGTCGGTCAATGTGGGCATGGCATATACCTATTCAAAGGCAATGGGCACAGCCAATGCATACGGAGATTTCATCAACCCAGTTTGCTCGCGTTGCGCGGATTACCGTCGTTTGGCGTTTGACCGTACTCACATCGCGGTCATCAACTACGACTGGAGACTGCCAGGCCTGAAGAACAAAAACTGGTTGGTGAAAGGCGTCACCAACGGCTGGCAAGTGACCGGCATCACGCAATTCATTTCCGGCCAACCGGAAGACATCAGCGCCGGAATCAACAACATCAGCATCAATCAGCGCCTGGGCGGAAGCTGGACAGAAGCTACCCGTGGTTACTTCAGCGGCGATCCAAACGCCAGCAAAGACCCCACGAAATACTTCAACTGGGAAACCACCCGCTTGCCCAGCGTGGCGGAAGCCTTGGCTGCCAAAGGCGCCTATCCGCGTAACTACTTGAGCCGTCCTGGCATCAACAACACTGACTTGTCCCTGTTCAAGAACTTTGGGCTGGGCGGTGAAGGCAAACGCAGCTTGCAACTGCGTGTTGAAGCCTTCAACGTGTTCAATCATGCCCCATTTAGCGACATGAACCGTGGCGTTACCTGGAACAACTTCCAGGCGTATCTGGATGGCCGTCAAGCCACTTCGACGAACATCCTGAACGTTCGCGGCGGCACACTTAGCGGCAATCCGCGCTTGGGCAATGGCGTTGGCGAATTCAACGCATTGCAAAGCTCGGTGTCTGATCGTCGTATCGTCCAGTTGGCGGTGAAGATCTTCTTCTAAGCTGCCATACTGACCTACGAGTTGGTTGAAGGTGTTTCCATGTCGGGGGTTGCAACCGGTTGCAGCCCCCGTTTTCTTTTCTTTCGTTTTTCGTTGTTGGAGGTGCGAAATGACGAGCAGGCAAAGCGGGTTGGCGGCATTGTGTGGCTTGACTCTGTTAATCTTGATCTCAACCGGCGGTTACGCTCAGCAATTAGGAACAGTCGGCGGGCAGGGATTTTCTGTGTTTGGCCGCGTCTATCTTCCCAACGGAAAACCCGCTCCGCGGGGGATCAAAGTTTACCTGGAAATGCCCAGCGGCCTGAGTCGTTATATTCCGACTGATGACGGCGGCAATTATGAGTTTCGCGGTATTGATCGCGGACGCTATAAAATTAAAGCTGTCAATCCTGACGATCCCAACCAGTTCAGCGACCCGGCAGAATCTGATTCAAACCGCGCATATGCCAATCGCGTTCAGATTGACGTCTTTTTACGGCTGCCAATGCATGACAAAAAAGACGATAGCAAAGCCAGAACCATCAGCGTCGTTGAAGCCGCGCAAAATGTTCCCAAGCCTGCGCGTCAGGCTTATGAGCAAGGCCTGAAATTCCAAAAAGAAAACAAGTCCGACAAAGCTCTGGCGAGTTTCAACGAATCGCTGCGGATTTACCCGGAATACTTTCAGGCGTTGACCGAACGCGGCAATGTGCTGATGCAGCAAAACAAACTGGCTGAATCAGAAGCCGATTTCGTCCGAGCGCTCCAACTCAATAGCCAATATGCGCCTGCGTTGCGCGGCATTGGTTATTGCCAGATTCAGCAGAAAAAATTCGCGGCAGCGGTCAGCAATTTGGAAAATGCGTTCGTTCTCGACCCGAGTGCTCCGATGACATTGATGCTGCTGGGGTATGCCAATCTTTCGCTCAATCGCAACGAAGAAGCCAAACAATGCCTGCAACAAGCGCTGAAACTGGGAGCAGATAGCGCCGCTCGTGCTCATGTGTATCTGGCCGACGTGTATGCCAGCGAACAAAATTTCAAGGAAGCCGCTGAAGAAATCCGCACGTATCTGAAAGCGAAGCCCGACGCATCGGACGCGGCGCAACTGAAAGAGATGGAAGCCAAATGGCGCGAGCGCAGCAACACCGTAACCCAAAAGCCGTGATTGGGAATGGCTTCAACTTTGGAGTAGAGTTTTTCTGTTATGACGAAATTTGTCTTAGCACTCACCGTTGCGTTTTGGCTTTCGCCCCAGCAATCGGCGACGACAGACCTTTCCGCGCAATTCCAACGCGCCGTTACCTTGCAACAGCAAGGCAAATTTGCCGAAGCCGCTGACGAATACCGCTCGCTGCTCAAACGCAAACCAGATTACGTCGAAGCTCAGGCCAATCTGGGCGCCGTGCTGTCGCGACTGGGCAAATACGAAGAAGCCGTCGCCGCCTATACCACCGCCCTGAGACTCGCGCCTCAGTTGACACAAATCCGACTCAATCTGGGCATTGCGCATTACCGCGCCGGACAAATGTCACAAGCCGTTGAAGTGTTGCAAAAATTCCTGGTGCAAACACCAAATTCTATTCAAGCGCGACAACTATACGGATTGTCACTGGCTGCGTTGGGGCGCGACGCTGAAGCCATCGAACAACTCACACCCACACTCGACACAGCACCCGCTGATGCCGCGGTGTTGTACACGCTGGGGCTTTCTCAATTGCGCGCTGGTAAAGCAGGCTTTCGCGCGACGTTGGAACGATTGGCCGCGTTCCCCGCCGGATTACCCGCGCTGCATTTGTTGCAAGGGCAGGCCTTTTTACGTGATTTGGAATTTGAACAGGCTTTGGAAGAATTGAACGAAGCCAAAAAGCTCAATGCTGATTTGCCTCGATTGCATTACGCGCTCGGCCTGGCGCATTTAAAGCTGGCGCATAATCAGGAAGCGCTGACCTGTTTCACCGAAGAAGCGAAACGCAGCCCGCGCGATTACCTGACGCTGTACCATCTGGCTTTCACGCTGGAAGCGACGGACCAACTCGATGCCGCGCTGGACCGTGTCAACGTCGCGCTGCAACTTGATCCGCAATCCACCGAAGCCAACGCGCTGTTGAGCAAAATTCTCAGCCGCCAAGGAAAGAACGCCGAAGCGTTGCCCCCGCTGGAACAAGCCGTTGCCAAAGACCCAGCCGATCCGGTCAAACGATATATGCTGGCGCGGCTCTATCGCCAACTTGGCCGCACAGAAGAAGCCAACCGCCAATTCGCCGAAGTCCAGCGATTGAAAGCTGAACAACTCAAAAATGATCGGGCGCGCACTCCCAAACCATAGAGCATTTTCTATCGCGGATGCGGTTCGCCCGCTTTCACCACGCGAATCCAATGATCGGTGAATTTGAAGTGCAGATGCAAAGGTTCGTACTTCGGCATGTGGCAGGTCACACAATCCTGTTTGCCCTTGGGACAAGCAGGCGCGATTCGTTGAGCAGATTTGGCTTGAAGGTTTCCGCCTTGATGACAGGCCAGACATTTCGTGTCGTAAGCGCGCGGTTCGTGCGCGACATTGCCGTGTGGATCGTGGCATGCGGTGCAACCGATGCGACGGTCATCCGGGTTCTGATAGCATTTGCTGTTGGCCAGCCGATACGGTTGAAATCGCACGTTGGCATCACCACCGCGTTCGGGCAATTGCATGACGGCTTCCCAACTGCGATGGCACGCGCCACAAAACATTTGGTTCACATCGTCGGAAGGCCAGCTTCGCGGATTGAATATTTCCTGCTTGGCCAATTCCTTTTTGCCGGCTTTCAGCGCTGCCAAATGGTTTCCGCCCGGCCCGTGACAGGCTTCGCAATGCATGCCGGGCGTGAATTGATCGAGTTTGATTTCTTTTGCGGCAGGCGTCGGTGTCGAATGGCAAGTGAAACAGCCCAACGCCTCGCTGGATCGTTGCGGCTGCCCAATTGCGTCATCCAGCGAAGCCGGAATACCGCGCGGTGCTCCGGGCGTCAAATCCAATCTTCCTAAACCAGTAAAGTAACTGACTCGCGTTTCGTAATAGCTGCCCTTGTATTGAATGACAAAGGTTTTGCCGGACGTGCCGTGGCCGAAGCTCCACAGCAACGGCGAGGTGAACGTTGAGTTGCCGTAGGTGATGCTGTAATTGAACTGTGCGCCTTGGCGTTCGATGCGATACGTGAATTCGCCCAGCTTGAACGTCAGCGGAGCGCGTTGCCGCAACAATTCGTCGTCTGCGGTTGGAATCAAAGCCAGCGCCATCGCCGTTTTTGATTGCTGGTTGGCAATATCTTCGTGGCACGACGCGCAAACAGCGTGGCCAACAAAACTCGATTGATTCACCGATTTACCCAATCGCCATTTTTCCGTTGGCGATTGAAACGCCGAAGATTCGCCAAGCCATCCCCACGCGCCCACCCCCAGCGCCAATATCACAGCGGCCCAACGAGTCCTGTTTTGCGTCGAAACCATCATTTGGTTGTCATTGATCTCCAACCTTTGCCTTCAGTAATAACCAACGTTTGATTGATCGGCAGAGTCTTCAACTTCTCGATGCCGCCATTCGGCCATTGAATTTCAACCTGCTCCACCGTGCGCACCTGCCCCAATCCGAAATGCAATCGCCAATCCGAATGCGAAAGGTAACTGTCGCCGCTGCGAACTTCATCCACCTGCGTCAACTTGCCCGCCGTCAATTTCACCTTCGCGCCGACGGCATTGCGATTGTTTTTGACGCCGACCAGCTTCAACTGAACCCAGTTCGCGGAATCTTTACTGGAAGATGTTATCAACTCATTCCGCAACAACATCGGCGCTCCATCCAGTTCGTTGACGATCAAATCCACTGCACCATCTTCGTCAAAATCGCCAAAGGCCACACCTCGCGAAACGCGCCGTTCCAGCAATGCCGCGCTGGCTTCGCTGGCAATTTCGGCAAATGTGCCATCGCGCAAGTTTTGATACAGCAATTTTCGCTGTTTATATTGCCCGCCGGGATATGCGCCTTCGACTTGCGGGTAAACGTGCCCGTTGGCCACAAACAAATCCAGCCAACCGTCGTTGTCGGCATCGAAAAACTTCATCCCCCAACCAACGAATGGCAAACTCGGTTCAACGGTTTTGGTCGCACGGGTGACATCGGTAAACGTCTTGTCGGAATTCTTGTGATAGATGGTGTTGTAATCTTCCGAAAAGTTGCTAACCGCCAAATCCAGTCGCCCATCGCGATCATAATCGCCGACGGTAATTCCCATGCAAGCTTGTTCGTTGCCGTTTTCGTCCACGGCTAGCCCAAGCGAAAACCCTGTTTCGGTAAACGTTCCATCGTGATTATTACGGTATGCGTAATTGGGAACTGTATCATTGGCAACAAAGAGATCCGGCCAGCCGTCATCATCGAAATCCGTCCAGACTACGCCAAGCCCATAATGCCCTTGCGCGTCTTCGACCTTCGCCTGCCTGCTGACATCTGTGAATGTTCCATCGCCATTATTGCGGTACAGCGTATCGCCTGCCCCCTGAAGCCCGCGTGGCCCGCACTGAACTTCCACGTTGCGATACCGGCAGGTTTCACCTTTGCCAAATTGCGGCAGCTTGTCCAACGAAAACTCGACGTAATTGGCAACAAACAAATCCAGATCGCCGTCGCGGTCATAATCTGCCCACGCTGAACCGGTGGAAAATCGCGGATCATCAACTTTGGCTTTTGCCGTCACATCCACGAACTTTCCATTGCCCAGATTGCGGTAGAGCTTGTTCGGGCCAAAGCAGGTCACATACAAATCATCAAAACCGTCGTTATCGAAATCAGCAACAGAAACTCCTACCGCCCAGCCCGGATCGGCGACGCCCGCTTTCGCCGCAACCTCTTCAAATTTTCCATTGCCTAAATTTCGATAGAGTGCCGCCGCCGGACGAGGTTTTTTGGCCAATGCCGCTTCGACCGAATAAGAATTGACCAGATAAAGATCCAGCCGCCCATCATTGTCGAAATCAAACATCGCAACGCCGCCGCTCATGCTTTCGACGATGTAGCGTTTTTC
>DAOMFR010000220.1:0-9060 GCA_035429885.1 Blastocatellia bacterium
ACCTTCTTCGATTTCGCGCGGAGAGATGTTTTCGCCGCCTTTGATGACCAGTTCTTTTTTGCGGTCGGTGATGAACACGTAGCCTTCCGAATCCACATAGCCTATGTCGCCAGTGTGCAACCATTCATCAATGATTGTGTCACGTGTTGCTTCGGGTTTATTCAGATAACCCAGCATGACGTGCCGCCCGCGTGTGCAAAGTTCGCCGGTTTCTCCGGCAGGCAAAATGTTGTTGCTGAAATCCATCGCGCAGATTTCAAACCCGATCATTGCTCGTCCGACAGAGCCGACGCGGTAATTTTCGTCAGGGTAATAGGTTGTCAGTGCGCCTGCCGTCTCGGACAAACCGTAGCCTTGTTTGACGGTACAGCCGAACAACTGCTGAAACTCCAGCCGAGTCGTTTCTGCCAGCGGCGCTCCGCCCGTGCCGACAGTTTGCAGCGACGAGTAATCATATTTTTCGCGGTCGGGGTGATTGATCAGCATTGTCAGCATTGTCGGCACAAACGCCAATCGCTGCACTTTGAAGCTTTCGATCAGCGCCAGCACTTTTCCAGTGTCGAAGTGTTTCATGATGGTGCTGCTGTTTCCCATTCGGTAACCCAGGTTCATCATCAACACGCCGTAAACGTGGCTCATCGGCAGAACGCTCAGGCTGCGAATTGGCCCCACGCTGGCGTTTCGTTCGTACAGCGCATCAGCGACGAAAATCATGCTGTCGTGGCTGAGCATGACGCCTTTGGGATTTCCGGTTGTGCCGGACGTGTACAGCAACATTGCCAAATCGCTGGCTTCACGTTTGGCCAGCGGAGCGAACTCTGCGGCGGATTCGATTTCCGTTTCGATGTTTGTGGCGTCGCTGGTTTCGCCAATGCACAGCAGTTCACTGAAGTTGGGCAGATCGGCTGAAGCTTCTTTTAATCGCGCAGCCAGTTCGGGCGAAGTAATGGCGAAACGTGCGCCGGAATCTTCCAACACGTACCGAACTTCGCGCGCATTCCACATCGGAGTGACTGGGATAATCACCGCGCCTAATTTCCAGATGGCGACGAAGGCGGCGGTAACGGCGGGCGAATTCAGCATCATCACGACTACGCCATCGCCGGGTTGAACCCCATGCTGGCGCAGAGTCTCAGCGAAACGGCAGGCGTACTGATAAAGCTCCACGTTGGTGTAACTGCAGCCTTCAAACCAAACCGAAGTGTATTCTCCGAAACGTTTGATGTTGTCGAGCGTCAGTTGAGCAGCGTTCATTCTGAGAAACCTCTGCCGAAAGAGTCGGCGGTTAAGAACAAGTTGTGCGATTAACTTCTTTTTTTCGTTGGCGTGATATTCTGAATCGAACCCATCAAGAGTCAGTACCGCGACCGGTAGGGAGCGTGACTGGCAAAGACGCTTGCTACCGCGCACGGTACTGATACTTTCAAGCCGGTAAGCCGAGTGTAGAAACCATCACAATTTGTGTCAAGAAAAGGAGCATCAATGACGCCTGAACAGGTTCTCAATGTACAGGATTTGTTTTCGATCAAAGGCAAAATCGCGCTGGTGACAGGCGGTTCGCGCGGCATAGGTTTGATGATCGCCCGCGCTTACCTGGAAGCCGGAGCGAAGGTTTACATCTCTTCGCGCAAAGCCGAAGTCTGCGATGACGTAGCCAAACGGCTGTCGGCCATCGGCGAATGCGTTTCGATTCCAGCTGATTTGGCGAAGACCGATGGTTGCCGCCATCTGGCTGATGAATTGGCGAAGCGCGAATCCTCCCTGGATGTGCTGGTCAACAACGCTGGGGCTTTGTGGGGCGCTCCGCTGGAAGACTTTCCCGAAGCTGGGTGGGATCGCGCGATGGACACCAACGTCAAAGGCGTTTTCTTTCTGACTCAATACCTGTTGCCGTTGCTGGAAAAAGCCGCCAAACCCGAAGACCCGGCGCGCGTCATCAACATCGGTTCAATTGACGGAATTAAAGTTCCCAGCATGGATAACTTCTCTTATTCGCCTAGCAAAGCGGCGGTTCACCATATGACTCGTGTGCTGGCGGTTCGATTGGGGCAGCGTTACATCACGGTCAACGCCATTGCTCCGGGGCCGTTTGAAAGCAAGATGACCGAATGGATGCTGGATAACTTCCGCTCGGAAATCGAAGCTCAGTGTCCGCTGAAACGCATCGGCCAACCCGAAGATATGGCTGGCATTGCAATCTATCTGGCTTCGCGCGCTTCGGCTTATCTGAACGGCGTAGTCATTCCGTTGGATGGCGGAATCAGTATCAACTGAGGAGATGAGATGAGCGAAACCATTCAAAAAGTATTGGTGGCTGGAGCTACAGGCCAGTTGGGAAGGGCAGTCGTGAAGGAATTGAAGCGGCGCGGTTATTGGGTCAAAGCTGTTGGACGCGACACGCGCAAGTTGCAGGCGTTGAAACAGGAGCTTGGCGCAGACGAAATCGTGACGGCTGATTTGACTGACTCCGGTGGATTGAAAGGCGTCTGCGCTCAAATGGACGCTGTGATTTCTTGCGCTGGCGCTTCGATGAGCATGAACAATTTTGGCGACCGCAAATCGTTTTACGAAGTTGATTACCGGGCGAACCTGAATTTGCTGGCTGATGCTGAACGCCAGACACAGACCAAGTTCGTGTACGTTTCGCTGGCTGAAGCTGACAAGCTACGCCAGACAGAATACGCCGACGCGCACGAAAAATTTGTCGAAGCTTTGCGCGCTTCCAGTTTGAAAAACACGATCATTCGTCCAACGGGCTTTTTCGGTTTCCACCTGGAAATTCTGAAGTTTGCTGCCAAAGGACGCGGAATGTTGATCGGCAGCGGCGAATGCCGAACCAATCCGGTTCACGAAGCCGATGTCGCGCGAGCTTGTGTTGACGCTCTGAAAAACGACAAGGCAGAAATCGCGGTTGGCGGCCCGGAAATCTTCACGCGCAAAGAAACTGTCGAACTCGCTTTCGCTTCGCTGAATCGTCCGCCAAAGCTGATGAAGTTTTCGCCTGGAACGTTTCGGCTGATGATTGCGCCGCTGAAGCTTATCAACCGGCGGGTTTATGCGCTGATGGATTTCGGCGTTGCTGTCACGCAGATTGACGTGGTTGCGCCGAGCGCAGGTTCGGAACGGTTGAAGCCTTATTTTGAGCAAGCTGCAAAATCGCTTTGAAACTTTGTTTGACAGCTTGGATTCGGTTTTGTATTTTCTCGTGCGTTTGGTTGATCGCCAGACGCGATTTTTTTGATAGCCGTAGGAGATTTTTCCGGTTGGAGTGGCAAGGATGATTGCCACAAAAAGCCGGAGCAATTATGCGTAGCTAGAACCAATTCAACAAAGACGACTTTCACGCTGCGGGCATTGTCCGCGGCAGATATCACTGTTTTTGTACGAAAGGGTTTAGCATATGCAAAATCACCTGAGCGGGGTGAATCTGGGCTATCGCCTGCCTGACGGATCCACACTTTTCAAATCACTTACATTTAGCTTCGGCACGCTTCGCACCGGTCTGGTTGGAGCGAACGGCGTCGGAAAAACGACTTTGCTGGAAATTCTGGCTGGACGCCTTGTTGCATCTGGCGGCAGTCTGAATTGTTTTGGCCGAGTCTCCTATCTTCCACAAAACGCCGCGCTTGATCCGTTGGCAACTGTTGCTGAAGCCATCAAGCTGGCTGATACGCTTGCGGCTTATCACAGAGCAATTGCTGGCCAAGCATTGCCGGAAGATTTCGAGTTGATCGCCGACCGCTGGGATTTGCCGGAGCGCGTCGAACAAACGTTTGCCAAACTTGGAATCGCGCACATTGATCTGGATCGTTCTATTGGTAGTCTAAGCGGCGGGGAATTGACGCGAGTCCGCATCGCCGGATTGTTGATGGAAGAGCCTGACTTTCTGATTCTGGATGAACCGACGAACCATTTGGATTTGTTAGCGCGCGCGTTCGTATACGAGTTGGTACATGACTGGAAACGCGGATTGATCGTCGTCAGTCACGACCGGCAGTTGCTGGCATTGGTGGATCAGATTGCGGAGCTGAGTTCCGCGGGATTGAAACTGTACGGCGGCAATTTTGAGTTTTACCGCGAGCAACGAGATCAAGAACGAGCGGCGGCAGAACAAACATTGGCTGGTGCTCAGCAACGGTTGAAAGGCGCCAAACAGGCGGCTCAACTCGCCAAAGAGCGTCAACAGCGAAGACAATCCACCGCCAAGCGTAATTTGGCAAATAAGGGTGGTTTGCCTTCCATCGTCGCGGGGACTTTGCAACGCGCGGCGGAAAATTCTTCAGGGCGATTGAAAGGCCGTCACGAAGACAAAGTTGAACGCGTTCGTCTGGAAGTCGCAGAAGCCCGTGACAATCTGACGATTGAAAGCCAAATCATCGTTGATCTGACAAACACGGAGGTTCCAGCTCAAAAGCGGCTGATTGAATTGATGGAGATCAATTATCGTTTTGCTGATGCTGAACGACCGCTGTGGCCTTCGCCGGTCAGTTTGGAAATCATCGGACCTGAGCGCGTTTGGCTGAAAGGTTTGAACGGAGCAGGCAAGTCCACATTGATTGACCTGATTTGCGGCAAAAAGAACGTGACCACTGGTGAAATCAAGCTGGGTGCCTCACGGATTGGATTGCTGGATCAGCAAACGAGTGTGCTGAATTCGTCGTTGACCGTCCTGGAAAATCTTCGTCAAGTTGCACCGTTGCGGCCCGAACATGAGTTGCGGACCTTACTCGGAAGGTTTTTGTTCATCCGGGATGGTTCGCTGAAACCTGTGGCGGTGCTGAGCGGCGGCGAGCGAATGCGCGCCGCGTTGGCTTGTTTGCTAGGTGCGGATCAATCGCCGGAAGTGTTGATTGTGGACGAGCCGACGAACAATTTGGACTTGCCGAGCATTGAAGCTCTGGTTTCGGCGCTCAACCGGTTTCAAGGCGCGCTGATCGCTGTCAGTCATGATCCGGCTTTCCTGGGTGACATTGGAATTGAGCGTGAAATCGAATTACAGACGACGAGCAGAGCTTTGACAGCTTTTGGCGCGGCATAGAGAATCGCCACTACGAATCCCCAATTCAAACTCAGGAGGCAGATATGCGCTCGTTTCAAGAACATATGACGCTATATCGCGCCGAGCATCGGTCTGTCGGTTGCAAGATTTCACATTTGATCGGCGTGCCGATGATTGCCGCTTCGTTCCCGATGCTGATGTTTAACTGGCGATGGGCAATTGCGCTTTTCGTCGTCGGCTGGATTTTTCAACTGGCCGGGCACAAATACTTTGAAAAGAACCGACCGGTGCTGGCTGCGGATCCGGCAAATCCGTGGACGTATTTTGCTGCGATCATCTTTGTGGCTCAGGAATGGACCAGCTTGCTCAGCGGACGCGGGCTGGGCGATTCGGTCGAATCGCGGCATCGGTCATAACTTGGAGGTAAGCATGAACAATTTGGCAAAAGTGTTTTTGAAGTTGGCGGTGTCGTTTGTCTTAGCAGCGATTGCTTCTCTTGCCGTGCTGGCTCAGCAGAGTTTTACGGGACAGGGGCGTTATCGCGTGGAAATTGTCGCCACAGGGAAAGCTTTGGATTTACGCGTGGAAGACAAAAGAACTGTTCAGCAATGGGCAGTAGGTGGTGCGCGAAATCAGCTATGGGATTTTGTTGATGCCGGAGGCGGTTTTTACTTCATCACTTCCATTGAAAACAGCAAAGTGCTGGATGTGGATGGCAAAGTGCGTGACGGTGCGCTGGTCATCACGACTCCGCGCGGGACAGGCGACAATCAACTCTGGAAAATTGCCGACAATGGACGTGGCGAATTTACGATTATTTCGAAAGCGGGAAAATCCCTGGAATCGCCGGCAGGCAAACGCGACGATGGAGTGAAGTTGCAGATTAGAGCCCCGCATGGGCTGGAAAATCAACGATTTCGCCTGATTCGCATCGGTGATGTCGAAGCAAAAGTTCGTCCGCGTGAAGGTTCCACAAGCACGGTTCCTGGGACTCCGATTGTTCACTCCTTTACGGGCAAAGGCCGCTATCAAATTCAAAGTGTTGCCAGTAATCACTTTCTGGATTTGCGCAGAAGTGATAACACGACGTTGCAGCAATGGTCAGGCAGCGGGGCCTTAAATCAGCAGTGGGATTTTGAAGATGCGGGGGCAGGATATTTTTACATCCGCTCAGTTGAATCAGGGCGAGTGCTGGAAGTTGGCGGATCGCGAGAAGGCTCGGCGGTTGTGGCAAAAGCTCAGCTAACAGGACAGGACACGCAGAAGTTCCGCATTTTGGATGCAGGCAATGGACAGTCAATCATTGTCGCTAAAAATGGCAAGGTGCTGGATCTTCCCAACAGCGCTCGCAACGAAGGGCAAAGCCTTCAGATCTGGGGCGAACATCGCAAAGAGAATCAGCGCTTCGTTTTCAAGCCAGTGGACAACACTGTTATTTTGTCGGGAGGGCGAACGCGTGAAGTTCGAGGCTCTGGTGCTCCGCCGCGTGGGACTGCGCCTGTCGAGCAACCATACTTGCCTGGCAAGATGACTTGGCGAGGCCGGGTTGATACTGAGGTTTTGTTGGAAATTCGCGGCAATACTGTCACTGAAAAGCTTGTCGCCGGGAAATCCTTCAACAACGGGCAATACAATTTTTCAACTTTGCTGCCATCGCGTGAACTAAGTCTGAGAATTGAAAAGAAGAAGGTACGTGGAACAGTTGAAATTGTTGAAACCCCTTCAGCGGCAAATGGTTATACGGCTATCTTGCGTATCCGTGACCCGCAACGTGCTGCGGCAGATTATGAATTTGAATTGGTCTGGTAACGAGAAGCTTGCAACTTGAAAAAGAAAAAGGCCGAGCGAACTCGGCCTTTTTCTTTTGAGTTTAGGGTTTTCCCCGGGCTTGATTAGCAGCTCGGCGGGAAGACAGGAACGACATAAGACGCAGTCGTCAGTGTCAGATGATGCAGATTGTGACCACCGTTGAACGCGCCGGCACTGGCGCCAGCATTGGGGTTCAGGTTGATCGCCGCACCCAACAAACCAATGGTGCCGGTCTGGCTGAAGACCTTCGCCCAGCCGGTGCGGCCCGCAGGAATGAAGGTTTCAAAACGCGGCGTGGTGCGCGGGAAGTTGTTCGACAGGCTGTTGCGCAACTGGCAGCTTCCAGAAACCGAGAAACTCAGTACGTTTTCAGCATCGTCATACAACAAGCCGAACAAGGTTCCCAGCGTCGAAGCGCCGATACCCAGGTTGCCACCAACTCGGTTGATGATGACCAAGGTATCGTTGCCATCGGCACGGCTGCCGACGTTGTCCAACGCCAGAACTGCGGGAACACGATTGTATTGAACACCATCAAAGTTCAAAGTTGCTGTTACTGAGTTTGGATCGCAAATAGCTTGTTGCTCGGCAAAACCATCAACCACCGGCACCGCAGTAATCGCCACTGCGCCCAGATTGGCAGCATGGCCACTGGTGAATTTGACGTATTCGTCACCAATCAGTGAGTTGAATCGGATTGGGCATCCCAATCTGCCATCCACCGCGACTGCTACGATGTAACCGGTGATGCCAGGATCAACGTCGGAAGCCAGGAAGGACGCCGTTTGGTTTGCGGTAAGGCAAATGTAGCTGTCCGCGATTGAACAGCCTTCGGCCACGAAGTAGAGGTGAACAAACTGCGAAAAAAAGGCATCTGAGTTGGTGATGTTGATTCGCGTGTTCTGAGTGTTGCCGGATGTCGCGCCGGAAGTGTAGACGTTGTAGAACAAAATCGAGCCAGCTTTTTGGTCGCTTGCTTCGGACGTCGCCGGATAAACAAGGCCCGGATCAGCCGCCATCGCAGACGCTGAAAGCACAATCAGCGCAAAGAGAGCATAGAACACATGTGTGAGTGATCGAGTGTATCTCATTTAGTTTTCCCCTTAATATGGTTAGGTGTGTGGAACTACGTGAACAGGATTTGGATCAGTTTTGCGTCTGACCCAAGTCGTTCCGAAGCGGTCAAGTGGCCTCGACCTCTTCGGAACGACCTTTAACGCTTCTTGCGGAGCTAACTAGCAGCTCGGCGGGAAGACCGGGACGATATAACCATCAACGCAGTTCAGCGTCAGGTGATGCAGATTATGTCCACCATTGAACGCTCCAGCGCTTGATGAGGCATTCGAATTCGTGTTGATCGCCGCCCCCAAAATGGCAATTGTACCCGACTGGTTGAAGAATTTCGCCCAGCCGGTGCGACCAGCAGGAATGAAGGTCTCAAAACGCGGCGTGGTGCGCGGGAAGTTGTTCGAAATGCTGTTGCGCAACTGGCAGCTGCCGGAAACCGAGAAGCTCAGTACGTTTTCGGCGTCGTCGTATAACAAGCCAAACAACGTTCCCAGTGTCGAAGCGCCAATGCCCAGGTTGCCACCAACGCGGTTGATGACGACCAAGGTGTCATTGCCATCAGCACGACTGCCTATATTGTCCAACGCCAATACTGCAGGTGCGCAGTTGTAACCGGCTCCAACCACTCCATTAAAACGAATAATCGCTGTTACGGAATTTCCATCGCAACCCGGCAAGACACCGTTGTAGAGAGCCGAAAACGCCACTGCGCCCAGATTCGCAGCATGACCAGATGTGAACTTGACGTATTCATCTCCGATCAGCCAGTTATGAGCAACTGGGCAACCATTCACGCCATTAACGGCAACGGCGACGATGTATCCATTGATGCCAGGATCCACGTCCGAAGCCAGGAACGAAGCTGTCTGATTCGCTGTCAAGCAGATATAGCTGTCAGCGATCGAGCAGCCTTCAGCAACGAAGTAAAGGTGAACAAATGCTGCGGATGTAACGCTCGTGTTGGTGATGTTGATTCGAGAGTTCTGAGTGTTACCCGAAGTCGCCCCTGAAGTGTAGGTATTGTAGAAAAGGATCGAACCGGCCTTTTGATCGCTGGCTTCAGAAGTCGGCGGAACGGTTAATCCAGGATCAGCAGCCATCGCGAACGACGACAGCAGAACTACGGCGAAAAGCGCGAGTACTGCGCCAGTGAGTGATTTTGTGTATCGCATGTGCTTTCTCCT
>DAOMFR010000221.1:0-9042 GCA_035429885.1 Blastocatellia bacterium
CCGTGGTTTTTGTGCGGGTTGGCTTCGGCGTGTTCGTGAACGTAGACCAGACAGCAATTGTCCAGCAGCGTGACTTCGCCTTCGGGAATGGATTTCAGCTTGTTGAGCAGGTAGGCGAACTCTTCAACGTGCCAGCGGCAGATGTCACGCAGTATGCGTTGGCCGTCCATGCCGTCTGCGCCCGGAGCTTTGCCGTCGGCGTGGGTGTAATCGTGATGCCGAGCGGCGGTGTATCCCAGCCACGGGAAGCGGGACAGGCCCTGACATTTCGTCAGCATGTACGAGGCGACGCGCGTTTGCCGCGTGGCAAAGGCCTGGACAAGCAAGTCGCTTTGAAGTTTGGCAATGCGCGGCCAGTCTTTCATGTCGCCATCGAAGTCAGGCGGATCAACTCGACTGTATTCGGGCGGCAATCCGGCGATGGCTCGTTCCAGGTCACGAATGCTGGCCAGATGTTCTTCAACGCTAGTTTGATCGTCTTTGGGCAATTGCTTTTTCAGGGTGGCGGCGTCTTTGCGAACGGCATCCAGAATGCTGCGTTTGCGATTGACCCAGCCTTCTGGGCGGCTGCCGAACAACCGGTCAAAGAGTTTGTGCGGAATCATCTCCGGCGGCAGAGCGCGTTCGTAACCGGCCCAGCTCATGTTGCGCTGTATGCTTTCGCCGAAGGATTCCTGCGACACGCCAATCTGCAATGAGCGAAAGCGCGGTTCGCCGCTGAGTTTGGCGGCAATGGCTTGATCAATCGAAGGGCCAGCCGTGCCGCGTCCGGTGAAGGACGTGCAGCTCATCAACGCGCTCATGGATTTGTGGTGGCCATTGCCGGGGCCGGGCAAGGAAGCGGCAGCATTGTCGAGTCCGCTGATGACATGAATGTCTTTGCGAAGAGCGGCCAGCGGTTGCAAGCACTGCGTCATGCGATACTCCGCGCCGGTTTCCGCCGGAATCCAGTAGCGTTCAGGAATTCCGTTGCCGTTGAACCACAGCACAAAACGGCTTTCGATCTGGCTTTCGGTGTTGCCAGCAGTGGCTGCGTAAGCCGTGCCGGTGGCGTTGAACATGGAAACCAGCGGCGGCAATCCGACTGTGATTTGCGCTCCGGCCAGCGTGATGCCTTTCAAAAAAGCGCGGCGCGAAACTCTGAATCGTTTGGTGATGACGTGTGACATGAGCTGTTCCTCTCGGTAAATCGTCCACGAAGCCACACGAAGAAACACGAAGGTTGTTTAGGTTTCTTCGTGGAACTTCGTGTGACTTCGTGGATGATTTTCTTTCAGTTTGAAAACTCTCTTGAACGAACCAGCGAAATCATAAGCTCTCTGAAATGGAATTGCGACTTTTTGAAGTCGTCCAACACCTGCCGAATTAACGTTCGGTCGGCGGGCGTTTCCATTCTTCCAACGGTGTAGCGGAAATACTGTTTAACCAGACATTCCTGGCATTGCGGCGAACGTGCCAGCACAGCGCCGAGTTCGCGCGGCGAAGAAAACTTGGAATCTGCCAGTCCGGCTACGTGGCCAGTGGTGTCAATCGGCAGTTCAAGGGTTTTGGCTGTTCGCCGGTTGTCTTCGTCGCCAGTGAAAAATTGCAGTTTGAATTTGTCTTGCCGTCTGCCGATGGCGTCGAACTTTTCAAACGCAAAGCCGATGGGATCAATCAAGTTGTGGCAAGTCGCGCAGCTTGGATTCGTGACGTGTTCGCGCATGCGGTCACGGTTTGTTTGCGGCTTGGCTTCGGTGATTTCCGGCAAGTTGGTGTTGACGCCCGGCGGAGGTTCGGCAACGTGCTGGCACAGAAACTGTTCGCGTATGAACAGGCCGCGCGCCGTTGGCGAAGTGTCTTCGGGTTTGGCCGTCAGTGCCAGAAACAGGCTTTGCCCCAGCAATCCCGCGCGTTCGGATTCCGCGGGGAAACCTACGCGGTCGAATTCTTTGGCGGGCGCGGAGACTCCATAAATCGTCGCCAGGTCGGCGTTGATGAAACTGTAATCAGCGGTAAAGGCTCGCGTGAAATCGCGGTCGTTCCAAACCAGATCGGCGACAAAGCTGCGCGCTTCTTCGGTCATGGCGACGGCGGTTTCGCGGTTGAACATTGGGAAGCGGCGGCGGTCTTTGCTGGCGGTCAGCAACCGGTCAAAGCGCAACCATTGCGCGACGAATTCATCCATCGCCTGACGTGCGCGCGGATCGTCCAGCATTCGCCGCGCCGCTTTTTCAACTCCAGTTGCCGAAGTCAGTTCGCCGCGCGCTGCGCTGTCAAACAAGGCCGCATCCGGCAAACTATCCCACAGCGCATACGACAGTCGCGTCGCCGTCACGTAAGGCTTCCATTTTGGATTGGCGGTTTCTTCCAGCCGGAACAGAAAGTGCGGCGATTGCAGCATTGTCTCGACTGTAAGCTGCGCGCCTTTGTAAAAGTCCGTTTCGCGGCGAAACAAGCTTTCGTACCGATTCTGTTCTTCCAGTTCCAGCGGACGCCGAAACGCTTTCAATCCGAATTCACGGACAAATCGAGCCCGACACGCTGCCGAAGGTTTGCAGGAAATCAGACCGCGCCGGTCGCCACCTTGGAAAGCGTTCTGCGCCAATCGCTCCGCCGCCGCGCTGTAAGCTTCGACCAGCAGCGGCGACAGGTTTTGCGCTTGATATTGGTTTTTGAATCCGTTGACGAAATCTTCGGGTGGGAATTGATTCGCGGGCGCGCTTTGATCGCCGAGCAAATCGCGGACAGTGTTGTTGTATTGGCTGTGCGTCAATCGCCGCAGCGCCACCGTCGGACGCTTGCCGCTTGCCGCCTCTTCTTCACGAAGCTTCAACGCGCTGGCCAGTTCCGCGTCAGACATTTTAGCCAGACGCTGAACCCAGGCTTTCAAAACGTCTTCTTCCGCGCTGCCTTGCTTGATGCGTTCGCCGCCTGCATGTGGAATGCGTTTGGTGGGCTTTGTCAGCAGTAACGATTCCGCCGGATTGTCACGGTTTACCAAGCCGACCAGCGACTTGCCGAAAGCTTCGATCTGTTCGGCGCTGGCATCTGCTTCAGGAAAAAGAAGTCGCGTCACAGAGGCTACGCCGTCCGGGTTGTGGCACGATCGGCAAGTGGCTTTTTCCAACAGTGGATAAAGAGTTTTTGAAAAAGCGGCCTCTTGCGCGGGGGAAAAGTCTTCCTGAGTCCAGAAAAGAAAAAAGCTGAAAGCCAGAAAGACTCCAACGCGCTTGAATCTGTGTTTGTGAATGCTAGGCATTGGCTCTCCTCACTTCCGTCCCTGGCCATACAAAATCGCGCCGGTTCGCGCGCCGGTATGAACGCCGCGTTCCAGCACCGGCTTGCCGTTGACGAAAACGTATTCAATGCCGGTGGCGTACTGGTGCGGTTTTTCAAACGTCGCGTTATCAATGATGGTGTCAGGGTTGAAGATCGTCACATCCGCCCATTGCCCTGGCCTGAGCAAGCCTCGGTCGTAAATGCGGATCTTCGCGGCGTTGGCCGAAGTCATCTTGCGTATTGCGTCTTCCAGCGAAAGCAGTTTTTCTTCGCGGACGTATCGCCCCAACACTCGCGGAAAGGTTCCGTAATAACGCGGGTGCGGATGGCTGGCGGCAAGCGGCCCTTCGGTTTTGACTGCTGTTCCATCCGAACCAATCGAAACGAACGGCTGTTTCAGCGCGTAACGCATGTCTTCTTCGGCGTGATGAAAGTAAACCGTTGGCACTGAGCCTTCATTTTCGGCCAGCAGCTCAAACAGCACGTCGAGCGGCGGTTTGCCAATTGTTTTGATGACTTCGCTCATGCGTTTGCCCTGGAACTGTTTGTATTTCGGATTGCGGAACGTGACCAGCAACATGCCATCCCAGCCGCCGGTCGCAGTGTAATGGTTGTACCAGTCGGAGTTGGGAATGCCGTTCAGGATTTCTTTTTCCAGACGTGGACGCAACGATGAATCTTTCAATCGAGCGATCAACGCTTTGCTGCCACCTTCGTGCGCCCACGGAGGAATGATGCTGGAAAGATTGTTTTGCCCGGCGCGGTATGGGTAAACATTGGCTTCGACCAGTTGGCCTTGGGCGCGCGCGTTGGCAATCAGCGCAACCAGTTCGGGCATCTTGCCCCACAGTTTATGTTCAGCGATTTTCAAGTGAATGATGTCCACAGGCAGTTTGGCGCGGCGGCCAATTTCAATCGCTTCGGCGACGGATTTGAAAACGCCGTCACCTTCGGTGCGCATGTGCGTCGAATAGATGCCGCCGTATTCACCGGCGACTTCGCACATTGCCACCAGCGTGTCGGTGTCAATCCAAACGCCGGGCGGGCCGCTTAAACTGCTAGCCACGCCCAGCGCGCCTTGTTCCATTGCTGTGCGAATAACTGCGCGCATCTGTTTGAGTTCTGCCGCTGTTGCTGGACCGGCTTTGCTGCCGTGAACCATTGTCCATACCGTGCTTGAACCAATGTACGAACCGACGTTGGTTGAAATGCCTCGGCGCAGCAGTTCGGCGTAGTAGCTGGAAAAATCCTTCCACTTTTCAGAAGGCGCAGCGGAACCGCCTTCGCCAAAAATCATTGTCGTCACGCCCTGGCGCACCATGCTTTCGGCATTACCGTCTTCCAAAATTGTGTCGTCGGAATGGTTGTGAATATCAATGAAGCCCGGTGCGACAACCAGTCCCGTCGCGTCAACGATGCGAGTGGCTTTGCGGTCGCTGAGCCGTCCAATCGCGGCAATCTTTCCATCGCGAATGCCGACATCAGCGACGAAAGACGGATTGCCCGTGCCGTCAACGACTCGGCCATTGCGAATGAGCAGGTCGAATTCCGCCTGTTGAGTTGACGGACTCCACAGCAAAGCGATCAGGACGCTGATTACAGTCAGAATGTTTTTCATAAGGTTTTGGGGTAAGGGAACGCGGTACCGTACCGAAAATTATGCCAACAACGAATTGATGACTCGGCCATGCACGTCGGTCAGCCGCCGTTTGATGCCATTGTGGTAAAAACCCAATTGTTCGTGGTCAATACCCAGCAAATGCAGCATCGTGGCGTGAATGTCGTATACCTCGGTCGGGTTTTTGCGATCCAGCGGTTTGTAGCCGAACTCGTCGCTTTCGCCGTAGCTGATGCCGCCTTTAATTCCACCCCCACACAGCCAGTTCGTAAACACAAACGGGTTGTGATCGCGTCCGGTGCCGCCCTGGCTGGACGGCATGCGGCCAAATTCCGTCGTCCATAAAATGATGGTGTCGTCCAGCAACCCGCGCTGTTTCAAATCCTGAATGAACGCCGCGCAGCCTCGCGCCATACCCACCGCTAGAGGGCCGTGATCCTGTTTGATGTTTTCGTGTGAATCCCAATTCCGGCGCGGAAAGCTGTTGTCGTTGCCGCTCCAGATTTGAATGAACCGCACGCCGCGTTCCAGCAAGCGCCGCGCAGCCAGGCACTTTTGCCCGAAGTGAAACGTTTCCTCCTCGTCGTTGATTTCTTTGGGCCATTCGCGCGGGCCGCGATCCAGCCCGTACAGCTTCAACACGTGTTCCGGTTCGGATTTCAGGTTCAGGGCTTCGGGCGCGGCCAACTGCATTTTGGCGGCGAGTTCGTAACTGCGAATTCGTCCGTCCAACCGTTGGTCGCCTTCGCGCGTCGCGGCGTGTGTGCGGTTGATTTCGGCCAACAATTTTTGTGTAGCTTCTTCGCTTTCGCGTGTGATGTAGCTGCCGCCTCTGGACGCTTTATGCGGGAACAAATCGGCAACGGGTTCTTCTCGGCCGGGATAAATCACAGTGCCGCTGTGTTCCGCAGGCAAGAACGCTGCGTCCCAATTTTTCACGCCGTTGGATGGCATGCCGCGATGATCTGGCATAACAACGAAGGTCGGCAAATTGTCGTTCATCGAACCCAGCCCATAACTGACCCAGCAACCGGCGCCGGGAAATCCCGGCAGCAAAAATCCCGTCGCCTGTAATAGCGTCGCCGTGCTATGGACGCCGGATTTACTGACCATATTGTGGACAAAGGCAATGTCATCCACGACCTTGCCGAGCGCGGACACCGGTTCGCCCAGCATCTTGCCGGTCTGGCCGTATGGTTTGAAATCCCACACAGGCCGCAACCAGGGGCCAAGCCCGTCTTGAAAGGCTTCAACGTGTTCTCCGAAATCGCTTGGCTGGCCGTGGCGTTTAATCAGCTCGGGTTTGTAATCAAACAGGTCAAGATGGCTGGCCGCGCCCGCCATAAAAAAATGCACGACGCGTTTGGCCTTGGCGGCGTGGTGCAATTTGCCGCCCTGAGCCAATGCGTTGTCATTCGCCAGCATGGACGCCAGCGCAATGCCGCCGAGTCCGCCGCCTGCTTGCCACAGAAATTCGCGGCGCGTCGGCAAGCTGCGCGGTGCAGAAAAGTGAAAAGGCGAGTGGTCGTTCATAATGTTTCTTCAGCAAAGAGTCATTGCACAGGTGTTTACCGTTTCGCTTTTTGAGCGATTGTCGTTTGGGAACTGAGCGGATATTAGCTGCTGACGGTGTGAAACGGAATCTCTGGAGAGCGTGGAATTCGCCAGTTTGCAATTGATCGCATGGGGCTCAATACTTCGATCGTTGTGCAACAAACTTCCAGCAGTGATTTTTCAATCCTTCAACGCGTGCGCGAATTAGTGCTGCGGTATGGTTGGAACACCACGGCCTACCAAATTTTGAATCCCGGAATTTCCTATTGGTTTTCATCCGCGCAAGATGCTGTGATCGGGTATGTCGAACGGCACGGTGTTCGAATCGTCGCTGGAGCACCCATCTGCGACAAAGAGCGCTTGCCGGAAATCGTCGTTGAATTTGAACGCGCGTCCGCGCAACAAGGATTGAACGTCTGTTATTTTTGCGCGGAATCCCGTCTGGAATCGGTGTTACGCGATTCTGCCGATCATTCGATGGCTTTGCTGGGAGCGCAGCCTGTCTGGCAGCCGCAAGCCTGGCCGTGCATTTTTGACCATCACGCGTCGCTGAAAGCGCAATTGAATCGCGCTCGGAACAAAGGCGTCACCGTCACGGAATGGCCCGCAGAACGAGCCAGCCGCAACCCGGAATTGTTGCGCTGTTTGCGCGAATGGCTGTCAACGCGCAGCTTTCCCACGCTCCATTTTCTGGTCGAACCCATGACCTTGGAACGACTTTATGATCGGCGCATTTTTGTAGCCGAGCGTCAGTCCAAGGTGATTGGCTTTGTGATGGTATCTCCGATCCCGCAACGGGATGGATGGCTGATTGAGCAGATTATTCGTGGACGCGATGGCGTAAACGGCACCAGCGAATTGATGATTGACACGGCGATCAGGGCGGTAGGTGTCAGCAACTCTGCGTTTGTCACGTTGGGATTGTCGCCTTTATCCCGGCGCGCGAATGTTGCCACCGAGCCTACGCCGCTTTGGCTGCGTGTTGTGTTGGGCTGGGTGCGAGCGCACGGAAGGCGATTTTATAATTTTGACGGCCTGGATGCGTTCAAAACCAAATTTCACCCGGAACGCTGGGAACCGGTGTTCGTCATATCCAATCGGTCGTATTTTTCGCCGCATACGCTTTATGCTGTGGCGGCAGCGTTTACGCAACGGTCACCAATTTTGGCAACAACCCAGGCCATCTGGAATGCCGCTCAAACTGAGTTTCGATGGCTGGTAAAATAAAAAAACGCCTGAACCAATGCGCGAAACAATGGCACATAAATAATGGAGAACGACATGCAAGCAACCACCAAAGAGAAATCACAAAAAATACTGCACAGCATCCTGCGCACTTCTGATCGCCACTGGGTCGGCGACGGATTTCCTGTGCGGACTCTCTTTGCGTACCCGCGGCTGGGAGCGCAACTTAGCCCGTTCCTGCTGCTTGATTACGCAGGCCCTGTTGAATTCCCGCCGACGGATCAACGTCTGGGCGTTGGCGAACATCCGCATCGCGGTTTTGAAACGGTGACCATCGTCTACGACGGCGAAGTCGAGCACAGAGATTCGTCCGGCGGAGGCGGGCGTATTGGTCCCGGCGATGTGCAATGGATGACCGCCGCTTCCGGCCTGGTGCATGAAGAATTTCATGGCCGTGATTTCGCGCGGCAGGGCGGCAAATTTGAAATTGTGCAGCTTTGGGTCAATTTGCCCGCCAAAGACAAAATGTCGCCGCCGCATTATCAGGGAATAACCAATGGTCAAATTCCCACAGTCGGGTTGCCCGACGTGCCGGATGGACAGGGAACGGTGCGCGTCATTGCAGGCGAATTCGCCGGAGTAAGCGGGCCAGCCAAAACTTTCACGCCCATTCACGTTTGGGATTTGCGGCTTGCGGGTGACATGCAAACTGAGCTGACGCTGCCCGATGGGTTCACGACGGTGATCGTCGTGCTTGAAGGCGGTTTGCGAGTGAACGGTTCTGAACTCATCGGCGAAACAGAAGTTGGCCTTTTTGACCGCGAGGGGCAACGCATCAGCATCGAAAGCGTGCAAAACACGAAAGCCTTGTTGTTGAGCGGGGAGCCAATTGATGAACCCATCGCCGGGCAGGGACCGTTTGTAATGAACACTGCCCAGGAAATTCGCCAGGCGATGATTGATTATTCCAGCGGCAAGATGGGACATTTGTCCTAGGCGAGAAAAAATCACCCCGCATCGAAGGAGCTGACATCAATGACAAAGATTTTGGGAATCTCCGGCAGTTTGCGCGCCCAATCATTCAACACGTTGCTGTTGAAAGCCGCCGTCCCTTTGCTGGACGCAGGCGTGGAGTTGGAAATTGCGACGCTGCATGGCATTCCGCTTTACGACGGCGATGTGGAAGCGACTGGTTTTCCGCAAGCTGTGCTTGATCTGAAAACACGCATCGTCGCTTGCGACGGATTGTTGCTGGCGACGCCCGAATACAACAACGGAATCCCCGGTGTATTCAAAAACGCGATTGACTGGTTGTCGCGCCCGTCCGCTGACCATCCCAAAGTGTTTCCCAACCGCCCCGTCGCCCTCATCGGCGCTTCGCCCGGCGGCTTCGGCACTGTGCTGGCGCAAGCCCACTGGCTGCC
>DAOMFR010000222.1:0-9018 GCA_035429885.1 Blastocatellia bacterium
GGCGACCATATGCTTGACGAACTTCGGAAAGTCGTCCGGCGTCGGGCTCAGCTTCTTGTAATCAACTTCGAGAGGCGAGCCAATGAAGAGTTCCGGCGAGAGATTCTTTAGCGCGTCGGCCCCTTCCTTGACTACGCCGTCGCGGCGGAACGGGGACGAAATGACGACGACTTTGCGCACCTTGTCCGGGTGGCGGACCGCACACTGCATCGCCACGCCGCCGCCCATGCTGTAACCGATGAGGTCCGCCCGTGGAATCTTGAGGTGGCCAAGCAGGGCTGCCACATCGTCAGCGAGGTTTTCGGAGGTCATGTCGCGTGCGATGTCCGCCGTGCGGCCGTGGCCCTGCATTTCGATGGCAATCACTTTTCGCGTTTTGGCAAGCTCACTGATCCACCCGTCCCAGTTGTTGGTGATCGTCATGAACCCGCCGTGGAGCAGCACCACCGGCTCGCCGCTGCCGTGGACTTCGTAATACATTTTGAGTCCGTTGACCGGCGCGTAGCCCGTCGTTGGCTGTTGCTGCGCCGACAGGACAGCCGGCACGAGCATCATCAGGAGTAAAGCTGTTGTCTTCATGTTTGCTGTCCCTCCCATTCGGCCGAACCTGTGATTAGCCTGACCAACCTGATCCCGCTCCACTCACGACTTTCACTCGTCACCCTTCAGCCAGCACATCATCGAGCAGCTTGTAGCTCATCTCCATACCATCCGTCATACCAGTAGAGAACGCCTCGTCGCGGTCGGCCTTCGAAGCATACTTGATCGTAGTCGCCACGTTCGTCATCCCGTCGGCTTCCTGGAAGGTGACAGTCACGATCGATGGTTCACCTCCCATGGAATAGCCCAGATCACCCGGATCTAAGATTTGAGTATGCACGAGTCTCGCGTGCGGAACGACTTCCAGGACCTCGCCAGTGAATCCGAACTCCTGGCCGTTCTCGTCACTGCGCCAGCGCCAGCGATACTTTCCGCCGACGCGCATATCCATCTCGCAGACGGGCATCGACCAACCGGGGGGGCCCGAGCACCAACGACGCAGCAGGTCCGGTTCCATGTAGGCCCGCCACACCAGTTTGACGGGAGCGTCAAAGCTCCGTTGGACGAGTACCTCGGTATCTGACGGCAAACTTGCTTCTGCGGGTTTCATTTCTTTCGCTCCTTTTTCTCTTGTTGTTTTAGCTCTGCAAGCAACGCATCGAGACGCTTGTAGTTGCCTTCCCATATCTCCTGCACCTGCTCCAGCCATTCGGCGATTTCTCGCATTTTGTCTATCTCAAGTGAGTAGTAAATTTCCCGCCCCTTGTATTCCTGTTTTACCAGTTCGCACTCGGTCAAAATGCGAAGGTGTTTGGAAACAGCTTGCCGGGTGGTATGGAAATTTTCGGCAAGAGCATTTGGTGTCATTGCCTGTAGCGCAATAAGACTTATGATTGCCCTTCTTGTCGGGTCTGCAATTGCCTGAAAAATGTCTCTGCCCATTTCGATAGAAATCTAGTAAGGCCATCGTACAACCGACGCACACTGGCCCGTCGTCGCTGTCTTTAATTTTCAGCGACATGCACAGGAATTCGTAATTAAGCAACCAATCGGTTGCAGTTATACGCGCAACCAATTGGTTGCACAAGAGGGAACGCTATTTTTTTGAGGAGATTGTTTCACCGCCACCAGCAACCAAAGACACTTCACTCTTCCTCAAAAAACAGCCGGGCGACGCGACCATCTTCTGCCACTTCAAAGGTGTAATAAATCGTGCGCGGGCCGCTCAGCAGTTTGTAACGTTTGATGTGCGTGACCGCCAAACCCAACCGATCAAACGGCTTGCCTAACGTCTCCGTTTCCAGAAAGACAAACCGGTTCAAATCGCGAAACTGCGCTGCAATTTTGGCTCTGGTCGGTGGGGGAATGAAGCGCGCCCATTCCTTGCTGAGCAGTTCGGATTCTTTGTCCTGCGAGATATCGGAAAGCATTTGCAGCAATCGCTTGGAAGTCTCCGGCGCGAGGTCTGGCTGTTCGGACAAGGCGCTGATGGTTACCTTTGGCCCGTAAAAACTGGCAACGCGCGTAGCCAGGGTGTTGACCGCGTTTCCACGGTCAATGTTGCAGAGCACAATCACGGTCAATTTGTCGTCCGGGTAACTGTAAAAGACTGCCGAATACCCTGCGACGGTGCTGCCGTTGTGCAGGATCAAACGATGGCCGCGAAAGGTATCCAGGAACAAGCCCAAACCGGAATTGAAGGTCGCGCCGCTGTTCAATCGCACGGGCGTTTGCATCTGTTCCAGGCTCGTTCGTTTCAGCAATCGTTCGGTGTAAAAGACCTGCTCCCATTTCGCCATATCCAGCACAGTCGTCAGCATTCCGCCGTTGGGTGCAATCACTTGTGGACGAAGCGGCTCGCCTTTTCGCAAGGCGCCGCCTTCATCAACGTAGCCACCGGCATGGTTGGGAACGATGTGGGATGGATGGTTGAAACGGGTTGCGCTCATTCCCAGCGGCTTGAAGATGCGCTCGGCCATGAACTCTTCAAAGCTTTTGCCACTGACGCGTTCGATAACCAAGCCAAGCAACGGGTAGCCGGTGTTGGTGTAAGCCCACTGTTCGCCTGGCGCGAAATCCAGAGGAAAAGGCGACATCAGCTTGATGAATTCGTCAGCCGTATATTCGCGGCGATAGGAAAGCACGTTTGCGGCTTCCCAATCTTTTAAGCCGGAGGTGTGCGCCAGAATGTGCCGCAGCGTAATTCCCTTCCAGGCTTCAGGCGCTTCGTTGAGATATTTGCTGAGAGGATCGTCGAGTTTGAGTTTTCCGTCTTCAGCAAGCAGCAGGATGGCTTCAGCGGTAAAGTGCTTGCTGATGGAACCAATTTCGTAAACAGTTTCTGGCTTGGCGGGAACGCTCAATTCCAGATTGGCCAGCCCGTAACCTGCCGCTTTGATGAGTTTGCCGTCCCGCACCACAGCCAGTGACAAACCTGGAATGCTGCGCTTCTTGATAAAGGCTTCGACATATTGATCAACCTCGTCCGGCTTTTGCGCGGACTGGGCGAACACACCTGGACACAAGATAATCAGAGCAAAAACAACACGGAGTACATAATTCATTTGATTCCACTTTTCCCCAAGCCAAGGCATTACGGGCCATGAAAAATTTGCGTGTTCGGCTTTGCCTGGCGCAATTCAGTAAGCCCTTTTTCGGTCACAGCAGTTCCTTCCAAATCCAGTATCCGCAGCGTCGACCAAGCGGACAACATTGGCGAGGCATCGTCGCCCACCCGCTTACAACCTTTCAGGCTCAATCGTTCCAGCTTGGTGAGCAGCTTTAGTTTTTCCAGCCAGCGCGCCGTGACAGGCATTCCGTCCAGCCGCAGCTCGCGCAACTCTTTCAGCGTAGTGATTGAATCCAAGCCTTGTTCGGTCAGGCTGATTGTCCACAGGCCAGAGTCCGTGCGCTGCGAACCGCCCAAACTTAATGAAGTCAGGCCGGGCAGTTGCCGCAAGGCTTGCAAGCCGACATCGGTCAGTTTGTTGCCGCCGACGACCAATTCTTTCAGGTTCACCAACGGCGTCAGGCGATCCAGACCGACATCCGTGATTTGCGCGAAGCCTACGTCAATGGATTCCAGCGTAGCGACATTGGCCAGGTGTTCCAGCGTGGTGTCGGTGACTTTGGTGCCGCGCAGGTTGATGCGCTTCAGCTTCTTCCAGCCTTTAACCGCAGCCATGCCTTCGTCGGTGATCTGTTCGGCGTAATACAGATTCAGTTCGACGATACTGGGAGCGGCTTTCAACTGCTGCAACCCCAGATCAGTGATGCGCGTTTGTGACAAGTCAAGACGCGTCAAGTAAGGCAGCGCAGCCAGTTGCGGCAAATCGGAATCCGTTACCCAACTGGCGCGCAAGTCTACGGCGGTGATGCGTCCGGCGCGGTCGCGTGTGACGGTGCCGCCTGCTTCGGTGATCCAATCGCTGGCGTCCGCCGGTATCAGCAAGATCAGTAGCAGAATCAGGCAAAGGTTCTTCATCGTTTTCCTTCCAGCGAAATGCGCTGTCCTCTTCGCCGCGTCGCGGCGACTGACTTTAGCCGTGGGTGAAACCCACGGTGGTCGTGTAAACACCGCCGCGTCGCGTTAGCGACGCCTGAATTCAAACGTCGCTGACGCGACGTGATGGTTTATGCCTCGCGTTTCCGTGGGTTTCACCCACGGCTAAATTCAAATGCCGCTACGCGGCAGTAACGGCGAAGCAATCCATTTCAGCAATAACAATAAATGATCAACTCTTCCTTCGAGTTGGCAACGACGAATCGCGGTCAAAGGTAATCTGGCAATCGGGCAAAGCGGCTTTCAACTGCGTGTAGCCTTTTTCTGTCACCATCGTGTGATACAGATTCAGCCGTTTCAGATTCGTCATCGTTTGCAGCGCAGCGATTCCGGCGTCGGTAATGTCCGTGTTGTCCAGCCGCAATTCGCGCAAGTTGGGCAGTGTCTTCAGCAATTCCAAGGCACTGTCATCCACCGAAGTGTAATCCAGGTTGAGCACGGTCAGATTCTTGAACGAAGCGATGACCGCCAGGCTGGCTTTGCCAGTGCGGGTGCGAAAGAGCTCCAGCCGTTCCAGTTGGCTGAGCGGTCGCAAGTGTTCCAACCCTTTGTCAGTGAAGCGCGTGTGGTTAAGCGAGAGTTCGCGCAAGCTGGCAATAGTTCCAACGTGGCGCAAACCTTCGTCGCCGGTGTCTGTGCTGTTCAGGTCGAGCGCACGCAAACGACTGAGTTTCGCCAACGCTTTCAGCCCGCCGTTGGTCAGGTCGGTCGAACTCAGCAACAGCCGTTCAAGGTTGGGAATTTCAGCGATTGCCGATAGCGCTTCGTTGCCGACGGACGCGCCTGTTAAATCCAGCGTGGTAAGCGTCGCCAGATTTTGCAGATGAACCAATCCCGCGCCGCGCACCAACGTTCCAGCCAGCCGCAATTCCTGAAGCTGGGACAGCCCGGCCAAATGCGCCAAGCCGTTGTCGGAAACGGTCGTGTGATTCAGGTTCAAGACCTTCAAACTGGTCAGCCCTTTCAGCGCAGCCAATCCCAAATCGCCGATTTCCGTCGCTTCCAAATCCAGGCGTTCCAGATTGGGCAACGACGCCAGATGCGAAAGTTGAGCGTCGCCGATGGCAGTCGCAGTCAAGGACAGAGATTGCAAATGTCCGCCGGAAAACTCCGCTTTGCCGCCAATGGCTTTTGCCCAGACAGCGATGACTTCTTCGCTATTTCCTGCCGGGCGATCCATCGCCGAGCCTTTTGCGCGCGCTGTTCGAGCGTTGACGAAATTCACTTTGCAGTTTGGCAGCGAGGCTCGCAACGTTTCGACGCCTGTGCCTGTGACCTGACTGTAGCGCAAATCCAAACTCGCCAATTCTTTCAGGCTGCTGAGTTTCGCCAGTCCGGCGTTTGTCATGCGGCTGCGGTACAAATTCAATTCGCGCAGCCCGGTCAATCGCGCCAGCGTTTCCGCCGAAGCGTCCGTGATTTGCGCGCCAAGCAAATTCAATTTTCGCAAGCCGGTCAGATTTCGCAGATGAGCCAATCCGGCGTCCGTGGGTTTGATGCCGCTCAGGTCTAATTCCTGAAGCTGCGCCAAACCGCTCAGGTGTTTCAGCCCTTCGTCCGTCACCAGCGTGTCGCGCAAATTCAATCGCCGCAAGTTTTTCAATTCCGCCAAGCCTTTCATGCCTTCGTCGGTAAACGGTGTCAGGCTTAGATCCAACGATTCCAATTTTGTCAGCGGAGCCAGACTGAGGTTCGCAATTCGGCATTGCGAACAACGAAGCTCTTTCAGTTCGGTTAATCCAGTTAGCAACGCCAATCCTTTGTCCTGCACATTGACGTTGGTCAGGAAGTGCAAACTGAAATGCAGCTTCTCCAAATTCTTCAACCCGGCCAGATGTTTCAATTGATCGTTGGCGTCCAGGCGGCTGCCCGCTCCCGGATTCCAGATTGGCCCCGGCAGGTAAAGTTCTTTCAAGTGAATCAGGCTGGCGAGTTTTTCCAGGTCAGTGGGATTGATGAGCGTCCCGGTCAGGTCAACTCCGGTGACGCGAAATTCAACGGTGGGCAATTGCGTGATGTCGCCAATCGGGCGGCGGTCGTTTTCCAGAATGACGCGGCCACCTTGTCGAATCACCCACTCGGCGATGTCGCGTTCGGGCATCGTTTCTGACGCCACCAGCGAAACGCCGAATAACAACAGCAATGCGCTGACCAAAATCGTTTTCACAACAGCGTTCCTCGCGTGGTTACACTTTGTCCGGGAGCGTGTACGGCTTGCGGTATTGCCGCGTCAGCATTCGATTGGCTTCGGCGTCGCCGGTTATGGTTTCAGTTTTCGGATCGAAGACAAGCTTGCGACCCACGCGGCCAGAGATCGTCGCCAGTTGCGCCAACGTAGTCGAAAGATGACCTTCTTCGATGTCGGCGTGCAGGTCTTCGACTTTGCGCGAGCGAACGGAGGCGATGAAGTTGGCGAAGTGGCTGGCCTGACTTTCCGCTGATGGGTCAATGCCAGGAACGGGCGTGTAAGTCATTTGCGGAAAGCTGACATCCATCACCGCTTCGTCAACTCCGGCGGGATGCGGGCGGTTGCGCGGCGTCATCATTCCGCGAAAGGCTTTCCAGCCGTCATTTGAAGTCATGTATCCATTCGATGTGTAAAACGTCATCCCGCCGTTGCGCGGCGGCGCAAATAGGTTTGTGACTTCAAAGTTAATCAGGCTGCCGTCGGCATATTCAATTGTCCCGATTTGCAGGTTGGGCGTTTCCTGTTCGGAATCGTGAAAGTGTTTGCCGCCCACGCAATGCACCTTCACCGGATGTTCGCGTTTGCCCAATCCCCAACGGCAAACGTCCAGGGTATGAATGCCGATGTTGCCGATTTCGCTTGGGCCTGTGTCCCAGAAATAATGCCAGCCGTAATGAAAGTGGTTGATGGTGAACGGGCGCATCGGAGTCGGCCCCAAATACAAATCCCAATGCACGCCGGGCGGAACTGCTGTTTCCTTTTGACGGCCAATGCTCATGCGAGGCCGCGAAAAATCCGTGCTGGCTCGATAAACCTTGCCCAGCTTTCCTTCGTGAAGCAGGCGAATTGCGGCGCGGTTTGGAGCTTCGCTGCGATATTGAGTTCCGGCCTGAACGATGCGTTTGTATTTGCGCGCGGCTTCGATCATCCGACGACCTTCGCTGACGGAAAAGGAAATAGGCTTTTCGACGTAAACGTCCTTGCCCGCCTGACACGCCCATATGGTTTGCAGCGCGTGCCAGTAATCCGGCGTGGCGATGGAAATGGCGTCAATGTCTTTGCGGTCGAGCAAGCGGCGCAAATCGAATTCCGTGATTGGGCGATGCCCGGTCAGCTTTTCGACTTCGGCGACAGCATGCGGGAACAATCGCTCATCCACATCACACAGCGCGGCGATTCGCACGTTCGGAAGCTTGGCGTATTCCTGGATGTGATCCATGCCGCGCCAGTGAAGCCCGGCAATGGCCACATTGATTCTGTCATTCGGACTGCCTTGAGCGAGTGTTGATCGAACGGCTGCGGCGGCAAGGGCAGAACTGCCAGCTTGAGCCAAAAAATTGCGACGAGACGTTGGTGACATCGTTTCTCCTTATGCTGCGGGACTTTTCAAAGCTCAGGCCAGAATTCCTTTCAGAACTTTTCCTTCGTCAGTTGGGCCGATCAAACGATTGTTCAATCCTTGATAAGCGTAACTGAACCGGTGCGGATCAAGCCCCAACAGGTGTTGAATCGTGGCTTGCAAATCACGGATGCCAACCGGGTTTTCAATCGGGAAGTAGCCGAACTCATCCGTTTGTCCATAAGCCAGCCCGGCTTTTACGCCTCCACCAGCCATCCACATCGTGTAAGCGTTCGTGTGGTGATCGCGCCCGATATAACCTTTCCGCAATTCGGTTCGCACGTTGTTTTGCATCATTGGCGTGCGGCCAAACTCGCCTCCCCAAACGACCAGCGTTTCATCCAGCAAGCCGCGCTGTTCCAGATCGGTCAGCAAACCGGCAATCGCTCGATCAATTTGCTGAGCTTTGATTGGCAAAGTTCCGTCAATACTTTCGCCCAGCGAAGAGCCATGATGATCCCAACCCCAATCGTACAACTGCACGAACCGGACTCCGTTTTCGACCAAACGACGCGCCAGCAAACAGTTGTTCGCAAACGTAGGATCATCGCCTTTGTACATGGTTCGCGGATCGTCTGCGCTGTCTGATTGAGCCACGAAGCCGGGCTTGGCTCCGTATAAATCCAGAATGTGTTGCGGTTCTTTGCTGATGTCCATCACTTCGGGCACGGACATTTGCATGCGATAGGCGAGTTCGTATTGAGCTATGCGCGTCAGCGTTTCACTGTCGCCGCTGCGTTCGTATTCGGCCTGGTTCATCTTCGCCAGCGCGTCCAACGTGCTGCGGCGTAAGTTACGATCAAGCCCGGCGGGATTGCTCAAATACAAAACCGGGTCGCCTGTAGTTCGGCATTGAACGCCCTGGTAAACGCTGGGCAAAAAACCTGATCCCCACAGCGATTTGCCTCCGTCAGGAGTTTTGCCACCGGAAAGCAGAACTACAAAGCCTGGCAGATTTTCATTCATGCTGCCCAAGCCGTAAGTCACCCAGGCCCCCATCCCCGGATTGCCCAGGCGCGGCGAACCTGTCTGCACAAACAATTGCGCCGGAGCGTGATTGAATTGATCGGTGTGAACTGTGCGAATGATGCAGGTTTTGTCCACGACTTTGGCAAAGTGCGGCAACAGTTCGCTGACCCACTGACCGCTTTGGCCGTGCTGTTTGAATTTGAATTGCCCGGCCAGAATCTTCGGCACGCCTTTGATGAACGCGAACCGCTTGCCCGCCAAAAACGAAGGCGGCGCATCTTTCAT
The DNA here is from genome assembly GCA_035429885.1 of Blastocatellia bacterium. Lineage (GTDB taxonomy): Bacteria > Acidobacteriota > Blastocatellia > RBC074 > RBC074 > RBC074. The sequence continues at coordinate 8,944 of DAOMFR010000222.1, forward strand.
GTGCAGCTTTTCCAGTTCCGGTTTGTACTCAAACAACTCCAATTGCGAAGGCGAACCCGGCATGTGCAGATAAAT
>DAOMFR010000223.1:0-8878 GCA_035429885.1 Blastocatellia bacterium
CCAAGCGTAATGCGCAAATCCTGCCGCGAATAATCCACGCCGGTGCGATTTCCAGAATCTGTCGCTTTCACCATCAGCCGGATGAATGAACGACTACTGACCGGAATACTTTGCGGAACCAACCATTGAAACTGATTGGCAGAACCGGGAAGGTCTGCAATGACTGCCGGGTAACTGGCTCCGCCGTCGGTTGAGAGCCGGATTTGAGTTTTGGCAATTTGCGCCGATGGCGGAACCGACCACGCAATCAATACAGGTTGATCCATCGTCAGCCGTAAACTCTGGTTCGGCGAAAGCAAATTGACAGTGGGCGCGCCATCTATCGCCACAACGACATCCAACCTAGCCAATGAATTCATTCCATCGACGCCCACCGAACGAAAACTGATTTGGTAAACATTGCCAGCTTGCGCTGAAGTCGGCGTAAACCAGAACCGTCCAGTCGCAGGATCGAAGCGCGCATTTTCCGGCAAGTTGTAGGCAGTGATTTGCAGCGGTTGGCCGGTTTGATCTTTGGGAATCAGCGCAAAACTCAGGCTTTGACCAACCAGCAATCGCTGAGCATTCAGTTGCGTTAAGGCTGTCGGCGTATAGGCGAGCGCGGGCGCTGTGGCGGGCGCGAATTCGGGAAAGGATTGCGCCATCAAGCGCACCTCCCCCAGATTGAAGAAAGCGTTTCCGGAAGGGTCACGATCAATCTTCGTTTTCTGAACACGCACAAACCGAAAACTGCCAACCGCGGCAGGTTGCGCGCGCCAGTTTTGTCCTGGGGGAACAGAAACCTCACCTTGCGCGGCCAGTACGACATAGCTGCCAAAACTAGCATCGTTCGACGCGCGCACTTCAAAATTACATCGAGTCAACGGTTGATCCTGATCTGCGCGAAACAGAATTTCGATCAGTTCGATTCGGTACGCCCGGCCAAGATCAACCTGCCACCATTCCTGCTTGCCTGTGTTTGAATCGGAATGCCAGATGGACAATTTGCCGCCAGATTCCATTTGGCCGTCATTGGCAGCCGCAGGCACGCCCACCGTGTTCGGCCAAATGCGTGTGCTGGAAGCCGTTGCCAGCGCGTTCAATGCCACGTTGACCAGCGCTACCGGAGTCGGCGGCGGCACGGTCGGTTTCGGCATCTCGCGTCGTGGCGCGGAGCCAAGTTCAACTGTTTTCGACGTAACAAACGAATCGGCCAATTCGGGCAACACGTCCGAAAGGATCAATCCCATCTGGCCGTAAACCTTCGGCGAAGAACCGGCAAACTGTAGCGAGCGGAAATTGATGACGGCACGAGTTGATGGCGCGACCGGTCGGCCTTCGGGCAAGTCGCGGTAAAACGCATAGTCGCGAAACAGCTGTTTGGCTCGTTCGCGCAAATCATCCCGTCCAGAAATTCGTGCAGCGGCGGTCAGCACAGGCAAACTCAACCCCGCCAAGGCCACCGAACGGTCTTCGGCAATTTTGTCTTGATACCAAAAGTAAGACATTCCGGCAGGCAAATAACTGCCGTCCGCCAAGATCAAGCCGGGCTTCAGCGGCGGGTTGTCATTGCCTTTGCTGATCAACCAATCGGCCAGCCGCACCAGAAATTCCGCCGTGCGCGCATCGCCGGTTTCGCGCCAATATTCAATTACGCCAAGTTGCGTGTACCCCGTCCACATCCACGGCTGTATGTTCGGTTGCGAAGCGTTTTTGCCAACATAAAATCCTTTGCGGCCAAAATTTTCTTCGGTTTGTACAATCAAATTGACGTTTTCTCGCGCCTTGCTCAGATAACGAGCTTCGCCCGTATAACGATACGCTGCCATCAATCCCAAGGTTGGCCATCCAATCCAGCGGGATTCGTTCCAACTAAGCGCGCTGTCATATGTGAAATTGATTCGGGCAAACGCCTCGCTGCCTTCCATCGCAGATTCGCGCGCGGTTTCATCGCCGGTCAGCGCCCAATACAGCCACATGCCTTCAATCCAGGTGTGACTTGGCACGGGTTCGCGAAAACTGCCGTGGTCGCCTTTTTCATAAAACGCCATTCCGCGCAGATTCCAGTTTTCCATCAACCAATCATCGGCGCGGAATTGTCCCCAATCAGTCCGGTAGCGCGCCATTTCGCTGCCAAGTTGAAATGCGCGCGCGTCGCCAGTTCTCAAATATTCGCGCAATAACACAAACGGCAAATCGTAATGCAGATTCGCGTACCCATCTCCCCAAGCCAGATCACCGAAATTGCGCCAGCCGAATTGTTCGCCCTGTTCGCCTCTCAACCGATATTCAAACGCCGATTCAGCAGGAACTGAACCGGCAGCTTCGCTGGCTTCGACGGAATATCCGACCGCTAGCATTCGTTCCATACGCGCAGCGGCTTCGCCAAATTGCGGTTCTTTTTCGAAGATGGATTGCCAGTTGCGGCGTTCAACAAACGCCGAGCGAACCGCTCCGGTTGAAGCAATGTAAGACGGATCAAGCCTTGCGTTTTGTGCGTTGGTCAGCGTGCGAGCGAGGATGGTATTTCGACCGATGTAAAAGTCTGTGGTTTTGGCGCGCGCACCATCAAAGATGTGGTCTTCGACAGTTTCCGGCAAAATATCAAAACGAATTCCGTCACGATTGCCGGTCAACCCTTTCGGATAATTTTCGATGAACTCAGGAACGGCAAGTTCAAATTGACCGGCAACCAGCGAAGCTCCGCTTTGACGCTGAACCAGACGATTGCGCGCGTCTTCGGATTTCAAAACCTGAACCGAACCCGTTGACGCCGAAGTTGTCGGCACCAATACGGACAAACTTTTCAGCAAAACATGCTGCGCGTACTGCGACGGCCCGCCGCGATAGGCTCCGAAGCCGTAAGCACCGTTATTCATGATCCGCAATCGAACTCGAACAAACGGCTGGTCGGCATAAATGTAATACCGAGTAGTGAATGCCAACGCTGGCGGAATTCTGACTCCTTTGCTTTTGAACACCCCATCTTGGCGAACCACCACGCGCAACGCATTTGATTCTTCGATCGAAGTGTTCTCAATGGAAGCCGCAACGGTTTCGTCTTGGCCGCCAACGACAAGAATCTTTTCGCCCAGCGAATGCCCGGCCTTCAGCGCGGAATTGAAGCGAATTGTCTGGCCTTTGATTTCCTTGATCGTGGCGCGTTCTTGTTCGACGCTCAGATCGCGTATGACAGTTCCGGCTGGGTGGTTAAATCGCAGCGGCGTAGAAGTTTTCAGATCGCCGGGATCGGCTGAGTTGACGACGACCTCTTCCTGCTGGCTTCCTTCTCCCAAGCGGTAACGATGCCCGGCGGCAAAGCTCTGATCGGTGGTGACGAGGCGGGCACTACCCGCTGTTGCATCCCACTTCAGCGTGGCTACATGCTCAAATCTCACCTCGTCACCAACTCGCAGCAACGTCGTGTCTGTCACCGTCACCGTGTCAGGTGAGGCAGTCAACTGATTGAGCAGAACACGACGCGGCAAATTCATTTGCGCAGACATTGGCGCGCGCAACATCTCGTTTCCGTCAAGCCTGAAACTTTTCAACAGCGATTCGCCTTGTTTGGCGAGCTCAAGTTCAAGCTGGGAATTACTGACTTTCACTGCGTTGGCAGATTCACTGACTGAAACCAATTTATTCGACGAAGGCCCTTGCGTTGTCGGTGAAATTCGCGTCAGGAAGTACGCGCCAGGCATTGTCGGTTTGAAATCGGCCAGCAACCATTTGATTGGCTTGGCGGTCTGATTAGCTGGAGCCCCCCAGCGTGCCAGCACGCGCAATTGCGAGGGCACGCCGCCGCCAGACGCATCAACAATCAACAACCCGGACGGATCTGTTACATTGGCCGCTTCTCTAATCGGAATGCCAATGGTGACCGGCAGCGACGCATTGGCAACATGAAGCGCAACACGAATGTCTTCCATCTTTCTTGGTTCCGCCAAGGAATGCGACGAGCTGAATTTCGCCGGAAGCTGAACGGCCAACCAGCCAAACAGTGACAAACATAAAACGCTCCGGACAAAAGCCGAGCGAGACGCCTTTCGAGCCATAACCGTTATCCGTAGAAAAAAGGATTCGGAGATCGGATCGGAGGTCGCAGAGTAAAGTAACGCTATACTGTCGGGGCCTGTGGAGGTGGGGACTTCAGCAGATTTCCCGAGGGCTGAATTAGAACTTGAACGGGCAGTCAAGCCGCAAACAACTTCTGAGGAACACACTGCCCGAACATCAGTAGGTTTCATAGATCGGCACCATCCCTACTTTAGACGGACATGGAATTCAAATTCTTGGGCTAAGTGCTGCAATAACTCAGCACTGCCTTAATACCGCTAAGACATTTCGCACGATAGCACACAGCTTTTTACTTCAAAAGATGTTTTGAGCTTTCTTGATTTTTATCCAGAATTTTTCACTGCCCTGAATCTCACCTAGTCCGACATAAATGTCAGGCACCAAATACAAAAACCTCAACCATGTTCATAAAAATGGATACATGTGAGTGTAAAGACTTTGGATAGGAATAGCTAAATCTTGTTAAATCAACCGGGTCCTCACGAACCAGGCTAGGGCATAACGATTGCTTAAAAGTTGACGTTATTTTCTAAAAGTTCGTCCGAACACTCACTACAACTAAGTAAAAACCTGAATCACCAGGCAAAGGAATTTTAGGTTAATGGCAAATTGACCGAATCGCTTCTGTGAGATTTCGGTGAGGTTTCCCACCCACCTGACACGTTATACAGAATACCGAGCGGGCAATTTTATTCAGTTCACAATCTTCTCATACTACTCAAGGGGAACCCGTATGAAAACAAAGCTTCAATCGTTTATCGGTACGATGCTTCTTGTGCTCACGCTAAGTGTTATTGCTCTGGCACAAGGAACAACGTCACAGATCGCCGGTTCCGTTCAAGATCAGAATGGAGCCGTGATTTCCGGTGCATCGGTCACGGTGAAAAACGCCGCGACCGGAACCGAATTCAAAGTTAACTCTTCTAGCAGTGGGACCTACACAGTTCCTTCGCTGGGATCAGGCGTTTACACAGTGACCGTCGAAGCCAACGGCTTCAAAAAAGTGGTGGTCCAAGACGTCAAACTCGACGTCGGTGTGCCTGCGACTGTAAACGTGACCTTGGAAGTTGGCGCAGCCAGCGAATCCGTAGTTGTGCAAGGCGGCGGCGAAGTGCTGCAAACGCAATCGGCCAGCATTAGCACGACCATCACCGGACGCCAGATCACGGAAACTCCGTTGACTTCGCGCGACGCACTTGACCTCGTTCTGCTGTTGCCGGGAACCAACACTCCTGGCCGCCCGCGCACCTCGACGATCAACGGCCTCCCCAAAGGCTCGCTGAACATCACGATTGACGGCGTTAACGTGCAGGACAACATCCTGAAATCTTCCGACGGCTTTTTCACCTATGTGCGTCCTCGCCTGGATGCTGTGGATGAAGTGACCGTTTCGACCGCCACCCCTGGAGCGGAAAGCGCGGGCGAAGGCGCCGTTCAGATCAAATTCGTGACACGTTCCGGCAGCAATCAATACACCGGCAGCCTGTACGAATATCACCGCAACCCGTCACTCAACGCTAACTATTGGTTCAACAACCGCGATTTGACCCCGAAGCCGGGTTACACAACAGCTCCGCGTGATTTCATCATCTTGAATCAGTTCGGCGGACGTTTCGGCGGCCCGATTTCGATTCCCAAGCTGTTTGATGGAAAAGACAAAGCGTTCTTCTTCGTCAATTACGAAGAATATCGAATTCCTGAACAGGCTTCGCGTCAGCGCACGATTTTGAGCGACGCGGCTCGCGGTGGTTTGTTCCGCTATGCCGGTAACCCGAATGGCGTGAACCTGTTGACGCTGGCAGCGGCCAACGGACAGACGTCCACAATTGACCCGACCGTTGCCAAGCTGTTGCAAGACATCGAAGACACCACCAAATCCACCGGCGGCGTTCAAGCTCTGACCGATCCGAACCTGGAACGGTTCAGCTTCACCAACACCGGCGGTCAAACGCGTTATTTCCCGACGGTTCGTTTGGACTTCAACCTGACCAGCAAACACAAACTGGAAAACACCTGGAACTACCAACTGTTCACAGGTCTGGTGGACTTCCTGAACAGCACCGATCCGGCGTTCCCGAACTTCCCGAACAACGGGTTCCAGGGATCCAATCGTTTCTCAAACACGACCGCTCTGCGTTCGACCTTGACGCCGACCATCGTCAACGAAGCGCGCTTTGGTCTGACGGGCGGCACGGTTTTGTTCTTCCCGAACGTCAACAAAGGACAATTCACCGGTTCGCTGGCCAATCAAGATGGATTCAACATCGGCATTGGCGCGGCGGGCATTTCTTCGGCGACGGTTTCGACTGGCCCCAGCCGCCGCAACGCTCCGGTCAAACAATTCACGGACACACTGACCTGGACTCGCGCTTCGCACTCGATGACTTTCGGTGGCACGTACACCAACATCAACTTCTGGAGCTGGGCGCAGACCGTGGTTCCGACGTTGACCCTGGGTGTTGACACTACCGACCCGGCCAACGCGATGTTCACGACTGCCAATTTCCCTGGCGCATCCACAACCGATCTGGCCAATGCGCGTGGTATTTACGCAACCTTGACGGGACGCGTCACCGCCATCAGCGGTTCGGCCATTCTGAACGAAAAGACGTTGCAATACACTTACTTCGGTGAAAACGTTCAGCGTGGACGCCAAAATGAATTCGGCCTCTTTGCCCAGGATTCATGGCGCGCCACTCCGAACCTGACACTCAATTACGGTGTGCGCTGGGAAGTCCAGAAACCGTTCTTTGCCACCAATGATGTGTACTCGCAAACCAGTTTCGATGAACTGTTTGGCATTTCCGGCAAGGGCAACTTGTTCAAACCGGGAGCAACCGGCGGGAAAGAAACGCAGTACACGCAGTTCAAATCCGCAACCAACGCCTACAAAACGGATTACAACAATTTCGCTCCGAGCCTGGGAATTGCCTGGTCTCCGCGATCAGAAAACAGCGTGTTGAAAAAACTGGTTGGCAGCGGCGGTCAGACCGTCGTGCGCGGTGGTTACTCCATCGCCTTCAACCGCGAAGGTTTGAACGTCTTTACCAGCATTTATGGCGCGAACCCTGGTATTTCAATCAACGCTGCCAAAAACCTGACCTTGGGCAATTTGGGAACCTTGCCGGTGCTGCTGCGCGACAAGAGCCGTCTTGGTCCGCCGACGTTCCCAACTACTCCAACTTATCCGAGCTCCGGCGTCATCACCGATTCGGCAAACGCCTTCAACCCGGATCTGCAGTTGGGCTATGTCCAATCATGGAGCTTCGGTCTGCAGCGTGAAATCAACAAAGACACAGTAATCGAAGCGCGTTACGTCGGTAACCGTGGCGTCAAACTGTGGCAACAATACAATCTCAATGAAGTCAATGTCCTTGAGAACGGCTTCTTGAGTGAGTTCAAGCTGGCACAGGCCAACTTGCAAGCCAATATTGCCGCCGGACGCGGCGCGAACTTCCGTTACGCCGGTGCAAACACCGGAACCGCTCCGCTGCCGCTGATGCTGGCATTCCTGACGGGTCTGCCCGCGGCGCAAGCCGGCACGGTGGCCAATTACTCCAACGCCAACTTTGCCAACGCCACGTTGGTCAATGCGTTGGCCGCAAATGGGCCTGCGGTCGGAACCTTCACCAACAACTTCATCAACACTGCCGGATTCCGTAACAACGGCATTGCCGCTGGATTGCCGGCGAACTTCTTCGTCGTCAACCCAGGGAAACTGGGCGGCGCCTTCTCAATCGAAAACAATGGCCGTACCTGGTACGACTCATTGCAAGTCGAAGTGCGTCGTCGCATGTCCAAAGGCCTCCTGCTCCAGGGCAACTACACGCTGGGACGCGCGTTCGCCAACGCGTTTGTCAGCAGCTCGGTCGTCTCTGGCCAGCCCTCCACGTTGCGCGATTTCAGCTTGAGCAAAACCGTTTCGCCGTTCGGCGTGACGCACGCGTTCAAACTGAACTGGATCTACGAATTGCCTTTTGGCCGCAACAAACTGATTGGCGGCAATGTCGGCAAAGTGGTTGATCGTGCCATCGGCGGATGGGAATTCCACGGCGCAGCCCGCGTGCAAAGCGGAACTCCGTTCAATATGGGCAACGTCCAGTTGATCGGTATGAATCGTTCTGACCTGCAAAAAGCCGTCAAGATGCGGTTTGACGACGCAGGCAAGATTGCGTACTTCCTGCCGCAGGACATCATTGACAACACCCGCAAAGCGTTCAACGTCAGCGCCACCAGCGCCGATGGTTACAGCACGCTGGGTGCGCCGACCGGACGTTATTTTGCTCCGGCCAGCCGTGGTGCTTGCATCGAAGCCTACGCGGGTCAGTGCGGAACCACCAACCTGGTGCTGTACGGACCGAATTTTGCTCGTTACGACCTGAGCATCGTTAAGAAGACCAAGATCACGGAACGCGTGAATTTTGAATTCCGCGCCGAGTTCCTGAACGCCTTCAACAACATCAACTTCATCGTCGGCAACCCCGGCAATGATACGAACACTGTTGGCGGCTTCGCGAACGCGACCTTCGGTCAGGTGACGCAGGCATATCGCGACACTTCGACAACGAACGATCCGGGCGGACGCCTGATCCAGTTGGTCGGACGCATCAACTTCTAACCCCTTCAAAGAGGTTTCACCCACTGGAGGAGTGTGGCTTTCGGGCCGCACTCCTCTTTTGTTTTTTTGATAAGAAAAATTCTTTCGTGAGAACCCAATCAATCTGGCGTGTTGGCGCTGTGAGACATAAAATGCGCAGCGTAGTCCCTACTTAAATAAGCAATGTCAGCCGGTCTAGCAGTCAAAATCTGGCATTGAAAGTCC
>DAOMFR010000224.1:0-8644 GCA_035429885.1 Blastocatellia bacterium
AAGCAAGCCTTTGCCAATGGCCGCGCCCTCACCTCAACCGTCACCAAGCGCGACGATTGCAGCGAAGTAACCCGAACACCATTTTCGTGGAGATGATTCAATGACCAAAAAGATAGTGAACGCTTTTCAGCAAACTCTATGTGGAGTTTTGATTTTAGCTGTCAGCCTTTCGCCGATTTCCTCCAGCGCGCAGGATCGGTTGAAAACCATGCCGGGCTATGACCAGTACCAGAAAATGAGCAGCCAGATTGCTGGTTCGGTCAAACCGGGAACGATGCAGGTAAAGTGGCTGGATGGCGGCAAAGCGTTTGAGTTTCGGCGCGATGGCAAAACGTTTCGCTACGATGTCGCGACAAAGAGTGCTGCGGAGGCGGAACCTTCACCAGCTGCTGGGCCTGCGCCTACGGGACGAATGGGACGCGGCGGGCCGGAGCGCGGACGGCAGTTTGATTCAGCGATGTCGCCTGACGGCAAGCTGAAAGCCTTTTATCGCAATCGCAATCTTTGGGTTGGGGATTCAAACGGCGGTAACGAAGTGGCCATTACGTCCGATGGCAGCGAAAAGAATCGCATCAAGTACGGCTCGGCAAGCTGGGTATACGGCGAAGAGTTGAATCAAAGCACCGCAATGTGGTGGTCGCCCAACGGCAAGAAGATCGCGTTTTATCGCTTTGACGAAAGCCCCGTGCCGGATTTCTATTTGCAACTCGATCAAACCAAGCTGCAAAGCAAAATGGACGTTGAGGCGTATCCGAAAGCGGGCGTGGCCAATCCAATCGCCGATTTGTTTGTGTACGATCTGGATTCGAAGCAGACCGTCAAGTTCGACGTGCGCGACGGCAAGCCGTTCGAGAACTCCACTGTCGGGCATTACGTGTACAACGTTTCGTGGTCGCCAGACGGGACCGAATTGCTGGCGAATCGAACCAATCGCCGCCAAAACATCATGGAGTTTGTTGCCTGCAATCCCGAAACGGGCAAGTGTCGCGTGATTGTTCACGAAGAGTGGTTGCCGAGTTGGACGGAAAACACTCCGGCAATGCGATTTTTGAAAGACGGCAAGCGCTTCGTTTGGACTTCAGAGCGAACGGGCTTCAAGAATTTCTATTTGTACGACCTGAGCGGCAAGCTGTTGGCGACGCTGACGACTCACCCGTTCGAAGTCGCCAACATCGTTCGCGTGGATGAAGAAGCGGGGCTGTTGTATTACATGGCGCGCAGCGGCGACAACCACATGAAGTTGCAGCTTCATCGCGTCGGCCTGGATGGCAAAGGCGACAAGCGACTGACCGATCCGGCGCTCAATCACACGGTTGATCTTTCCCCCGATGGCAAATACTTCGTGGACATTGCGCAAACGCACAACATTCCGCCGACAACCCGGCTGGTTGGCGCGGACGGGCAGGTCATTGAAGAGCTGGCCAAGAGCGATACCAGCAAATTTGATCAGCTTGGACTGAAACGAGTCGAGTTGATTACGTACAAGGCGGCGGACGGAGTGACGGATCTGCACGGTTTGCTGCATTTTCCGTCGAACTTCGATCCCAGCAAAAAGTATCCGCTACTGGTCAGTGTGTACGCTGGTCCTGCAACCAACGGAGCGCGCGAAACCTTCTCAACGCCGAATCCGATGACCGAATATGGATTTCTGGTGGCGACGCTGGATTCGCGCAGTGCCGCCGGTCGCGGCAAAAAGTTTCTGGATGCGATTTACATGAAGCTCGGCGTGGTTGAAATGGATGATCAAGCCGCAGGCGTGCGCTCGCTGTGGAACCGCCCTTATTTGAATAAAGAGCGCGTGGGAATGTTTGGTACTTCCTACGGAGGGTATAGCTCGGCCATGTGCTTGCTGCGGCATCCGGATGTTTTCCAGGCCGCTTCGGCTGGGTCAGCGGTAACTTCGTGGTATCACTACGATTCGATTTACACCGAACGTTATATGTGGATTCCGCAAGAAAACAAAGAAGGGTACGAAGCTGGCAACGCGATGAATTACGCCGACAAATTGAAAGGCCGCTTGATGATTTATTACGGCACGGCCGACAATAACGTGCATCCGAACAACTCCATGCAGCTAATCCAGGCGCTGCAACGAGCAGGGAAGAGCTTTGAAGTTCAGGTTGGCCCTGACGCGGGCCATTCCGGATTGCGAGCAGATCGCATGATGGAGTTTTTCATCGAAAATCTGGTGATGCGGTAAAGCAGGAAAACCAAGTCAGTGCCGTGACCGTTGGAAAACGATCGCCAGCGATCGCGGTTCTGATTCAGCTCAAACAATGATGAGTGACTTCGCCAAAGAAAAAGAGATTTTCTTTAACCATCTGAAAGAGGCTGGGTTGAAGAAAACCGGTCAGCGTGAGGTGATCCTGGAGGTTTTCTTGAAAACCGAAGGCCACCTGAGCGCTGAAGACCTGTACAACCTGGTTAAGGTGGATGATCCGACAGTTGGGTTTACGACTGTCTATCGAACACTGAAGCTGATGTGTGAATGCGGGCTGGCTCGTGAAGAAGGTATGGGGGATGGGTTCAAACGATACGAACATCATTACAACCATCCTCATCATGACCATCTGATTTGCACGGAATGCAGCGAACTGATCGAATTTTACAGCGATGTCATCGAAAAGAAGCAGGATGAAATTGCACATTCTTACAATTTCAAACCCACGCATCACAGCTTGCGAATCTGGGGCATCTGTTCTGCCTGCCAGAAAAAGACCAAAAGCAAAGCCGCAACAAAGTAGGATCGTGAATGTTTGATTGAATCAACGCTCACACCAAGCCGCAAACACATCAGGACCGACAGCAAACCAAAGAAACCTTTTTGAACTTTGGCGACTTTGCCTGGCAATGGTTCCGACAAGAATTGTCACTCGAAAGGATACTCAACAATGTCAATCGTCAAAGGCGGCAGTTTTCTATTTGAAGACCGTTCACCCAACGAAGTGTTCACACGCGAAGACATCAGCGAAGAGCAGCAAATGTTTGCCGGAGTCGCTGCTGAGTTTATGCAGAAAGAAGTCGTAGCGCGCTCCGAACAGATTTACGCTAAAGACTGGCCCGTGACACGCGAATTGTTGCTGAAAGCTGGCGAACTGGATTTGCTGCGCATAGACATTCCTGAAGCGTACGGCGGAATGGGGTTGGATAAAGTCAGCTCGGCGTACGTTGGCGAACAGATTGCAGTGATGCCTTCGTTTGGAGCTTCGCTTGGCGCGCACACGACGATTGGGACTTTGCCAATTGTTTATTTCGGCACCGCCGAACAACGCGAAAAGTATTTGCCGAAACTGGCGACTGGCGAACTGATCGCCGCTTATTGTTTGACCGAACCCGGCTCTGGTTCCGACGCTCTGGCCGCCAAAACCAAAGCGACTTTGAGTGAGGACGGCACGCATTACGTTTTGCGCGGTCAGAAAATGTGGATCACCAACGGCGGTTTCGCGGACATTTTCATCGTCTTTGCCAAAGTAGACGGTGAAAAGTTCACAGCCTTTATCGTTGAAAAAGGCCCCGGCGTTATTCCCGGCCACGAAGAGAAAAAGCTGGGATTAGATGGCAGTTCGACGACGGCAGTCATGTTGGAAGACGCCAAAGTGCCGGTCGAAAATGTGCTGGGCGAAATTGGCAAAGGACACGTTGTCGCATTCAACATTTTGAATCTCGGCCGGTTGAAACTTGGCAGTCGAAACATTGGCGGCGCGAAGTTCGCTCTGAACAATGCGATTTCCTATTCCAAAGAACGCCATCAATTCAATCGAGCCATCGCCAGCTTTGGCTTGATCAAACGCAAACTGGCCGAAATGGCGATTCGCTGTTATGTCGGCGATGCGCTCGTCTGGAGAACGCTTGGCGCGATTGATCAGTCGCTGGAAACGATTGATTCTGCCGATCCGATACAGGCGCTGAAAGCCATCGAACAATTCGCCGTCGAATGCTCGATCATCAAAGTTTGGACCAGCGAAGCGTTGGCATTGGTGGTTGATGAAACCGTGCAGGTGTACGGCGGCTATGGCTATTCCAAGGATTACCCGGCGGAACGTGCCTACCGCGATGCGCGCATCACGCGCATTTACGAAGGCACGAACGAAATCAATCGGATGATCATTCCGACTCGATTGTTGAAAGGCGCAGCCAAAGATCGGTTGCCCAATCTGCACGAAGAAATCAGCGACATTCTCGACCGGACCATTACCGATCCGGGCCGTGAAGATTTGGTTTTTGTGCATCGCACTCTTGGCAACGTCAAAGAGATGGCGAGACTGGCGTTGGCTGCAATCGCCGATGTCCATGGCGACAAGTTCAGCGAAGAACAGGAAGTCGTCGCACTGGCTGCCGACATTGTGATCGAAGCCTACACGATTGAAAGCGCGCTGCTGAGAACCGAAAAGTTGATTGCCACCAAAGGTCGTGAACAGTGTTTGCTGGCGATTGATCTGACCTGTGCGTATGCCAGCGATGCCGCCGACCGTGTTGCCGTCAGCGCCAGCAATTTGGCCGCGGGCTTGAACGAACCAAAACGATTGCGCGAAGCATTTGACCGACTGTCTCTTCATCGTCCGGTGAATGTCATTGCTGCGCGTCGTCGCATCGCGGACGCGATGATCGAAGCCAATCGGTATTTGTGGTAGTTTTCTGAAAAGAGGTTTTTCAAAGGCCGTCAGTTTGTTGGTAAAGGCTCCAAACTGGCGGCTTTTTCTATTGTGATGGTACCAGCGAGCCATAGACTCCAACCGCTTCAATCTATCGGTTAAAACCGTAATGTCTGTTTGGCTTCGGCTTACGCGTGCGATTGTTTCAGCAAAGGCAGGCAAGCCTTTTCCCCACAACTCGAATGGTAGAAAACGGATTGTGAATGCCGCCTTCCAGTTTTAACAGGCCGCAATGGATGACAATGATCAGCGGTGGCAAGCTTCGTGCTAACCGTCAATCACAATCATCGTCATCTCTGCCTTTCTAAAACTGCTTCGTACATCTCTCCATAATTTCGCAGCATCCGTTCCATCGTGAATTCGCGGACAACTTTTTGGCGAGCTGCTTCGCCAAGAATATTCGCCAATCGCCGGTTGGCTAAGAACGCTTCGAACTTATCGGACATTGCCGCAGCGTGGCGAATCGGAACCAGAAAACCTGTTCGGCCTTCTTCCACCAATTCCGGCAACGCGCCGACGTTAGTCGCCACAACTGGCAACCGGGCCGCCATTGCTTCCAGCACGGTCAGCGGCAAGCCTTCTGAAACTGAAGACAGCGCGAAAACATCCATTGCGCGCAGCAATCGCGGGACGTCGCGGCGCATTCCGGCGAAAATCACGATTCGATTCAAACCCAGCATTGCCACGAATTCTTCTAGTCTGGCGCGCTGCTCGCCGTCGCCTACGATCAAAAGTTTGAGCTTTGGGTTTTGGCGAGGCAGAGCGATTGCCGCAAACGCTCGCGCCAACATCATCGTGTCTTTGGTCAAATCCAGCCGAGCCACCGTGCCGAAAACAAAATCATCCGGCGCGATTCCAAACTCTGCGCGAATGCCCTTGGCGTCGGCTTCATCAATTCGGCGCGTATCAATTCCGTTTGGGATGATCTGCATTCGCTCGGCTGAGAAGCCAGTCTGGCCACAATAAAATTCGCGCACTTCACTGGAAATGGCAAAGACCGAATCGGCTACGTGATACAAGCCGCGTCGAGCCATTCGCCGCATAAGACTTTGCCGCCGCAGGTCGGAGTAGCTGCGCCCGTGTTCGCTGTGAACCAGTTTGACGCCGGGCATCAGCAACTTGGCCAGCGCCGTATCAACGCCAGACCAGCTTTGCGAATGAATGATGTCCGGTCGTTCTCGGCGAATGACGCCTGCCAATTTTAGCGGCATCAACCGATCAGCTTTGTCGCCTTTGCCAAGATCAAAACAACGCACACCATCGCGCAATTGATCCGCCGCTTCACCTCGGCGAGAAATGCAGCAAACGACTTGCTCGAATCTGGTTGAGTCCAAGCCGTTGGCGACATCAATGACGATGCGCTCCATCCCGCCGATGCCCAGCGAATCAATCACGTGCAGGATTTTGATTTTACGTTCAGTCATCGTTGGTGATTGGTGGCGGGTTATCGGTTTGCCAGCCAAGCCGTCAGATGCGGCGCAAATTTCAGTGCTGCTTGTAACACCACCAGTTTCGGCTGGTGATAAAATTGCCGAGCTTTTGCCAGGTATTGTTCAGCTTCGGTGAAATTGCGTTTGGTCAGGGCGTCTTTGAATTGAGCATAACTTAGTTGCGCACGCCATTCCGGCATACGACTTTCAATCCATTGCCGTTGATTATCGGTGAGCTTTCCGCGCAATAGCTTTTCATAAACGGAAACAACACATCTCAGGATTTTCACGCCGGTGTTCGACAGCGAATCCTGTCGCCAGCGATAAAGCGCCAAAACTTCCGTCGTGAATTTGAACCGATGGCCGTGCTGCAGCATTCTTAACCACAATTCAAAATCTTCCGCCCCCTGGCCTTCCAGGGTTTCGTCGTAATTGCCGACGGCTTCAATCACTTCGCGGCGAAATACCAGCAAACCGAAGATGTAACATTCGCGCCGCAACACTCGGTCAAAGCTGACGGGTTCAGCGACTGGAAAAACATCCTGATGAAGTTTGCCATCGTGTTTCGGCCAGCCGAAATAGCGCGCGTTCGGATAAGCGACGCTCAAGCTTGAATCCGCTTCCAACATTCCAACCAGCACTTCCAGAAAGTTCGGCAGCAGCAAATCGTCACTGTCCAGCAACGCGATGAACCGCCCGCGCGCCGCTTTCAGCCCCGTGTTGCGCGCAGCCATCACTCCACGATTCGGCTGTTTGACGTACACGATTCGATCCTGAAATTCGCTGATGACTTCATCCGTGTTGTCGGTCGAACCGTCGTTGACGACTATGATTTCAAAGTCGCGGTACGTTTGAGCGAACGCTGAACCAAGCGTTTCCGCCAAAAACGGCGCGCAGTTATAGGCGGGGATGATAATGCTGACAGCAGGATCGGTTGGCATAAAGTACAAGTTTGTCGCCTGAATCAGAGAAGCTACAAAGACGGCGAAGATAATGGATTCGTGACGCGAAGAAAACTACTTCTCCGTTGACAGAATTGAAGCCAAGCGATATTTGTTGGTTCAGTTATGTTCAAACACTTGCTGACAAGTTGGATTGTGCTGGTGCTGGCAGTGAATGCCTGTTTGGCATTCGCGCCTGGTGTCAGCGACCAGGAAGCATGTTCTGATGCCTGTTGTGCAATGGTGCATTGCGTAACTGCAGCCGAACCGCTCCTTGCTTCGCAGTGCTGTACGATCAACTCTCAGCAGGATTCTGAGCCCAATCGGCTCCAAAGTTTTGCGATTGGAAATCAGAAACAAGAATCAAAGGCTTCCTCTGTTGTTTGGACATTACAAACCAGCTTTTCTTGTCTTAAACCGACAAGATTCCCTTCTTCACCGACACGCCATTTCGCTGGCTCCTCTTCTCGTTACCTGGAAAACAGCACCTTTCTGATCTAAGGCCGTAGTGTGTCTGCTCGCTGATTTGACGAGCCATTAATAGGTTCAACTTCACTTTTGGCAAGCTTGGGGTTCAAGTTTCGTCTGTCAACTGACTCCAAGCTGAAGCCGAACCCTGCATCTTTTGAGAGAAGGCCACTATGAAACCAAAATTTTACGTTGTGTCAATTCTGATGTTCGCTCTGGCGTTTAGTGCCGCTTGTTCTAAATCCGATTCGCCCAGTGGCGAGAAAACCATCAAATCCGCCAAAGCCGGTGAAATGACGGCCACGCTTTCCAGCGCCACGGGCGCTCTCAAAAAAGGAGATAACGAGCTGATGCTTACCTTCACCGATGCCACTGGCCAGCCGGTGGATGTGGGTGCGGCTTCGCTGAACATCCACATGGCGGCGATGGGCACGATGGCGGAAATGAACAACAAAGCTACGCTGACCACGACTGAAACTCCGGGCAAGTATCGCGCCCAGGTCAACTTGGAAATGGGCGGAACCTGGGAAGCGCAAATCAAATATCAAGGCGCGCACGGCACAGGCCAAACCAGCATGACCGTGCAGGCGAAATGAGGTGATAGGTGATAGGTGATAGGTGACAGGTTTCAGGTGTTTGCGAACCAGGTTTCGATCTATTTTGGTTTGCAGCCAGTTGCCGTCTACCAACCACTGACCACCAACCACTGACCACCAACCACCATGATTAACTACATCATTGAGTTTTCGCTGCGGAATCGCGTCATCATTCTGGCGGTGTATTTGCTGCTGGCCGGCTGGGGATATTGGGCGTTAGTGCATACGCCAATTGATGCGATTCCTGATCTTTCCGACAACCAGGTGATTGTCTTCACTGACTGGACGGGCCGCAGTCCGCAGGAAGTCGAAGATCAAATCACGTATCCGCTTTCAACCAACTTGCAAGGATTGCCTGGTGTGCGTTCGGTGCGTGGGCAATCGGCGTTCGGCTTTTCAATGATCAATGTCATCTTTGAAGACGGCATTGATCTTTACTGGGCGCGAACTCGCGTGGTGGAGCGATTGAATCTGGTTGCTCGGCAATTGCCCGAAGGCGTTGCGCCTACGCTCGGCCCGGACGCTTCCGGCGTGGGGCAAATCTTTTGGTACACGAT
>DAOMFR010000225.1:0-1666 GCA_035429885.1 Blastocatellia bacterium
ATGTCTACGGTGTCGGGGACGTGCAGCCAGTAATATTGCTGTTTGAATTGCACGGTGCCGTCGGCTTTCAGTTGGTAGCTATACACCCAATGCGAACGGTAATCGTCAACGTACAGCAGCGTTTGATCGGGCGACAGCGTGATGCCGTTGGCGTATTTGATGCCGGTGTCTATGACTTTCTTTTCGCCGTTGGGTTTGATCAGCCAGATGTTGCTTTGTTCAATTGCGGGAACGTTCGGTTCGGTGACGTAAATGTTGCCGTTGCTGGCGACGACGATATCGTTGCCGCGAATGCCTTCGGCAATGACGGTCGCTTTGCCTGTGGCGTCAAACGCGACGATCTGTTGAATACCGTTGACGGCGTACAGGCGGCCATCCGGACCAAATGCTTGCCCGCTGGCTTTATTGGAATCGGTGACGAACTCGCTGACTTTGCCATCCAGGCCAACTTTGAAAATCTTGTTGTTGTTTCCATCGGTGAAAAAGACTTCGCCTTTGGCGTTGGCGACAGGGCCTTCGGTGAAACGGTGGCCTTCGCTGACGAGTTGCCAGCCTTCGCCGGGAAGCAGCAGATCGTTGAGAAAGTTGTTTTTGGTCGCGCCGGTTTTGACGGGGGCAGGCCAATCTTTCCACAGCCATTTGATCGCGTCGGGGAACAGGGAAGTGCCGTGCCGCCCGCTATGCGCGCCTTCGCCCCAGACGTGCTGAACTTCGTAGCCGGAGAAAATCAGCGAACGCTCCATCGCTTGATTCGCCATCCACCAATCTCCGCCGTAAATGTTCAAATCGTTCGATCCATCCTGCAGAAAGACGCGAATGGGTTTGGCTTCAAACTTACGAATCAGCGTCGAGTATTCATGACCTCCGCGCAACCCGACATAGGTTCCAATCGTGCTGAACACGCGGCTGAAAGCGTCCGGCCGTTCCCAGGCGGCGGTGAACGCAGCAATCGCGCCCGAAGAGGAGCCGCCGATGGCGCGGTCGTTGCCACTTTTCGACAAACGGATGGCGCGGCCATCGCTGGCGGTTTTGGTTTCCACGTCCGGCAGGATTTCTTCCAGAATGAATCGCGCGTAATTGTCGCCAAGTCCGTCGTATTCATAACTGCGATTGAACCGGTCGAGCGCCGTTGTACCGTCCGCCGCCAGCACTTTGCCGTGCATAACGAACACGCCGATGGTCACGGGAATCTCTTTTTTGTTGATCAGATTGTCGAACACGACGGGAGCGTTCCACTGAACGCCGTCTTGATTGACGTACACGCAAGCCGGTTTGTCCGGCGAATACTGTTTGGGAATGTAGACCCAATACTCGCGCCAGGTGCCGGGGAAGATTTTGGATTTGTCGTAGGTGAACTTGAGCACTTCGCCTTTGGGCACGCCGGGTTGTTCTTGCGAATCGGGGTGCGGCGGATAGTTTTCTTGCGGTTGGGCGGGCGGTTGAGCAAAGGCCGCCGCAGCAATGAAAAGAGAAAAGACCAGCGTGAGCAAAGCTCGAGTGGGTTTCATGGTTTTCGTTGTCCTTTATGTGGTGACTTGGTTGGAGTGTCGAAGTCCAGCCGCGAAGCTGGAATCGTTTTGTCGAATGCGGATCGTAAAAGAAATCCGGCGCAACGGCTAGAGCAATGCGGCGTCTCGGCAAAAATTGATCAAGGAAAAATGTCTTT
>DAOMFR010000225.1:1766-7995 GCA_035429885.1 Blastocatellia bacterium
AGACGGTCTTAATCGCTGGCGGCGGCGAGTTGTTGGTGAGTGATCGCCATGGGCAAAGAGATTTGAAAAAGTGTGCCTTCGCCGATTTGGCTTTCGACGGTGATATGGCCGCCGTGATCGCGGATGATGCCGTAGCTGACAGCAAGCCCCAGCCCAGTGCCTTTGCCAATTTGTTTGGTGGTAAAAAACGGATCGTAAATCTTGGCCAGATGTTCCGCCGCAATGCCGACTCCGCTATCGCGGAATCGAATGTGGATTGATTCCACGTCGGCTTCGGTGGCGATTTCCAATCGTCCGCCTCGCGGCATGGCGTCGCGAGCGTTCAGGATCAGGTTCATGAAGACTTGTTGCAGCTTGGCGGCGTTGCCTGCCGCAAATGGCAACTCAATCGAGTAATTGCGAACGACTTCGATTTCGGTGTTGCGAAGCTGCGCTTCCAGCAACTGAATAGTGTCGTCCAGCACACGGTTCAAATCCACAGGCACCAGACGCGAATCGCTGACGCGCGAAAAATTCAGCAGGTTGTTGACGATGGACGATGCGCGCGACGTTTGGCGATGAATCTTTTCCAGCAACAGATGCCGCGGATCGGTGTCCGGGATTTGCTGCATCAGCATCTGGGAATACGAAGAGATGCCGGTCAGCGGTGTGTTGACTTCGTGAGCGACGCCAGCGGCCAGCAAGCCGATGGAGGAAAGTTTGTCAGATTGTTGCAACTGTTCTTCCAGGCGCATGCGTTCGGTGACGTCTTCGATGGCGACCAGCGTGCCTTCGACTTCGGACGTTTTGCTTTGCAACGGAGCGAGCGAAATGTTGAGCATCAGATCGCGGCCATCGGCTGAGCGCGCGCGGAATTTGTAAATGTTGACTGGTTCGCTGTGCGGAGCGCTGGCCAATCCGGTTAATCCATTTGCTCCGTGGGTTCCGTTGGCACCATTGGCCAGCCCGTTTGCCAATCCATTTAGTCCGTTCGCCAAACCCGCTGTATGCCCGGTTTGCCATTCGCTCCGAGCCATCAACTCGCGCAATGCGCGCAACATTTCCGTGTCGAAGACTTCTGTAATGCGACGGCCAATCGTGTTCTCGCGACGCAATCCGTAAATTTCTTCCAGCGCTCCATTCCAGTTGGTGATGCGTCCGGACAAGTTGATCGCCATCACGCCGACGTTGATGGATTCGATGATGTTTTCGTTAAACTCTTTCAGCCGAGCCAGTTCTTTCGCGCGTTTGGCTTGTTCTTCCAGCAACAGCGCATTTTCGATGGCCACGGCGACGTAGCCGGAAATTGCCCGCAGCAAACCGGTGTCTTCCGATGACAACAACGCGCCATCGGTCGGTCGTCCCAGCGCAAGCACGGCGACAATTCTCGACCGCGAACCGCAAGGCACGAAGTAGCTGAACAGACGGCGTGACAATGATTCGCCCGGCGTAATCAGTCGCCCGGTGACAGCTTCCTCTTCGGCATCAGTGCTTTCGACGCGCACGATGCCTGAGCTGTCAATTCGGTCGCGCAGCATCGGCAAAAACTCTGCCGGCAGAGACAGTTCGCGATTCAAGCCTTCGGCTCGTGCCACGCGGAACCCGGACGGTTCGGTGGAGTCTTCGACAAAAATCGCCAGCCGTTCGACCGTGAAGACTTCTTTCAATCTCCACATCAGGCTGTTCAGGAGCGGATCGAGTTCCGTGGTCGAAGCCAATGTGCGTCCGAAGTCCTGCAAGGTAATCCGGTAATCGTACTTTTCGCCGTAAAAGATTCGGTCAATGCGTTCCTGCAACCAGTTTTTGACCGGTGCGAACAGCATTGCCAACACCGACATCGCAATGGCCGCGATCAGGAACGTCGCTTCCTGTGACAGTTGTGAACGCAAAAATTCATAACTGACTGCCATCACCGTTCCGAACAACGCTGCCACGGAAAGTGTGGCGATGATGTACGCGAACGAACGACGCATTACCACGTCAACGTCTGTCAGCCGGAACCGAGCGATGGAATAACCGAAGGTTAGCGGAATCAGCGCCAACGGCAACAACGAAATCAATTCCAGCGAAGCCGACACTGCCGGTTCCGCGAAAAACGACGGCACATAAAACGCCGCAAACAGCGCTGACGCGATGCCCATTCCCCACATTACCCATTTCAACTGCTGACGCACGACGATGTTTTGGGCTTGGCGATATGTGCGAATGAGCATGACTGCGCTGGCCATCAGCGAAGCTGCGAACAGGAACAGTTCGACTTTCGACAACCAGTTTCTGCTATTGAGCGCCGAAAGCGGCAGCAGATTTCTCAAGGCGGCAAATCTGATCCAGGCTTCAGCCGCAATCAGCATCAGCGATGGGGCGTAGAGCGCCGCAAACAGCCAACGCTGGCGGGAAGCCGGTTGTGGTCTCGCCGGGTAAATCGCCGCAAAGTGGACAAACATCGGAGCCAGCAGAATCAATGCAAGGTAATCGGCAAAATCTATGGCTTTGTCGAATTGCATGCGCATTTCTTCGGTTGGGCTGTAAAAATGCGCGATGAATGCCAACAGGCAGAGCAGGAAGAAGTGTGTGACGTTGGGCGCGCTACCTTGCCGTAACAGGAAGTAAATTCCGATGGCCAGATAAATCAATCCGACCAGTGCCAGGTATAGTCCACGCACAATGTGCGTGGGGCGGACTTCCAATTTCACATCGGCGACGCCTTCACGCATGACGGTTTCGCCTGTGTCGTTGCGCTTTTCAATCCAGTAACTCAGCGTAGGAGTGTTGTCGTCTTGAGCGCGGTCTTTGGCCAGGTCGAGGTAAATCTGAACGTGCTGGGCTTTGGTGATTTCTTCAAAATCGTCGCTGCCGCCGGTGGGGCTGATACCGATCAGAACATCGCCGCGCCGAATGCTTTCTTTCGAGGCTGGGCCGCTGGGTTCAATGTGGTCGGCAACGACGCCCAATTCTGCGTCGTCGCGCCAGACAACGCCGTCGGTCAACACGACTTTCTGGTTCAGCCGGTCGCGCAAATTGAATGCGCCGCTTGCCAACGCCACCAAGGCGATGAAAAGCAGCAACAATGTGCGTGTCGTAACTCGGGTTGTGCTGGGTTGTGGTGTCACGCTGTCTTTTTTACGTCTTTCTGTCTGTTAAATCCCAGCAAAGCTAGCTTCATTTGGCCGTCTGTGCGGCCTTGATTGGTTCAACGCTTACCAGCGGAATGCAAAGCCTCCGCGAACGGAACGGCGCGATCGGGTGGCGACAATTTGAATCGTGCCGTCGTCGGTTCCAACTGCCTGATCCAGCAAATTGCGAGCATCAACCACGGCTTGCCAGCGGACGGGCAAACCGAAGTTGGGCAATTCCTGGGTGACATAAATGTTCAAGTTCGGATCGTAAACGCTCATCTGGCCCGCGAAAGGATCTATCGCAAACACAACTGCTGATGGTGACAACCGAATCACCGTCGAAATGCGTGTTCCGGTTCGATGCCGGAAATCCAGATCGAGTTTGGCCGCTGCGACCTGGAAAAATCCGCCTCTGAATAGTCGCGCCGGAGTAATGGTTTCCAAAGCTTGATTGTCGAACTGTTCACCGCGACCGAAGCTGTAACCGACCGACGCCGAGACGTTATCGTTGAATCGGCGGTTATACATCAGCCGAATGCCGCGCGCCGCGCCGTTCATCGCCGTGACTCGATTGGCAACCTGTTGGAAGGTTTGCTGGTTTTCCGGCGAAGCTTCCAGCGGTAACGCCAACACGCCCACTCCATGCCCAGACACCAAATCGTAAAACGCTGATGCCGCGACTGAAGAATTGCCTTCGCCAAATAGTTTTTCGAAGCCGGATTCAAATCGCTGGCTGCGATCCAAAATGGGCGACCCGGCAAACGCGATTTCACTCGATGAAGTGGCAAAAGACGCTTGCAGGTTTTCTGTGTTGAAGGTTTCGGGCGACTCGTTCTGATGATCCGTGCCGGGCGTGATTGCCGCATTCACTCGCAACCGAGAGGTTGGGGAATACTGAACAGCAAAGCGCGGCAAGATGCTGTCGTGCTGCCGTGCTGCAGAACCAACAAACCTGGAATAATCAAACCCGTAAATTAACAGCAACGGTTGGAAAATTTGCGACGACACTGTTGCCGAAAGCGACAGTTGGTCGAGCGAATCCGCAGCTCTGGTGATTTGATTGTTGAGCGCCAGAGGGCCATTGCCGTTTAACATTGTTTCGTTGGTGGCATTGGCCTGGTGTGCAAGCTGTCTGGAAAACGCAACTTGACCATAACCGACCGAAGCGATGACCTGATGTTTATCGCTAGGGCGATATGTGGCAATCGCGGAAACACGTTGCGGGGCCAGCTGGCCAATTCCGCGCTGGCCGATCACAGCCATTTCAAGTCCGCTGCCAAAGGAACCCGAAACCGCAAAGTTTGTCCCAAAGAAGCTGGCGTCGGGATACCCGCCAGACGAAGTCGAACCGACGGCAATAAATTGGGCGACGCCATGAATTGTCGGTTGTTCGGCAACGCGCCTGGCTTGCAAAGTTCTTTCCGGGTCCAAATCAACCACGTCATCAGCTGCTTCTGTCAGATTCATCGCGTGACGCGGGGCGCCGCGAGCGATCCAACGGTAATCGTCGCTGTCGCCTCGGCGCTGCACCAACGTGTCGTCGCGTTTCAAGTTGAAGTTTTGAGTGACGTGCGCCGGACGGTCCAAGGCAACATTGGTAATGCGAGGAATGAAGCCTTCGGCATACGCGCGTAACCGATAGGTTCCGGGCGCAATCCCGGCGGTGAAGCGGCCTTTCGCGTCAGTGCTGACGCGTTTGATCTCTTTGCCGCGATGTCTGGATTCGAGCAACGCTACGACGGCTCCGGAAAGCGGAGCGCCTCGCTCGTCTTTCACGGTTCCGGAGATAAAGGCAAAGGCCGGAGCCGCCTCAACCACCGCCAGCGAATGATTGCCACTTTCAGACATCGGAGCTGCTGCGAATGATCCCAATACGCAGCCCACTAGTAAAACTTGCAAAGCCTTCTTCATAATCAGTAAGCCCGCCTTTCAGAAACTGCCGTCTTTGGACAGTAGGGCAAAGGGGAAAGCGTTGTTCTTCATCTCGTCAAATCCCAGCAAAGGTTTGTCTGGTGTTCTTCGAACATTTCTGTATGCGGGAATTGTCGAGTATTTGCAGATAAAGTGTCAATCAATCCACTGACTTTTGACAAAATGCTTGACACATTAGGAATCGAGGTTTAGATTCCGCGCCAACCTCAAGAACGAAGCAACGAACTTCGATACCCAAAACGCTTCTGAGTGGCATCGGATCAAGCGTTACCAAGAATCAAAAAAAAGTCTCGCACCCCTGTCTGTTTCAAGCATTATCTTTACCATTGGCCGTGGGATTGCGCTCACTGGCGCATCAATATCAATACCAACAATTTGTCTTCATAAACGATTTCTTCGTGATGGCGTGCAACCGTCAGAATTTTGCCTTGCCGTTGAAGTAAGGCGTGAGCTGAATCTATGAGTTTTCCTACCACCCTGAACACCTCCAAAACACCAAGCTGCCAACGAGCAGCCCTACATACTACTGACTGACAACCCACTGAACACCCACCAACCCGACAACCGCCTTTGCGAATCTTTTGGTTTGCAAAGGCGGCCCCGCATTTTGGTAGAGCCCCAAAGCAATTCTTGAGAATTTCGCCAGCTCAATGATAAGGTGCGCGCTCGAACGAAGTCCCCGTTCATCATCTCAAAACTGGAGTTCAGCAAATGAAAGTCGAAACAGGGGTCATCGCCGCAGCCGGGTCGGGGACTCGCATGCTTCCGGTAACGCTCGGTTATCCCAAAGAATTAATGCCGGTCATCAACAAGCCTGCGATTCATTTGATTGTCGAAGAATTCATCGAAGCCGGAATCAAAACAATCGTCATTGTTACAGGCGAAAATCCCGCGCCGCTACACCGGCAATACAAACTGGAAAATCTGCCGCCGCGCGGCAAATACAAATCGCTGGATGAATTCACCGACAAGCTAGCTGGTGTTGAAATCATTTTCGAACCGCAGGCTGGGCCTTACGGCAATGGAACTCCGTTGCTGGTTGCGCGCAAATACATTCCCGAAGGCCAGGGGTTCATCTACGCTTACGGCGACGACATCATCAAAGCCAAAACTTCCTTTGCCAAACAACTGGTCACAACGCACAACGAAACCGGCGCGCTGGTCGCCGGAGTTCAGGAAGTTCCCTGGGAAGACGTTGTCCG
>DAOMFR010000226.1:0-7992 GCA_035429885.1 Blastocatellia bacterium
GCCTTCAAATTCTTTCGTGAAGTGTTTTGTAGTGGTGTTTGGGGTGTTTTCTTGGCCATGAAACCACCTTATCACGACAGAATGCTTAACGAAAGATACCTTTCGTTAAGCAAAAAATCTTTGCCCAGGGCTGAAGCAAAAATGGGTTTGCTCCCGATCAGGGAGGATGCCAAACCCTGATCCGCAACCAAA
This sequence comes from Blastocatellia bacterium, assembly GCA_035429885.1. Lineage (GTDB taxonomy): Bacteria > Acidobacteriota > Blastocatellia > RBC074 > RBC074 > RBC074. Next base: position 193 of record DAOMFR010000226.1, read on the forward strand.
CCTCGTTTCCGAAGAACAACAACCGTCACTCACTGACGGTACGCTGTTCCCTGTTTCGCTCGAAACCGAAGATGCGACGATCCGCGCACCAGGCAAAACACGCCACCAGCCAGCACCCGTCACTGATCATCAAAAAGAGCTGGTCAAGATTTTTGAGCGGTTAGCCGGAGGACGCCACAGCCGGTGGCAAGTGTTCGCAGATTTTTGTGAGATGGCCGCCATCAGTTTCAGCAATGCGGTTGACCTCACGCAACGCGAGGCCCGCGAAGCCGAGTACATGAAGATCGTCAAGAAGTACGACCGCGCCGAAGTTGAATTATTCCCGCAAGCTCTGGGCGAATTAGTCTTGGCGATGGAGCAACATTCAAGCGACGTGTTAGGGCGCGTCTTTCACGACCTTGAATTGCATAACAAATGGGCGGGACAGTTTTTCACGCCGTATGACGTATCACGAATGATGGCAAAGATGACGATTGGCGATGGCGACGATCTCAGAGAGCGCATTGCGCAGCGTGGTTTCGTTACAGCACAAGAACCCGCCGTCGGATCAGGCGCGATGGTGATCGCGTTGGCCGAAGAGATGCACAACGCTGGCATCAACTATCAAGAACACTTGCACGTCAGAGCCGTGGACATAGATTTGAAATGCGTTCACATGGCCTATGTGCAATTTTCGTTGTTGCACATTCCGGCGATCATCACGCACGGCGATTCGCTGGCTTTGAAAGAGTACAGCCATTGGTACACGCCCGCGCATATCCTTGGTGAATGGAATGAAAAGTTTCAGCGCCAGGCCGCGATTGAAAAAATGTTTGAGCTGATTACCGCACGGCCTGTGCCAATAGTGAAAGCCGATCCGCCAGCGGTCGAAGAATCATCCGCTGAACTGCCGCGCTTCCCTGCTTCACAATTGACGTTGTTTTAAGGCTGCACTCGTTGCTGTTTGGTTACTTCACGCGAGAACTCTAAAAACACGACCGATGATTCCTATGAGAGTTTTGTGACGTTTGTTGGGTTTTACCCAACTCTTTGGCGATCTGCCTCCGCCGCGTAACCTGTGGAGCGATGCCCTGGTCATCCTGTGGAATCGCCATCGTGCCTGACCTCAACTGCCAATCTGTAGATCATTAAAACAACGCGAAGCGGAATGAGAGCTTACGGAAATTAACAGCATAGTTTGACTAAGCAAGCCTACTGAGCCGGATACCCAAGCAGCTTGTTATTTCAATTTCGGGTACCACTTTTTCACCGTCTCCAATGCCCATTGCGGGTTTTTATCTGTGTGGCAGAGGTTACAGCTATTTGGCGTTGGGTGGTCAATCGAAACGGCAGGCGAGACGAAGTTAAAAGTATGATCTCTTGATTCAGCCCCGACTGAGTTCTCGCCAGTCTTAGGCATATGGCAGTTGATACATTGACTGCCGGTGCTAGCTGGAATGTGATGCGTATGGTCAGAAATGGTTTGATACGCCGGGCCGACGAACTTACCAGGGCCGTGACAGGTGAGGCAAAGAGCATTCGTTTCTGCCGATTTGATTGTCATTGAGCGGTAGCGTGAACCGTGGGAGTCGTGACAGTTGGAACATTGCAGCCCTTGGCCGTGCATGACGCTATTCAGGAAAGTATTGCCCTGCACGCGATTTTTGTGGGCTGTACCATTGCCCCAAAACTCCGCTGTCTGTTTGTCCGGTTCCGGTTCAAACCCGTGCCAGAACTCTGACAGCTTTTTGCCGGGCAGATAACCGATAGGCCACGCGTATTCCTTCGCATCGGGTTTGCCTGCTTGATGACAGGCCAGGCAGACTTCAATGGAGCGCTCCACACTCAAACGAGCCGGATTGACAATATCGGCTTTGGCTAGACTTTCAGAATGTTTTTTGCCGGGGCCGTGACAGCTTTCGCAGGTGATGTTGAGTTCCGTCCAACTTTGCGAGTAGTGATCAGAGCCAGTGCTGTGACAACCGGCACACAGTTTGAAGTTCGATCTTGTTTTCCAGTCAGGATGCTGCGGATACCACCAATCGCTCTTCGCGGTGTAAGGTTGCCACTTCTGATCCTTGATGCTCCATTGACCAGGGAAAACAACCTCTTCACCATTAACGACGCCGATAAAGCGTTGTTTCCAGCGATGGCCGATGACCCACTTAACATCCTTGAGTTCAAAGGGGCGATTCGCATCAGGCTTGCTGAAATCGGCCAGAATTGTTTTGCTTGGCCCCTCGGCGATGGCCGGGCGGATCATCTTGTTGTGCGCTGAATCTTTCCAAGTCTCATAGTGCCCTTTATGGCAAGCAGCACATTTTGCCGAGCCGAGGTACTGGGTTTGGTCAACGCGTGGCAAGTCTTTTTCCTGTGTGGCCCCCGCCTGCGTTTTACTGTGTACATCCGAATTGAAAATCATGGCGAAGCCCAGGCAAAGCGTGAAAGCAATGAGGGCGCATTTTGTAACGGTGGCGTATTTCATCTTGTGTGCTCCGAACGGTTTGAAACCTGATTACGGTAATAAGTATCCGCTAAACTATTGACTCAACTAGTTACGATGCTTCCTGCGTCCATCATCACGATGTGTGGAGTCAAGGCTTCAGCTTCTGCACGGTCATGCGTGATGTAAATGGTCGTCAGGTTTAGCCTTTGCTGCAGTAATTTCAGTTCTGCTAACAATCCGATTTTGAGTTGCAGATCGAGATGCGCCATTGGCTCATCCAACAAAAGCAAGTGCGGACTGCCGACCAATGCGCGCGCAATGGCCACTCGCTGTTGCTCACCGCCAGAAAGCTGCGCTGGATAGCGACGCGCGAAGGCCTCAGCTCGCACCATTCGCAGGGTCTCGCTGATTCGCTCTTTTCGCTCGCGCTTTGGCAGACGAGCCGAAGCCAGTACAAAATCGAGATTGCCTTCGACGGTCAAATGCGGCCACAGCGCTAAATCTTGGAAGACGAAGCCGACAGCGCGGAGGTGCGGCGGGACTACGCTACGCTTTGCCGTAGCGACACGCTCGCCGCCGAGCCAGATTTCGCCTTCGTCTGGCGTTTCCAATCCAGCGATCAAACGCAGCAGCGTTGTTTTGCCGCTGCCGCTCGGCCCGAGCAGCGCGATGATTTCACCGGCGATGACAGTCAGCGAAACACGTTCAACAACAGCGTGCCCTTCAAATTGTTTCGTCACCGCAGCAAGTCGGAGAAAACCGTCGCTCATAACGTTCTCCCCCAATGACGCATCAACAGGGCAAGCAGCATGAGCGGAAGCAGTGCGATCACGGTCTGCATCAGCGCCAGCGCCGCGACGTTGCCGCTTGGTGTGTTCGCAATCAGTGTGTAAACGCGCACGGGCAGCGTTGACTCTCCCGGAGGCGCAACCAGAATCGTTGCTCCGATTTCTCCAAAGGCGAAGACGAACGCTACCGTCCATGCTGCTGCCAAGCTGGTTTTCAGATTGGGCAAGGTAATCTTTGTGAGTGAACGCCACCAGCCTGCGCCCGCGACGGCTGCTGCTTCCTCGAACGAAACCGGAATTTGCTGCATGCCCGCTGATAGCAACAACGCGGCGACGGGCGCAAAGCGCGCCAGATAAGCGACAAGGATAATGAGGGGACTGGTGTAGATCATCCCTGCCATCCCTGGCCTGTTCCACAAACCTATTAAACCGATGCCGATCACAGTTCCCGGCACGGCGAAAAGCGTAATGAAAAACAAGTCAATCAGATGACCGCCCCGGCGAGACTTCATCCGCGCCCGCATGTAGCCAGGCAACATTGCAAGAGCGACGGCGAGCGTTGCGCCCACTGACGAGAGCACTATGCTGTTCATTACCGCTCTACCTGAATCGCCAAGGGCTGCCGTCGTTAGCCTCAGACTTCCGGCTTCCAATGCGAGTGTCAGCAATGGCAACAGCACACAAACAAATAACACGAATAAAAGCGCTGCTTCGACTAGAGACCGCCATCTGCCGAGCGGCAACGGCAGCCCAGCCCGCGAGCTATGGCGGGAAGTCAGTCTTGACTCACCCGTGACGATTGCGGCAGCTATGGCCGCCAGCAATGTGATCAGCAGCAATGGGATTGAAAGCGCTGTCGCTGCGCCAAAATCATAGAGTGCGGCGAACGCTGTGAAGACTTCCGTTGTGAATACGTTGACGCGCAACAGTCCCGGCACGCCGAATTCCGCCACCGCCAGCACAAAGATCACAAGCGCCGTCGCCGATAGCGCCGGAGCGACCAGCGGCAGCGTGATGTTCATGGCCACGCGGCGCGGCGCGGCGACGAGCAACGCGGCCTCTTCTAATTGTGCGTCCACACGCCGTGCCGCCGCTTCCAGCGCCAGCATCGCCAGTGGATAGAAGCTCACGCCGAGAATGACTGTGGCGCTCGTTAAACTGTAAGCCCATTCTGTTGGCATCTTCATTGACCCGGCGAACCACGTCCAAGCCAATGCCAGCACGTAAGGCGGCACCACTATCGGCACGACCAGCGCCAACCGCCACCAGTTTTTGCCGCGCACGTCCGACCGCGCGAGTAACAGTCCGAGCGGCGCGCCGATCAGCGTTGCCAAGGCTGACGCGCCTGCACCAAGCAGCATACTGTTGAGCAGCAGTTGATATTGCCGCCGTTCTGTCAGCAAGCGGCGGTAATTATCAAAACTCAACTCGCCATCAGGATTGATGAGCGAAACGCCGAACATATAAATCGCTGGCAGTGCGCAGATCACGATGAACAGTGCGGCAGCAAGGCACAGCACTGCGGCCCGCGACGAAGGCAGATCAAACCAATGCTGATTCCGCGTAACCGCTGCGTTCATCATTACAAGCCTAGAATCGGTTGCAACCGCTTCACAACATCTTCCACGCGACTAGCCGCTTTGCCGTAATCGAGCGTCATCGGCTTGAAGGAGTTGAGCGGCGGAATGTTTTTCGGCCCTTCGACTCCACTGTGTAGCGGAATCTGTACGGCTTCTGACTTCGCCAACTCGCGCTCGACTTCTACCGAGAGTAGATAATCAATCAACTTCTTTCCGGCTTCCGTGTGTGGCGCGCTCGCGATCAGCGAAACCATATTCGGCATCAGCGCCGCGCCCATTCCGTCACGGTCGGGCAAAACCATTGCCACGGGCTGTTTGTCTTCGAGCGCAACGTTCACGTCATCAGTGTCGGTCAACCCCATCTTTACTTCGCTTTTAACCACCAAATCGCGCACCACCGAATTACCTGACACGATCTTCACGCCGTTGGCTTTCAGCTTGCGGAAGAATTCATCTGCCTTTTCGTCGCCGAGTTCGGCGTAAAGCGCCGCGACGTGAAACGAGGTCGAACCGAAACGTGGGTCGGCTATGGCAATCTGTCCTCTCCATTTCGGATCAGCCAGATCATAGATTGACTTCGGCGCTTGTTCGGGTTTGACCAGGTTGGTGTTGTAAACGATCACGCGGATGCGCGCGGAAAAGCCTGTCCAATAATTTTCAGCGTCTTTGAAGGTGGCGGGGATGCCTTCCGCATTCGCCGATTGATAAGGCGCAAGCACGCCGCGACTTTTGAGCGCCAGCGTCCGCACTGGCTCGTTTGACCAGAAGACATCGGCCTGTGGGTTATTCTTTTCAGCCAACAGTTTATTGGCGAGGCCAGTGCTTTTCGTCTCTTCGGTGTCGTAAACCGCCTGCACTTTCACGCCGGTTTTCTGCTCGTAGGCTTTCAGAATCGGCTCTGAGAAGACTCGATCGGTTGAGACGTAGATCGTGACCTCGTTCGTTATACTGGTTGAATGGCTGCCGCCGCAGGCCGCGAGCGTGACGGCGGCGAGCAACAATCCGACCAATCTGGCCGCGTGCTTTTTCAATCGGCTCACTTTGTCTTTACCTCCAAGTCGTCGAAGTACGTCACCGAATCTGCTTTCGTCCACAAGCCAACTTTGCCTGCATCCGGGAAGGTTGCGTCCTCAACTTCGTAGAGCTTCGCGCCGTTCAGGTAAACGGTGAAGAGATTACCTGCCGTTGTCACGCGCAATGTGTTCCACTGCATCGGCGGCACTTTGGCGGTCTTTCCGTAAGTACGGCCCTCACCTTTGAGCGGCAGGTCTTCGCGCTTGCCGTTTTGCACCTTGTAAAGCACGACATTGTTTTCAAGCGCATTGGCACGCACGATGTAATAGTTATCTTTGTCTCGGTAACGCCAGACGAGACCCGCCGCCTGATCCTTCTTGCCCGAAACAGCTTTGAACCTCACGCTGATGTCCGCGTCCTTCGCCGTAAGCTTGTCGTAAACACAGACCGGGAAACGGTAGCCCGTTGCGTCGGTGTCAGTCTGCGCCAGGATGTTGCCCTGCGCAGGCGAAGCATCGTCTTTTATTACCGTCCAGGTGCCCGCTTTGCCTTGACCGGTCAACGCGGTCGTAAAATTGCTTGGCGGAGAACCGGCCTTGTCCTTGTTGAAATCAAGTTTTGTCTGCGCGGCGACGGTAACTGTCGCAAACACCAGCAGGCCACAAATAGAAACCAATTGTGTGACGTTCATAGACTTTACTCCTTGTCAGAACTCGATACTCCAGTTGATGTGAAACCGACCGTTGATGGCGTCGTCATTGAACGAAAGCCGGTTCTTGAATTGGTAGTCAATGCCGATCCGGGTCATCTCGCCGAGATAGCGCACGTAGCCGAAGTTGACGGCGCGCACGTTGTAACCTTTGACGGGATCGCGGTTGAATTTGTCGTAGCGCGCATAGACGTGATCTTTGTTTGTTAGCCGCCACGTTGCGAACAACGCGCCGCCAGCCGATTTTGCGCCGGGGCGAAAAGCGTCAGTAAACTCCGGCTTGATGCCGAGCAGCGTCGAGGGCGTATTGCCTGCCATCCACTCACCACGCAATCCAAACCGTCCGCGCGCATATTGAAAATCAAGACCGATCAGGTTCTCGTTGTTATTGCCCGTCACGCCGGGAGGCAGGATTTGTTTGCCGTGCTGCGCTGACACGCCGATAGCGAGTTTCGGCCCGTCGAAGAGTTTGCGCAGTCGCAAGACATAATTGGCCTGCCGATTGTTGTCCGCGAAAAAACGATTGCCGTTAAACGCACCGGCGAAGTACTGCACGTTCTTTATGGGTGTGTAATTCAGATCGCCGGAGAGCAGCACGCCCCGGTCGCGCTGACCCGGAAAAAAGTAGCCCGCAAAAATGCCACGTTCGGGCGATTCGCGTTCGGCACTCGACTGTTGAATATCGAAGCCGAAGGGCTTGACGAACTGCCCGACACGCGCCGTCGTGTGATCGTTTAGGTAGTATTCAACAAAGGCATCGTTGACCAACTCTTCCGCGCTGCCGTGGAGTGCCGGGTGAAACTGAATCTCAAGCCCCGCGCCAATGCGCTCTGAGACTTTGCCCGCCCAACGCGTCTCAATGCGCGTCATCGAAAAATTCGGCTCAAACTCTCCGCTCGCATTGCGAATCGGCAAGGCAGCGTAACGCGACTGAATGAAAATTTCGGGCCGGGCGCGCAAAGTTTCTTCGCGTTCGCTTGCGCCCATTTCCGGCGCAATGAGGCGGTTTACGAATTCGCTTTGCGCGGCTTCGACAGGTGCAGCTTTTAGCTCAAGCGGGGCAATAACAGGATTAGCCTCTTCTTTTGCTTCCGCGCCTTTGATCCGCACAATTTCGGCGCGCATTGCCAGCACCGCATCATTCAACTGTTCAAGCTGGCGCATCGTTTGGTCGAGCTTGCGCTCAAGCTCGCTGAGTTTCGCCGAGGAATCAGGCTGTTGCGCGCTGACAACTAGCGCCATCAAGCCGATCAACAGTAGTGTAAATGTGATTTTCATGAGCTT
>DAOMFR010000227.1:0-7984 GCA_035429885.1 Blastocatellia bacterium
GCATTTCGGAGTTTCGCCGAATCCATTGGCGAAGTCTTCAACAGATTGTAAAAACCAAAAATGGCGCTTGGGGAAGCAACTGCTTCCCCAAGCGCCATTAACCTCGGCACATCGCCAGCTTTCCCACACAAGCCGCTTCGCTTACCGACAGGTTCCGTTCAACTTGGCCAGAATTTGCGCCAACGCTCTCATATCGGCGTCGCGCTCTTCGGAAGTGGGAGGATTGATCGCCACGACATCGCATTGACTGAACAGCGCTTCGACAGTGGTGTCAGTCGAGATGGTCGCGCCTGTGCTCAACGTCACTGGCTCAAAATCCACGCCGTAACAGCCAATGCTGCTTTTGACACCGCTGATGACCGATGGCATCGGAATCAACGCCAGACTCAATTGCGAAGTGACATATTGCCGATTGAAATCAGCCAGCGCAGCCGACGATGGGTTCCGCAACGCGGCCAGGATCGTGCTGGAGTTGGTGACTTCCACTGGATGATTCAAGTTCACGCCACTGATCAAAATATCGCGCGGGAAAAATCGCAACCGTTTGTAATTCACGACAAAATACGACGTGGCGCGCAAACAAACTCTCGCCCCACATTGGTTTTCCCCATTGGGCGCCTGGAAATTGGCATTCGTGCGTGTAAGCGACGCCGTCAAAACAATCAGAACAGTAAAAGCCAAAAGCAGCAGCTTTTTCATTTTTATCTCCTTCGATGAACGAATGTGTAGTGTGAAAACCGGCTAGCGGTTAAAAGCAATTCGCCTGGTTGGCACCGGGAGCAAGCTGAATGCTAAGAAACTGAACGGGGTGAAATAACCCGCGCAGTTTAGGCAGGCTGAAAAGAAGTGTCAACAAAAGACTTGCCGCCGTTTCGGTTTTAATCGAAGCGGCGGCAAGTTAAAAATCAGCAGCAATTAGCTCTTACCACTGTTTGGCTGGAGTGCTGGCCTGTCCATTAGCAGACGGGTTATTTTGGCTAAGCTTCATCTGGTCGCGGAACAGATTCAGCAACAGCAGTGTGCCTAAATTGCCACCGCCTTCGCCGTTGCCGCCGGAAGCCAGCACATCGGGCGTGATGCGGACGCCTTTTTCGCCAATGACTTTCAAGGTTTCAACCAGCGCGACGCCTTGCGGACCGAGCGCGTTGACTTGTTCCTTGTACGCCACGCCTTGAGCTTCACCCATCAAACGAACCTTTTCGGCTTCGGCTTTACCGGTTTGCAAGATGTAGTGGGCTTCGCCCTCGCCTTCGGATCGGCGCTGTTCAGCACGGCGGCTGGAAATTTCCACGCCAACTGTCGCTTCCATCAACGCTTTCTGATTGTCGGCATGCGCTTTCGTCTTTTCGAGTTCGATGCGGTTAACCTCGGCTTCGCGCTGCGCGTTGAACATGGTCTGGCGTTGTTCGGCCAGCACTTTTTCAGTCTGCGTCTTCATCAATTCTTCGGGCAGACGAATATGGCAGATCAGCACGTTGACCACGTCCACGTGGTATTTCAGCAAGTGCGTGCGAACGCGAATTTCAGCGCGTTCCTGCTCTTCGTGGCGGTTCTGCAAATACGCCATCGCGGATGATTCGCTGGCTTGATTGCGGAAAATCGAATCAATCAGCGGATGCATGACGTTTTGAATCAACCGGTCAATCGAACCAATCTTGGCAACCATAAACGGTGCGTCTTCGGGTTTGACGCGGAACACCACGCGAACTTCCAATTGCATTGTGAAGCCGTCTTTGGAAATCACCTCGAAAGGATCGAACGAGCCTTTCAGGTCTTCCGCCGTCCATTCAACCGTCTGGTTCGTCGTCGGAATGACAACCGGCGTCACGGCCAGCGTGTTGACGTAATAGCGTCCGGGACCAACGACGGCTTCCTGTATGCCGCGAAAGCCTTCTGGAACTACATACGCTTCATGCGCGCCTTGATCCAGGCGTGAATCCGCCGGGTCGCCCAGCTTCAACTCCTCCTCGATCTGCAGAAGGTCGTCTCCCTTGATGCCATCCATCTGATCAAGATGAGCTGTGGCCAAAGCCAACTGCTCTCGTTCTTCCCGCTCCAGTTTCACGCGGATTTTTTCGGCCATTGCACGGCGGATTTCTTCGCCTGGGTCTTTGCCGGTGTTTGAAACGATGACGGCAACTTCGCCCGGTTTGACCTCTTTGGCGGTGTCGCGGATCACCTTGAACAGCATCGGGTTCACGTAATACGTGCCGGGCAACAGCAGGTCTTTTTGCGGGCCGCGCTGACCGCCGCTTTGGATGAACTTATTGCCGTTCTGGAAGTTGTTATGGCCTTCCACCGGCGCGGCGACATAATCGCGCGGATTGAGTGGCGAACCATCCAACGCTTCCACCAACCCCACTTCGTTTTCATTGATCATCGCCGCGTCAGCAAGTTGGATCGTGAATAACCCTGGCTTGACCGCGTTGTCTTCCAACGAGATGGAATTGGTCAGAATGCGATACGTACCCGGCGTCAGAACGTCCACTTGCGGGCCTTTTTGACCTTGAGCAGCGATAAACTGCTCGGCGTTCTGAAAGTTGCTGTGGCCTTCAACGCTGCGACCAATCAACCGGCCTTGATCCAGCGACGCGCCATCGGCGGCATTAACCAACCCAACTTTGCCTTGCGGAACCGTGATCGCCTTCGCAATCGAGATGCGAAACAAGTAAGGGTGAATCGGCCACAATCCCGGCGGCAAGGTGCGCATTTGAATGCCTTTGACGCCTCCTTCTTTAATAAAGGCAATCGGGTCCTGAAAGTTGTTATGCGCATTTTGCGCGCGGTCAGGAGCAAAAATTCTCCCCGCAGGCAGCGGTTCGCCATCAATCGCTTCGACGATGCCCATTTCATCGGCGCCGATTTCAATCAGCGGAACTTTGGAAACAACGCGCTCAAACGGGTACTTGATCACGTGCAAGCCGGGCTTCAACACATCGGCCTGAATGCCGACCTCGCCTTCAGTAGCAACCACACGTCCCGGAGGCATCTTGCGGCCAATATAACGACGTTCCTTGATCGCAATTTCTTTTGCGCCGACGTTGACCAGAATCTTGCTCGCCACATACAGCACAACCACTACGCAAACAATCGCCGTCCCAATCAGAAAGGGCGATTGCAGAAAATCGGAGTTCATATTTTTCCTTTGTAGCTAGCGGAAAAGAGGGATTTGTTGGTCAAGCCGACCACCGATTCGCAGCCGCTAGCTTGCGGCGAACATCGGCGATGGCTTGTTTGAGAAGAAAACCTGATCCGGAATATCTGACTTCTCCGGACATCAACCAGTAAGCGCTTTCGACCGTCGCCAAAAAGTCTTTGGCCGTGACTTTCGTTCGCAGGTCGTTGCGCCAGAGGTTGAAAGCCTTGCTGATTCCGCGTTTGAACACGTCCGCATCATCAGCCAACGCTGACAGATAAAGCATATCCGCCAACGACCGCTGACTAACCGGCTCTCTGTCCTGATTGCTCCAGCCTTCAAGCATCATTTCAGCAAATTGCCTGCTGGATCGCAGTTCCTGGCTGTCCACGATGTATTCGGCAATGGAACGCAACTGTTCCTGGTCACTGCTTGCCTGTGCAACCAACGTCCGCAAAACTTCGGCATAAAATGGAGCATCGCCCAGTTTATTGGCGTCATCAAGCGCACTTTCGTCGCCTTCAGCGGCTCGGTCGAGCAGCCGTTGGCGATGTTCTTCGTCACGCAATTTGGCTTCGGCAATGGCCAACTGTCTGGATTCTTCAGCGTGTTGTTCGGCAAATAAGCCGTCAAACTGAAAACTTGTCAGGCGGGAAGGTGTGCCTTCGTCCAATGCGGCGCGGGCGACATCTCGCCAGACCAGCAGCGCCCAAATCAACAGAAAACACGGAGTCAGAAAGAAGATGATTTCCATAACTTTTCTCCTCTTAAGCAAGCAAAGAGGCGGCAAAACGTTTGCTGAAAATCGTCCATGTTTTTCGATTTTTGTCGCGGCACATTCATCGGTTAGAATCTCACCCGCTGCAACATCTCAACTCAGGTTTGTAAGGAGTAACAACCGTGCGGAATTTTTTAGAAAGCCGGATCGGCAAAGAAATTGAAGTACAATGCCAGGGTGTCACCCTGAGCGGCAAAGTGGCTCGCGTCGAAGGCAATGTTCTTCATCTGCAAAAAGATGATGACACTGCCTACATCAATATTGATAAGATTGTGGTCGTTTGGGATTTGCGCGAAAAGAAAGCGCAGGCTCCAGGCTTTTTAGCCAAGGCAAAATAGACAAAAGCCAACGGCGGAAACAGTTCTGAAAAACCATTTTCGCCGTTGGCTGTGACCTTTCTACAAACAGTTATCTTCTGGCCAGCTCATTCTTCGGCAACGGCACTCGCCGGAACCCGATCACTTTGTCTCCCCAATACCCTGAGTAAAACGAGCGAACAACTCCCTGCGAAGTGGAAGCGTGATAAAACGAATAATCGTCACGCACAATGCCGACGTGGGTTAACCCTTCAAAGAAAACCAGTGTGCCAAATTCGGTTTCTTCGTCTGCCGTCGCTTCGGGCAGCGACTTCCAAAGTGTTTTAGCGGAAGTCCGAGTCAAATCAATTCCTGCTTCTTGAAACACCCGCCAGACAAACCCCGAACAATCATACCCACGATCATCTGTCCCGCTTGAACGATACGGCGCGCCCAAACGATCTCGAATGGCTGAATACAATATTGTTTCGATTTTAGCTTTGACTTCGCGTTCACGATAAACCGTGTTATTGCGCGAAACAGGCTTGGAAATGGAACTACTGGGATTGGAACTACCAGGACTCGGCCTAAATGACCGGCTGAAGTCGGCAGAGCGAATTACGCCCAAGGAAAGATCGCGCCCAGAAACTCGGATTCGATCTTGCGCCTTGGCGCGCATTCCAACCAACACCAACATCCCGGAAAGAGCCAACAGACACACTACTAGCCGATATGCGTTTCGCATAGTTCGATTACTCCTTAATTTGATCTTTAAGTCGAAAGGGGTCGGCTAGATCGGTGAGGCGGATTGGCAACGAACCACTACATTAAGAGGGCGAAAAGAGGGCCTTGAGCAAGAGGGCTTGGTTATGAAAGGGGTCTTAAGAAGTACTGGGATGCGAGGGCGAGCGAATATTAGCGGCAAACGATTAATCTGTCACCAAAAAAAATTAGAGTTCGGCGAAAGAAAAGTCGCTTTCAGTTTGAGGCGAGCAAGCAAGGGGCAAAAGACAAATCTGGCGATGAGAAACCCAAATCCTCATCGCCAGAGTAGCTGTGCTATTCGCAAGTAAAGGAAGACATTGGTTTGGGCGGTTTAGGTAAAGGCATTGCTGCTGTCAACGCCATTGGAGCGCGGCGATAGCCTGTGATGCGCGATTCCCAATATCCGGCAAAATTGGACAGTGTTACTCCCTCTGATCTTGAGGAGTGATAGAAGCTGACCGCATCTTTCACGATGCCGACGTGCCGCAGATCATTGAAAAAGACCAGCGTGCCGAATTGCGTGATTTCCTCCGCAGTCGCTTCGGGAAGCTGATCCCACAATGTGCGCGCCGCAACCCGGTCAAAGGTGGAACCCGCGTCCTGGAACACTCGCCAGACAAAACCTGAACAGTCATACCCACGGTCATCGGTCCCAAAAAAGCGATAACGAATTCCAAGTTTTTGACTAATTGCCTGGAAAAGCACTGCCGCCTTTTCGTCGGTAAACAACATCGGCGGAGCCATCAGAGTTGGCCGAAACGCCGGAAAAACCAGCGAGGTGAAGTTTACATATTCAGTTTCGGGCAGCTTCGTCGGCAATTGGGGCAACTGGGGCAATTGCAATGCAGTTTTTTCGTTTGCCGGGTGTTTCAGAACACCCATAGAGATTTGCGCCTTAGCACTCAAAGAAACAGTCAACCAAATTGGGGCAAACAAAGAGACGCAAAGCAACAGCCGAATAGCTGTTTTCATAAATCCTGTCTCTCCTAAATCAAATTCCTAGTTTTTATCGTTCTCGTTTCGCTGAGGTTTATCCCTAATAAAGTGGCGGCATTTTAGCCGCCACCCGGCAATTTGTCATGTCGCTCCATTCTTGGACGACAAGCCTGTGGCTGGACCGACATCACCAACTTTCGCCAACGGCGGTAAGTGAATCCACCTTCAGGCGAAAAATTATTGCCTGGCTCAGCCCTTTGGCCATTCTCGATTCCACCGGCGTCAGGTGAGGCATCCGCTGGAAGAGTTCCACCATGACATGCTCGCGCTCTTGTTCATCGCTGATTTCTTCGTACGTGCCATAAGCGATCACGCTTCGCCAATGGTAAGCATCTTCGACTTCGTCCACCTGCAAACAAGCGCGCGGATTGGCACGAAGCGCATTGATTTTCTTTCCAGCCAGCGAGTGCATGTAAATGCTTTTGCCGTCGAAAAAGTAATTGATCGGCACAACGTAAGGCTCGCCATCGGCAATACAGCCCAACCGGCCTATTCTGCCCGCGCTCAAAATTTGGAGCGCATCATCGTCTGTCAGTTTGCCTATCATCATTTCAGTTGCTCCGGGAAAAAGGCCGGGGCGATTTCGAAAAACCGCCCCACCTTACGCTTCTCAGTCTTCGTGCGCGCGCACGATCTCGACAGAACATGGCGCGTGCGATGCCACAGCCTGAGAAACAGAACCAAGCAGGAATTTCCGGAACCCTCTGTACCCGTGCGAGCCAAGCACAATTAGATCGGCCCCCCATTCTTTTGCCGTGCCGATAATAGTTTCCTCCGCGTGTCCAATAAGTGCCTGCCCAACCAGCGTCAGCGGAACTTCGCGGTTGGTGTTGGTTTCACTCAACCGGGCAATCGCGTTTTTGACGACTTCATCAGCATGATCGCGTCCGATCTTTTCAGCCTGAGCGTAATAACTGTTCGGCAAAGCCCAGGTTTCAGGCGTCGGCGTCATCGGCAAATGAATGGCCGAAAGCACGCAAACTTCACTCCCCTCTGGCCACGGACGCGTAGCAAGCTCTTCCAGGGCTTTTTCGCCGCAAACTGAGCCGTCCACGGCAAGCAAAATCTTCATTCGTTTGGTGGCTAATTCCGTGGAGGCTTTGGGTTGTCGCACAATCTCCACGGAACAATGCGCATGCGAAGCAATGGAACGCGACACCGAACCAAGCCAGAACCGTTCAAACGCGTTATAACCATGCGTGCCAACAATAATCAGATCAGCCCCCCAACGTTCGGCTTCTTCGACAATCGAAACTTTCGGATCGCCCTTTACAGTTTTCGCCGACGTTTTCACGTCAGCGATGCCTTTCTCGTTAAACCGAGCCAGAGCATTCGCCGTGCTGGCAATCGCTTGATCTTCAAGCGCCTTCTCCCATTCGGTGTAATAATTGTCCGGCATTGGCATTGTGCCGACCACAACCGGGGTTGGCATTTCGACCGCCGAAACAAACTTGACTTCACTGCCAGCAGGCCACGGCATACGAACTGCCTCATCAACTGCTGCCAAGCTAAACGGCGAACCGTCAACTGCAACCAAAACTTTCATGTTTTTTTTCATAATTGTCACATTGCCACTGCGGCAACGCCCTCCGCTAAGATGTGGTGCAATGCGTGTGCCGCCTGCAAACTTTGCTGTTGCAGCAAACACAACAAGCAAAGGTTTAACGAGGTGGGTAAAATCGCGAACTTAGTAGGGGAATAGTCCTCAAAAGGGGATCTCAAAATTTGAAATGATCTTACAAGAAACGCTCGAACAACTGAAACTTATCGTTGGCGTCGAATTCGTTTCGACCGCGTCAGAAACCATCACCGCCAACTCACAAGACGCGCTCAAACAAGTCTTTTGCGCCGAAGCCATCGTCTTCCCGCGCACTGCGGAAGAGATTGCGGCCATTATGAAGCTGGCGAATGAACGCCGCTTTTACGTCACCGCGCGCGGTGGCGGAGTCGGGTACACAGGCGGAGCCGTGCCGATTCGCGGCGGAATCGTGCTGGCGACTGAGCGGATGAACC
>DAOMFR010000228.1:0-3404 GCA_035429885.1 Blastocatellia bacterium
AATCCAGCGAATTGAACACTGGTCGCAGGCACTGTTAGCGAAGTGCGACCGTATACCGCTGTCACGTTATACGAACCTTTGAAGCCACGGGTTGAAAATTTTCCTGCCTGATCGCAGACACCGGCAACATTCGTCCACCACTCACGGAACACCAGATCGTTATAAGCCAACGCATTCGGCTTGGATGACCAGTCGGCTCGGTACATTGCGCCGAGCGGCAGCCAGTGGGATTTTTCCCAGAATCCCCACATCAGAAAATCCGTGAACTTCGGCTGGCTGAACACCATCGTCATGACATCGCGAGTGTATTCCGCCTGCAAGTCTTCGTCGGCCATGTTGATGTCAAACTCCGTCACCGCCAACTGCACTGGCAAAGTCGAGAAGCGTTCGATGATTGTTTGCATCAACGCGGGCGGAGTGATGCGGTCAAAATGCCCTTGCATCCCTACGCCATCCACCGGAGCCCCGTTCGATAACATCCACTTGGTCAGTTCGAATAAATAGTTTTGATGATTCACGTCCGCGCCGCCCGCGGCCAGAATGTCGTAATCATTAACGAACAGTTTGGCCTGCGGATCGAGGTTTCGCGCCATCTGAAACCAGCGAACCAGTTCCTGATTGCCGAGTTTGCCGTTTGATTGCGGAGTGGTGCCAACGGCAATGCGTCCTTGCACGTCGTAGTTTGTGTACGGCTCATTCACCACATCCCACTGGTAACATTTGCCGCCAGCACTTTCCGGCTTAAGAACATCGGCAAAATGCTGGTCAATCCGGGCTTTCAGCGCGTCGCCCGTCAAGTTGCGAACGTCATTTGGCAAATTGCCCGAACTCGGCCAGATCAAATTGTGGCCGCGAACCGTCAAACCTTGATTCTTCAACCACGTGAAGGTGTCCATCGTCGCTTGGCGATTCCACGATTGCCAGTCTTCCCAGAACGGCCATTTCAGATCGTTTTCCAGCACGGTCGTCGTGAAGTGCGATGAAACGCGCGAACGATAAATATCTCTGTCCGCAGCCGTTTGCCCGTTTCCCGCCAGCAATTGAGCTGTCACCGCCGATCCGAATTTGAACGCGTGGTTGGTCTGTTGAACAAATACTTGCGCACTTGGCAACGGATTGCCATTACGATCCAGAACTTTGACAGCCAAATCGCCTTTACGATGCTGGTTAATTCGTTCCGCCGCCGCCACTCGCCAGCCGGCGTTCGTTTCCCCCCGCCCCGGATAGTAGTACTCGATTTTGAACTGTGAAGCCGTCGCCAGTTGTGCGTAATTGGCCAGCGCAACTCCACCAATTTCAAACTTTTGCGGGCCATACGCGAACTGAAAAACCAGATGCGCCTGGCCTACGGCAAAATCCGTGTGGGCTTTGAACGGAAGCTGGTAAAAGCGCCAGTCAGCCGAATCGTTCGGAAAATTGACGCTGAAGGATTTGTCGAAGGGATCGCTGTCGCGCTCAAACACGACTTGAGCCCGAATCACAGAACTGTTCACGGGTTCCAGCTTTCGCGCCCAAAACGACAGCAACAGCAGATCATCCTTTTTCACTTCCGTGGCATTTTTCCAGCCCAAGCCCGAACGAAACACGTAATCCGAATCGCCATTAGCCGTAAACTGAATTGCCTGGGTGAAGCTCTGCCCGGCGACGCTGACGACCGAAGTCGAGCCTCCCACTTGGGAATCAATGTACCGATAAAAACTTCCGTACACATTCGGCGGCAGCACCGAAGTCGGCGTCACTGTAACCGGCGGAGTTTTGCCCAAATTGACGGCGCTGATCCCGCCAATCTCAAACGTTTGCGGCCCGTAAGCGAAATGAAAAACCAACTGAGCTTCGCCTGCCGCGTAATTGCCCGCCGACTTGAACGGAATGCTGTATTTCGTCCACGTCTGGCTGTCGCAAGGAAACGTTGTGTAAAGCGATCTGGCTGTAGGAGTTGCAGTCTTCTCGAAACCGACAAATCCGCGAATGTTGTTGCCGTCCAGCGGTGCAATCTTCCTGACCCAAAATATCAGTTGCAGATTGTCGCCTTGCCCGACGGCTTGGGCCGTGCGAATCCACATTCCGGCGTCGCTCAAATTGGCCGAACTGCCATTGACCGTCACGCGGTACGCTTGCGAAAAGGATTGCCCGTTGACTGTGACAGGTTCGACCTTGGCATTGACTCCGGCATCGCCACTGAAGCCGTACAGATCGTTCGGCAAAATCGGAGTTCCCGATTGCGCACAAACTGCAACTGACATCAGGCAGGTCAGCAAAACAGTTTGCCAAACGTGCGGGTAAACAAGCTTGCGCCCCAAACCATGATTGGAAATTCGCATAATCCTCTTTGCTGATGAATTTTCTGGATGCTGTGATTCGCGTCAAAATTACCGTAGCAATGCTTTTACCGTCGCTTTATTGCCATCATTCGGAGCAGGTTTCAACTTCAGAATTTTCGCCATGACGTTGTACACATCCACATTGGCAAACGGCTCGACAAGCTGAGCGCGCTTGAACGCCGGCCCGTGAGCGACGAACAGCGCGCGCATGGATTCAAGCTGGTTATCGAATCCGTGGGAGCCTTTGGATTTGACACTGCCATCCGCCGAAGGCTGCACAGGTCGAAACCGATCGCGACTGCTCAGGCTCCAACCTTCTTCCGCCATCACAACGATTTCGCCAATCCGGTTGCTGGTTCCGTAATGGAAGCGTGCCGGAATTTCCTTCTTGCGATAGACGGCAACGTGCGGAGCCTTGGCTTTCAACGAAGCGTAAATCGCCTCTTCGGTTCCGGGTTTTGGGAAAATGTGAACCATCTGGCCATTCCAGGCGACTTGCTGCGCCTGCTTCAAGTCAAAGTAATCATCCAACACCACTACATTACGCGGGTCTACGCGAAGCATTCCGTGATCAGAAACGATGATCAGATTGACGCGGTCAAAAATTCCACGTGCTTTCAAACCGTCAACCAAGCGGCTGAGCGATTGATCCACTCTGGCAATCGCTTCTTTGACGTTTTCGGAATCCGGTCCGGCATCGTGTCCACCGTGATCCACGTCGCTAAAATACAAAGTAATCATCGTAGGTCGTTCGGTTTGCGGTTTATCCAGCCAGGACAAAATTGTGTCCACGCGCTCAAAGTTCGGGAAGTTATCGTCAAACGGCTTCCAAATGCTTGGGCGTTTGCCTGCGATTTCGGCTTCTGTGCCGGGAAAGAAAAATGCGCCTGCACGCTGTCCTTGCTTTTCTGCCGTCACCCAAATCGGTTCGCCCAACCACCAACGCCCATTCTGCACTTCTTCCTTCTTGCTCATGCTGAAGGTTTCGTTGAACTCAGGCGCGTAAATATTATTGGCTACAATGCCATTGTGATCCGGATACAACCCCGTCGCGATGGCGTAATGATTCGGAAACGTCAGCGA
>DAOMFR010000228.1:3504-7845 GCA_035429885.1 Blastocatellia bacterium
CGATTGCTTCATTGCTCGCCTGCTTGTACATTCTCGCCAATCACAAACCAAGGAGAATCCGAACCAAATGCAGATTCCAAGCAGAGTATCTTTGCTGGCACTTATTACCGTTTTAGCTATCGTTTCGCTGGCGCAGAGCAATGCGCCCGGCGTCATCAAATCTGAGTTCATTTACGAAACGGCTCCGTTTCCAGAATGTCATGCTTCGACGATTGCCGAATCCAAGGGCAAGTTGGTTGCTGCTTGGTTTGGGGGAGCCAAGGAAGGAAAACCGGATGTCGGCATCTGGGTGTCCCGGCTGGAAAACGGAAAATGGACAACTCCGGTGGAAGCTGCCAACGGAATTGAATCCCCTGAAAAGCGGTACCCAACCTGGAATCCAGTATTGCATCAACCCAAAATGGGGCCGTTGTTACTGTTTTACAAAGTCGGGCCCACTCCTTCTTCTTGGTGGGGAATGATGATGACTTCGGCTGATGGCGGAAAGACCTGGAGCAAACCTGTGCGCTTGCCCGAAGGGATCGCCGGACCGATCAAAGACAAACCCGTGGAACTCAGCAATGGCGAATTGCTCTGCCCTTCCAGCAGCGAAGACAAAGGCTGGCGCGTGCATTTCGAGCGCACTTCGGATCAAGGCAAAACCTGGACGCGCACCGAACCAATCAATGACGGCAAAGAATTTGGAGTGATCCAACCGACAGTGCTCTTTCACAAAGGCGGCAAACTTCAGGCATTGATGCGCAGTCGTCAGGGCGTAATTGTGGAATCCTGGTCAGAAGACAACGCCAAAACCTGGAGCAAGCTGTCGGCGACTTCTCTGCCCAATCCGAACTCAGGCATTGACGGCGTGACGTTGAAAGATGGACGGCATTTGCTGGTGTACAACCACGTCATCACCAAAGCCGGAAAATGGGGCGACCGCGCTCCGCTGAACGTTGCCATCAGCGAAGACGGCAAGAACTGGAAAGCTGCCCTGGTGTTGGAAACCGGCCCGGCTTCGGCGGAGTATTCCTATCCGGCAGTGATTCAAACCGGCGACGGGCTGGTTCACATCACATACACCTGGAATCGCAAAAAGGTAAAGCACGTCGTGTTGGATCCGCGCAAGCTCAGCTTGAAAGAAATGAAAGACGGCGTTTGGCCGCAATAATGGAGAAAAGGAATGCAAAAGCTGAAGTTCATTCTGGCGATTATGGTAGCCAGTTTGTTGATCTCAACGGCGGCAAGCCAGACCGGCAAAACGACAACCGACGTGCGCGTGATGAGTTACAACATTCGATACGGCACGGCCAAAGACGGCGAAAACCATTGGGATAAACGCAAAGACTTTTTGATCGAAACGATCAAGGCGTTTAACCCTGACTTGCTCGGCACACAGGAAACGCTCGGTTTTCAACGCGACTATCTAGCGGAAAAACTTTCCGGCTACGAAGTTCTGGGTGTTGGGCGCGACGATGGCAAAGAAGCAGGTGAAATGACCGCGCTGTATTTCAAACGCAGCCGGTTTGAGAAATTGGACGGCGGGCATTTCTGGCTCAGCGAAACGCCAGACAAACCAGGCAGCAAAAGCTGGGACACTTCGCTGACGCGAATGGTCACCTGGGTCAAACTGCGCGACAAGCTGCAACCCAAAGCCAAGCCGATCGCCTATTTCAACACGCATTTCGATCATCGCGGCGAACAAGCTCGTGTGGAATCCGCCAAGTTGATTCGGCGAAAAGTCGAAGAAGCCGCCAAGACTTGTCGCGTCATTGTCACAGGCGATTTCAACGCTGGCGAAGACAGCAAGCCCTATCAAGCATTTTTCGGTGTGGATAACAGCAAGCCCTCGCCGTTGCGGGACGTGTATCGAGTGACTCACCCCAATCGTGAAGCAAACGAAGGAACTTTTTCCAGTTTCAAAGCCACTGAAATTACAGGACCACGAATTGATTGGATCGGGGTTTCGGCGGAATGGGATGTGCTCAAATCCGAAATAGATCGTACCGCGCGCGAAGGCCGAACGCCTTCGGATCATTTTGCGATGATTGCGGTTGTGCGTCCGCGAATCGCTCGACGATAAACATCGAAAGCTCAACGAAGGAGCATGTATGAAGAAAATTATCGCGTTGGCATCAGCGTTGATTTTGATCGTTTGCCTTGTGGCAATCAGTTTGGGTCAAGACAAAACTTCGCCTGTCACCAAAGACGAAATTCTGACCTTTCTGAAGCTTAAGGCAGACAAGCGCACGGAACAGGGAGATTTGGCGGCGGAAATTTCTCAGCGAGGCGTAGCGTTCCCGGTCACAGAAGAAACTCTGGAAGAGTTTCGCAAGGCTGGAGCCAGGTCGTTTCTGCTCGACGCAATTCGGAACTCTGTCAAAAAAGATGAACCTGCGCCGCCCGAACGTCCACGGCTGAAAACCACTGAAGAAACCTCCCAACCACTGCCAACTGTCGAAGATGAAGCAGCTAAAGAGAAGGCTCGCGCCGAAGCCTTTGCCAAGTTGCCGTTTCTGGAACAGGCGCGGTATTACGCGTTGGAATACGCGGACAACTTGCCGGATTTCATGGCGACGCAATTCGTCACTCGCTACAACCAGAAACCTGGCGACAAAGATTGGAAGAAAGAAGACACACTGGAAATCGAGTTGTCATACAGAGAAAGAGGCGGCGAAAAATACAAACTGACCAAACTGGACGGCAAACCGTCAACGTTGAAGTATGAATACCTGGGCGGTTCAACTTCCACTGGCGAGTTCGGTTCGTTACTTGCCGCTGCTTTTGCCCCGCAATCCAGAGCTGAGTTCAGAGAACTCCGGAAAGAGGTCTTCAACAAACGCCAAACAGTGGTTTACGACTTCAAAGTGAAAAAAGCGTTTTCTTCCAGCCAGATCACGGACAAAACCACGCACCAGACGATTACCGCAGCCTATCAAGGAACAGTCTGGATTGATCAGGAAACAAAGCGGGTGTTGAGAATTGAACAATCCAACGAAGGCATGCCCGCCAACTTTTCCATCACACTGGCTGAAAATTCCGTCGAATACGATTGGGTGAAAATTGCCGATCAACCTTATTTACTGCCAGTTCGCGCCGAAGTGTTGTTGGGCAGCGACCGCGAACGTCAATATTCTCGCAACGTGATTGAGTTCAAGAATTACCGCAGATTCGACAGCGACATCAAATTTCTGCCACCGGATAAATGATGATGGAAACCGAAAAAGACTATTCAGACATTGCTCAGTTGCTAGCTGAATGCGGCAGGAATTTTTATCAACGCGGATGGGTATTGGGAACCAGCGGCAATTTCAGCGCGGTGGTGGAATCCGATCCGCTCCGATTGCTGATTACTGCCAGCGGAAACGACAAAGGCCAACTCACCAGCGAACAGTTTGTCGAATTGGATGAAACGGGCCGTGTCGTCGCGGGCAGCGGCAAACCTTCTGACGAAACCAGTTTGCACCTGACGCTTGTGCGTCAGCGCGGAGCCAAATCCGTCTTGCACACGCATTCGGTCTGGACGACTTTGCTGTCGAACGCATTTGCCAACGAAGGCGGTATCAAAATCAGCGGCTTGGAAATGCTGAAAGGCCTGTCAGGCGTTCGCACGCACGAACATGAAGAGTGGTTGCCGATTCTGGAAAACTCTCAGGATATGAATGCACTGGCTAAAGAGCTTTCGGCCTTACTGGCTAACCAACCGAACATCCACGGAGTTTTGCTGCGTGGCCACGGCCTGTACACCTGGGGAGCCAGCATTCAGGAAGCAAAACGCCACATCGAAATTTTTGAATTCTTGCTGGAAGTCACAGGACGAACTCGATTCGCCAATTGAATAGGAGACCAAATGGCTACCGTAAACATCCCTGACGAAAATCGAACGCTGAGCCAGCCGGAAGAGGTTAAACAGTTTTTGGCTACCATCGGCATTGAATACGAAGTATGGAAGCCGGCTCACGAAGTTTCCGCCGATGCCCCCGCCGAAGAAATTCTGGCAGCGTATTCCGCCGAAATTGATCGGCTGAAAGCCAGCGAAGGTTACGTCACTGCCGACGTGATTGACGTCAAGCCGCAAACTCCGGGTTTGGCCGAGATGCTGGCCAAATTCAACCGCGAACACACCCACGACGATGACGAAGTTCGCTTTATTATCGAAGGCCGGGGCCTGTTTCATATCAATTCAACCAAGGGCCCGGTTTGCGCTATCGAAGTCGTTGCGGGCGATTTGATTCGCGTCCCCAGCGGAACGCTGCATTGGTTCAACCTGTGCGAAGATCGCCGCATTCGCGCGATTCGCTTGTTCAAAGATGCCGCCGGATGGTCGCCCAATTATTCTGCCAGCGGCGTGGATGAAAAATA
>DAOMFR010000229.1:0-5120 GCA_035429885.1 Blastocatellia bacterium
GTGATTGTTCCCGCTGAACTTGTCGTGACGCTCACTCATGTTGGCGATCAAATCAAAGCCACTTGGAATGACGTTCATGCCGAAACTTACGAAGTCCATTGGTTTAAGGATGGAGTTAGGTTTATCACGGAGTTGTATCCGACAAACAGTGTTGCGCATTCGCCCCAAGGCCCCGGCGTTTACACGGTGGAAGCCAGGTCTTTGGGAACCAACCAACTCGTTCCCGGCAAATGGTCGAAAAAATCGAACGCGCTGACACAACTGGCTGCGCCCAATGTCGCCTTCGCGCATGTACAAAACGAAACTGAAATTTACGTCAACCTGGAGTCCGACAGCGAAGCTTACAGAATGCAATTGGTTAAGGATGGAGTTCCGGTCGGGCCAATTGTGACAGGAGTCAAATTGCAACCGTCGGCAAGGCTCAACGCAAATGACTTGCCCGCTGGTGAGTATAGGGTGCGAGTCAGCGCAACCAGTTCCGATGACAATACAATTCCCAGCCCGTGGATCATTGCGCGAACCCCAATTTACAAACTTGCCGCTCCTCTCATTGCTTCAATGAGCTACACGGCGGAACGGGTCATACCGAGAGAAATCATCGTCACCTTACAGAGTTTCGATCCCCATACAGAAATCTATTGCGCTCAATTTGTGAATACCGCCGATGGAAAGCCAGTCGGAATGATTCAACGATTCCGTTCAGCGAATAACATCCACTTATCTCTTCAAGACATTCCAGCGGGAACCTACAAGGTGCAACTCCTGGCCAGCCGCATCAATCAGAATGATGGCATTGCCAGCCCGTGGAGTGATTCGGGCGCTGCGATTGTGGTGTTGAAACAGGTGACGATCAATCAGGTGGCTTTGGCCGGCGATATGCTGATGGCAACGTGGACTGAATGCGCAAACGCCACGCATTATGAGCTTGCCTTGGGTGAAGAGAGTCCTCGTCTGACTCCTCCGCTCATTCTTCATCGCATAATGCCATTGGCCGGACAGACGAAACCGCCAACAATGCTAAAGCGTCCAAACACCAATCTGGAACCGGGAAAAACCTATCAGGTCTATGTGCGCCCTGTAGCCGATGCGCTGGTGGGAGAATGGAGCGCGGCCGCTCCATTGAAAATCCAAGCCCCCGTGAAAACCCAACAAAGCCTGTCACTGAATGGTGGTATGGCAGTGATCCCCTTGACCGCACCACTTACGCTCAAAGCATTTACGTTGGAAGTATGGGTGAAAACAGCAGGAGCACACTCTGGTGGAGCGATTTTCAACTGTGATGGCGCATTTGATGTTTTCATTGGAGGAGGAACGATGCTGTGCAATGTCCACTCAAATGGCTCCGGGAAAGCTTATCAACCGCTCACGGCCGGACATTGGCATCACGTCGCAGTCGTATACCAGCATGCAACCGTACAATTCTATCTGGATGGAAATCTCGTATACACTGCGAATGCAGGGGGCACTCCGGGCGTCATCATTTGTAACGGACGCATTAACATAGGTGGTTTGCGATCTGATGATCCTTCTAATCGATTTCCTGGAATGCTGGACGAACTTCGCATCTGGAATGTGGCTCGTTCGGAGCAAGACATTCAGCAGAACATGCATAGCGCGCTCTATCCAAAGCAGCAGCCCCGCCGCACGCCCGATCCACAGCAATCGTCCCTGTTGCTGTATTACAACTTTGATGACGGCACCGGACGCGAATTGACCGGGCAAGGCGCAGAGTTAAGCTTGTTGGATAACGCGGCGATTGTGCAATCCGATGTTCCTGTAACTCTATAGCCTGTACGGAATATTGATATCAGGAATCAGAATGCAACTCTTTGCGCATCATCAATCTGAAACCATTTCGCGCCAAACAACACAATCAGGAATTTACCCTATGAATAAAACAGTGAAACGTTCTTTGTTGACCATTACAGTCATCGTGTTTTGCCTTATCGCCTCGCCCGCCGCAGCGATTCAGGAGCCTATGGATCAAGACGCCATTGCCAAAATCCGCGACGAAGGGTTGAACCGTTCGCAGGTTTACGAAACCTTCACGCACTTTACCGAAGACATCGGACCGCGTTTGACCGGTTCGCCCGCGTTCAAAACCGCTGCCGACTGGGCGCAATCCAAGTTGAAAGAATACGGCTTGGAAAATCCTCGGCTGGAAGCCTGGGAATTTGGACGCGGATGGGCGCTCGACAAGTTTTCCATTGAGATGGTCGAACCACGCTACATGCCGCTGATTGGGTATCCCGAAGCGTGGTCGGCTTCGATGAGTGGCGAACTAACGGCGGCTCCGATTTTCCTCGGCGATAAAAAACAGGAAGACATCGCCCAGATTCGCGACAAACTGAAAGGCGCGATTGTCATGAGCCAGCCGATTCAGACTTCGTTTGAACGCGCCGACCGTCCGCAACCGACCTTGTTCGACACTCCTGTAGCCATCGGGCAACCACGTCCGCCCGCAGGTCCCGCCGGTTCGTTTATCACGCCGCAAAACATGGCCCGCATGCTTCGCGAAGCGGGCGCGGGAGTCGTGCTGCGTCCGAATCGTGGCGAGCACGGAACGCTGTTCGTGCTGGGACGCGACAATGGCGAGGCGGCTTTGCCCAGCGTAGTGCTCAGCGCGGAGCACTACAACATGATTGCGCGAATGATTCAGCGCGGCATCGCCGTCAAATTGCGCGTCAATCTGCAAACGCGATTCCTGACCGAAGACAAAAACAGTTACAACGTGCTGGCCGAATTGCCCGGCACTGATCCCGCGTTGCGCGACGAAATCGTCATGATCGGCGGCCATTTGGATTCGTGGCACTCTTCGACCGGAGCCACCGACAACGCTGACGGAGCCGCCGCCGTGATGGAAGCCATGCGCATCCTGAAAACCATCGGCGCAAAGCCCAAACGCACGATCCGCATGGCGCTGTGGGGCGGCGAAGAAGAAGGCTTGCTCGGTTCGGCCAAATACGTCCAAAAGTATCTGGCAGGCGATGCCAACAAAGCCGTGCGCGATAAATTCAACGTGTATTTCAATCTCGATCCGGGCAGCGGACCAATTTACGGCTGGTATCTGGAAAACAATCCGGCGGTGAAACCGATCTTTGACGCGTGGCTGGACCCGTTCAAGGATTTGGGCGCTCGCAAAAACATCTTGCAAGGCATCGGCAACACCGACCATCTCAGCTACACGCGCGCCGGAATGGCGGGCTTCAATCCCGTGCAGGATTACGTGGATTACGACGTGCGCACGCATCACACGAACATGGACACGTTCGAGCGAGTCAAAGCCGACGACCTGAAACAATGCGCGATGGTGCTGGCTTCGTTTGCCTATCACGCGGCGATTCGCGCTGAGAAAATTCCACTTGCGCCTGCAAAGTAAGAAGCTGAGAGGATTCCATGAAACCACGCGTCATTCTGCTTGCCTTGCTCGTTGCCCTGCTGCCCCGCCACTTTCAGGCACAGGAACCGGTCACCATTCGCATAGATGCCAACGCGAAGACTGGCCCGCTGAAACCCATTTGGGCGTATGTAGGTTACGACGAACCGAATTACACCTACATGAAATATGGCCCGAAGCTGATTGCCGAATTGCAGCAAATGAATCCGGTGCCGGTGTATTTTCGCGCGCACAGTTTATTGGTGACAGGCGATGGCAAGGCTGCGCTCAAATGGGGTTCGACCAATGCTTACACTGAAAATGCCGCAGGCAAGCCCGTGTACGATTGGAAAATCGTGGATCAAATCTTTGACACCTACATCAAAGTCGGAGCCAAACCTCTGGTCGAAATCGGCTTTATGCCGCAAGCGCTTTCGGTCAAACCGGAACCGTACAAACACAACTGGAAACCCGGCGATCAATACAACGACATTTATCTGGGCTGGGCGTATCCGCCGAATGATTACGCGAAATGGGCGGAATTGGTGCGTCAATGGGTGCTGCATTCGGTCGAACGATACGGCAAAGACGAAGTGCTGACGTGGTGGTGGGAACTGTGGAACGAACCGGATATTTCGTATTGGAAAGGCACGCCCGACGAATACAACAAGCTGTACGATTACACCGCCGACGCCGTGAAACGCGCATTGCCCGGTGCAAAGGTAGGCGGCCCGGCGACGACTGGCCCGGCGAGCGAGAAAGCAGCCGCATTCCTGAAACAATTCCTCGAACATTGCGCGACGGGCAAAAATGCAGTGACAGGCAAGACGGGCGCTCCGCTGGATTTCATCAGCTATCACGCCAAGGGCAATCCCAAAGTCGTCGAAGGCCACGTGCAAATGGGCATCGCCAAAAACATGTCCGATGTGTCGCGCGGGATGGAAATCGTGACGTCGTTTCCGCAATTCAAACGCCTGCCGATTATCCTGACCGAATCCGACCCGGAAGGTTGCGCCGCCTGTTCCGCGCGCGTGTATCCGCACAACACCTATCGCAACGGCACGATGTATCCGACGTATACCGCGCTGGCGCTCAACACCATTTTCCAACTGGCGGATCGCCACGGCGCCAACATCGAAGGCATGCAAAGCTGGTCGTTTGAATTTGAAGATCAACCCTGGTTTGACGGTTTCCGTTCCTTAGCGACGAATGGCGTAGACAAACCTGTGCTGAACGTCTTTCGTATGGCTGGGATGATGCACGGTGATCGCGTCAAAGTTGAAAGCACCAGCGCAACGGAACTTGAAACGCTGCTGAAATCAGGCGTGCGCGGCAAGCCCGATGTGAACGCGCTGGCGACATCCAGCGACCGCGAAATTTCGGCAATGGTCTGGAATTATTATGACGACGATTTGCCTTCGCCGGATGTGCCAGTGCATCTAATTCTGACAGGAGTTCCCTCCACCGTGAAGCGCGTGCTGGTGCGCCATTACCGGATAGACCAGAACCACAGCAACGCTTATACACTGTGGAAAAAACTCGGCTCGCCGCAACAGCCTACGCCGGAACAATACGCCCAAATGGAAGCCGCCGGGCAACTGCAATTGCTGACTTCGCCGGAATACGTCAACACCCAAACCGGGCAAGTCGAGTTGCACTTTCCGCTGCCGCGATTGGCAGTCTCGCTGGTGCAAGTGAGTTGGTAATTCGGTACAGAACCGAGAGCGGTAGCGACCGGGTTGGC
>DAOMFR010000229.1:5220-7823 GCA_035429885.1 Blastocatellia bacterium
TCCGAAAATCACCCAGTCGCTACCGCTCCCGGTTCCGTAACATCAGCCAACGACAATTCTGATTGAGCCAATCATCCAGCCCGCTTATACTCCGCGCCGTTCCCGGCTCCGCCTGAGCCACAACTTCAGACCAAAAACTCAACGAGGAAGCATGGCCGACGAGTTCAACTACGACGTATTCCTGAGCCACAGCGTGAAAGACAAACCCATCGTCCGCGAACTGGCCGAACGGCTGCGGAAAGATGGTCTGCGCGTCTGGCTGGACGAATGGGTGCTCAAACCCGGCGACCACGTCCAAGCCAAAATCGAAGAAGGCCTGGAACAATCCCGCGTGCTGGTGCTGTGCATGTCGGCAAATGCCTTCGGCTCCGACCGGGCGCAGTTGAAAGCGGGCACCTTCCGGTTTCGCGACCCGCTGAACCGCGAGCGCCGCTTCATTCCCCTGCGGCTCGATGCGGCTCCCATCAAAGGCTCGCTGGTGTAGTTTATCTGTACCAGGTTGGTAGCTAGAGGCTGACAGCAATAGCTTGAACTACAAAATGTCAGAACGACGTGAGGGTGTAAATATGGGAAACCAATTTATTTACGATGTATTTTTTGGCCACAGTAGAAAAGATGTTGATGTTGTTCGTGATCTCACTGAGCGATTGCGTGAAAATGGATTAAAGGTTTGTTTCTATGATGATCCTGATGCCGATTACGACCCAACCATGATTGAGGAAGGGCTCAGGAAGTCACGTAATCTGGTATTGTGCTTGTCATTCAATACAGTTGGTCATACTTGGCGACGATTGGAAGGCTACTCATTCGAGTTTCGGGATCCAACAAATCTTGAGCGACGTTTTATCCCGCTATACCTCGATTCCTCTCCTGAAAAAAAGTCATTGGCGCAGTTTTCCCACCTAAATTGGTCTTCAGACTCACAAAAAGAAGAATACGCCAAGCTTTTAGAAGCCTGCCGTCCACCAAAAGGCTTAGCTTCAAATGAAGTAATGGCGGAGCTTGACCTGAGCCCACATAAACAAATCAAGTTAAAGCATGGCGATTTCATTTACGTCTATAGATATGCATTTGACCAAGACAAAAAATCCGTCCTTACAGGTAGTAATGATGGCACAGTACGTCTATGGGATTTAGAAACTAGCCAAAATTTATGTTCACTTGAAGGCCTTAGTGGCAACGTTATGGACGTTGCACTAAGCCTGAATGGTCGTTATGCCCTCGCGGGTTCTGATAGCGGTGAGATTCAGCTTTGGGAAGTCGAGACTCAAAAATGCGTACACACATTCCACAGAAACTATAGAGAAAGTGTGAGCACAGTAGCATTCAGCACTGATGGCCGTTATGTGCTGTCAGGTTCTGATGATTGCTTAATTACAATGTGGAACTTAGAACCAAAGTACCCTCGTCGTACCTTCAAAGGGCATAAAGACAGTATTTCGTGTGTGGCAATAAGCAATGATTCGGGCTATATCCTCTCAGGTTCCTATGACAATACAGTTCGGCTATGGAATGTTGAGACAAGGCGATGTCTTCGAGTGCTTGAGGGTCATAAAGATGGCATTACCTGTGTGATGTGGAGTGCGAATGATGCCTTTGCAATTTCTGGCTCCCACGATGGGACGTTGAGACTTTGGGACATAGAAAAAGGCCTTTGTAAATACATACTTAGTGGCCACACTGATTCCATAACTGCTACTGCCTGGAGCCCTGATCGAGGTTATGTAGTCTCCTCTTCGGCGGACATGACATTACGTTTATGGGACATTCTTACTGGAAACTGCTTAGGATGGGTTGATAGTGGCGCAAGCGAAATAGCGAGCATTGCTTGGAGTACTGATGGGAAACATGTTTTGTTGGGTAGTGTCTCAGGTGAAGTTCTAGTATGGGATTTTTCATACGTATTTGATAGTTATCTAAGAGCAATAAATGTTGGAACAGAATTGCCGGATAAACCTGAGCAAGTTCAGTACACAAATGCCAAAGTTCTGCTTGTTGGTGATAATGGGGTTGGGAAAACTGGTTTATCCCATCGGCTAGCTAAAAAATTTTACAAAGAGACTGATTCCACCGATGGTGCTTGGGCAACACAATGGAGATTGCCTCATAGCACTTACAAACAGGGCGTGGATCGCGAAATCTGGCTGTGGGATTTTGCCGGGCAGGTAGATTACCGCCTCGTCCATCAGCTTTTTATGGACGACGCCGCAGTGGCGGTGCTGGTGTTCAATCCGCAAAATGAAAACCCATTTGAGGGACTCGGCCAATGGGATCGCG
Source organism: Blastocatellia bacterium (assembly GCA_035429885.1). GTDB lineage: Bacteria > Acidobacteriota > Blastocatellia > RBC074 > RBC074 > RBC074. The sequence continues at coordinate 7,498 of DAOMFR010000229.1, forward strand.
ATATGCAAAAAGCTGCGCGCAAGCCTTTCGCCAAGCTGCTGGCCGCCGGACGCGTTGATCGTGGTGGATTGGTGGTCAGCGACGCTAGCATGACGAAGTTTATTGGAGAGCGCGGCTTTCAGTCGCCGTTGCACCTGACCAGTGCGAAGACGGACGAAGGTTGCGATGCCTTGCGCGACGCCATCATCGCCGCCATTGATTGGCAGAACCACTTCCCCCACGCTGTACCACCGGATGAAGCAGGAAATCCTGCACCTGCGCGACAGCGGCCTGGTGCTGATACGGCTGGCCGAATTGAAACAGCGGATGGAAATGGCGCTGCTGGG
>DAOMFR010000230.1:0-7819 GCA_035429885.1 Blastocatellia bacterium
GCGCCGCTGCGTCGCCCTGATTCCAGGCCAGCAATTGCGTGGTGATCTCGTTGGTCGTTGGCGTCTGCATAAATTTTTCGATGATGGGAGTTTTTAGCCCCGTTTGTCGCGTTATTCAATAGCCGGAAATCATCTCCCAAACCGCGAAGCTGCAAGTGTGCCCGTTGCGTTTAGGCGGTTGGCACGAAAAGTTATCGCCCGCGCTTGCCGGTGGAAGGCCTTTCGGTTGCCTGTTCCACCAAATACATTCATCACGAGGAAGAATATGAAACGAACCAATTGGCTAAAAACCGTTGTATGCATGGCGCTGCTCTTTAGTATTGGCAGCTTTCCGCCGCCTGCCATTGCACAGGATTTGCGCTGGATAGACATAAGCTTTTCGCTGCAAACGGTTCAAGTGCATACGTCACGCGGTGATTACCCCGCCGTGTTTAAGCACGAGACGGTCATTCAACCAAACGGCGCGGCACGCGGCGCGTTATGGCTGGCTACGCCCCGCGGCACGCTGGTGCGATATGACAGCTTTTACGGCCAGGGCGTTTACAAACCCTCAGACAGCGGCGTGACCTGGCAGCAAATCACCTTGTACTTACGCGCGCCGGATGGCCGTTGGCTTATCGCCTTGCTCCGCCCGGCGGCTCAAGAAGAATGCGTGGTCTATGACCTCGTAGGCCCAGGCGTGCATGCCAGTTGGGAAGCGCAAGGCCAAGTCACTTTGTCGCAGCGTTAAGACACCGCGCTCGTCAACCTAATTCAACATTTTCAGTCCGCAAGAGGGCTAGCCCTAAAAACGAATTCGGTGTCTCTGCCGTCTCAATTACTTGGAGAAAACGCCATGCCGCGTCATTGCTTATTCATACGTCGCCAATTCGGTAACTGGCTCATCATCCTGCTTTGCCTGCCGGTCATCAGCGCGTTCGCCCAAGATCCGGCGTTCAGTTACCAGGGGCGGCTGACCGATGGCGGCGTGGCGGCCAACGGAGCTTTTGATCTGCGCTTCATCCTGTACGACATGCCGGTGGGCGGGGCGCAGCAAGGCCCGATCATCACGCTGGAAGATGTAGCGGTGGCGAACGGCATTTTTACCGTCACACTGGATTTCGGCGCAGTAGCTTTTCCTGGCGCGGCGCGCTGGCTGGAAATTGGCGTGCGGCCCGGCGCAAGCGTAGGCGTCTTCACGTTGCTCAGTCCACGCCAACCCGTCAACTCCACGCCTTATGCCTTGCGCAGCCTGAGCGCGGGCGCGGCAGATTCGTTATCCGTGGCCTGTGTTAGTTGCGTGACCAGCGGGCAAATCGGCAGCTTGCCCAGCGGCAGCGGCAACTACGTCCAGAACACGACCAATCAGCAGGCAGCCAGCAATTTCAACATCAGCGGCAACGGCACAATCGGCGGCGCGCTTACGGCAAGCACGCTCAGCGGCAACGGCGCGGCGCTGATCAACTTGAACGCCGCCAACATCGCCAGCGGCATTCTGGGTGCGCCGCGCGGTGGCACGGGCTTGGGCAGCACAGGCGTGGCGGGCAATTACCTGCGCAGCAACGGTACGGCTTGGACGAGCTCGGCATTGCAAGCAGGGGACATTCCCACTGGCAGCGGCAACTACGTTCAGAACACGATCAATCAGCAGGCCACCAGTAATTTCAACATCAGCGGCAACGGCACGGCGGGAGGCACACTAGGCGGGAATATCGTCAATGCGACGACGCAATACAACCTCGGCGGCAGTCGAATTTTGAGCGTTCCAGGCACTGGTGACCTCTTTGTCGGCACCGCGGCGGGGACTGCCCACACGACAGGCACGCATAATACATTTGTCGGTATCTCGGCGGGGTTCGCGAATAATTCTGGCGGGAACAACTCTTTCTTTGGGTCCAGTGCGGGTAGCGCGAATACGACGGGAAGCAACAACGCTTTTTTCGGGAGCAGCGCCGGCACCGCCAACACGGCGAGTGACAATGCATTTTTTGGGGCGAATGCCGGTGCTTCGAACCTGACTGGCAACAACAATGCTTTCTTCGGACGAAGCGCGGGTGACTCGAATACAACCGGTGATTCCAACTCGTTTTTCGGGGAGGAAGCCGGCTTCGCCAACACGACCAGCCGGGCAAACTCATTTTTCGGGAGTAATGCCGGACACTCCAACACAGGCAATCACAACTCTTTTTTTGGGTTGGACGTTGGTTACAACAACACGGGCGGAGGTAACGCATTTTTCGGCAATTTCGCCGGATCAAACAACGACACAGGTTCTAACAACTCGTTTTTCGGGTGGAGCGCAGGTAGATACCAGACGACTGGCATCAGCAACTCGTTTTTTGGGAGAGATGCGGGGCTCGCCAACAGGACAGGCAACAACAACACGATCATTGGGACTTCCGCGGATGTCGGTTTCGAGAATCTGGATCACGCAACGGCCATCGGTTCGGATGCCATTGTCACCAGCAGCGCGCGCATTCAACTCGGTCGTGACGGCATAGACACTGTGCGCATCGGCGCTTTGTCCGCCGCCACCGCCACGCACGTCTGCATCAGCAGCAACAACGTGCTGGCCTCGTGTTCGTCCAGCCAGCGGTACAAACAAAACATTCAGCCGTGGCGCAGCGGGTTGCAGTTGATTCAACGGTTGCGTCCGGTGCGCTTCGATTGGAAGGAACAGCGCGCAACCGACCTCGGCCTGATTGCCGAAGAAGTCGCCAAAGTCGAACCCCTGCTTGTCACGCACAATAAAAATGGCGTGATCGAAGGCGTCAAGTACGACCAACTCAGCGTCGTGCTGATCAATGCCGTCAAAGAACAACAACAGGAAATCGAGCTATTGCGGGCGGCAAAAGCTGAGTTGGAGCAACGACTGTCCGCGCTGGAAAATCTGGTTCAACAAAATCGCTCCACCAAACAAGCGCGCCGCCGCTCCGCGCGCTAAACCTGACAAAAAGCTTTTGCACCTTGTGCAGCTTTTGCATCAGGCACATCAGGGGAGCGAATCATGAAAAATCGGAAAAATTTCTTGCTGTTTTGGGTATTGCCGCTGGGGTTGGGCGCGACTATTTTCGCTGGCGGTTACGAAATGCATCGCCGCAGGCAACATCAAATCCCGCGGCCTGTAAACGCGCTTTCCACCGCGTTGCGCGCCTCCAATCATCTGGTTACGGTTGCGCCCGCGCAATCCGGCGGCAGTTTCAATCTGTCGCAAACCGTCATCGCGGGCGGCGGCGGGCGCAGCAGCAACGGAAGCAGCGTCATCGAAGGCACAATCGGCCAAAACGCCGCGACGCAATCCAGTGGTGGAAGCTTTTCCATAGCAGGCGGCTTCTGGCCGGGCGCGGGCGGATCGCAATGCCCTACGATCACGATCACCCCGGCGACTTTGTCCAATGGCACAGTGGGCGTAGTTTATCCCAATCAAACTTTCACGCCGCAGAATGGAACTGCGCCTTACAGTTTCAGTCTGACGGGGACGTTACCGCCGGGGCTGACGTTCACGTCTTCTTTGACCACCGCTATGCTTTCGGGGACGCCGGCCGCGCCGGGAATATTCAATTTCACCATCACCGCCTCACAGGGCGACCAATGCGCAGGTTCGCAAAATTACACCGTGGCGATCCACGCCAGTGGAGGCGCAACCGGTTTGCAATTCTATCCGTTGGCGCGTCCGCTTCGTTTGCTGGACACCAGGGCTGGTCAAACAGGTTGCGACGCTCCGGGAGCGATGATTCCGGGCGGGACTTCGCGGACTCAGACGGCAGCGGGCAGGATTTGCGACGGATTGACGATTCCAATCAATGCTCGCGCGTTGACGGGCAACATCACTACGGTTCAATCCGGCGGAGGCTATCTGACTCTGTATCCCAGCGATGCCAGTCAGCCAACCGTAGCCAACAGCAACTACGCTCCGAATCAGATTTTAAACAATGTCTTTACTGTCGGGCTTGGAGCCGCAGACGGAGCTTTCAATATCTTCGTCACCACAAACACCAATATCGTAATTGACGTAACCGGCTATTACGCTCAACCGGGAACAGGTGGTTTGTATTTCCACCCGTTGCCGCGCCCGGTTCGCTTGTTGGAAACGCGCGTGGGGTTTTCAGGCTGTTTCACGCCAGGAGCGCCGCTTCAAGCGGGTTCAACGACTTCGCAACTCGGCGTCACTACTTGCGATAATGTGACGATTCCGGCGGGAGCACAGGCTCTGGTTGGCAACGCGACCACGGTTGGACCGCTGACCGGAGGTTTTTTGACTTTCTATCCGGCGGACGCCGCTCAGCCACTGGTCGCAAGCTCGAATTTCCAGGCAGGGAATGTCATGAACGCGCCATTCGCCGTCGGCCTGTCGCAGAGCGGTCATTTCAATGTCTTCACTGCTTCAACGACGAATCTGGTTATAGATGTGCTGGGTTATTACAGTGCGCAGATGAACGATTTGAACGGGCAAGGACTGCTGTTCAATTCGTTGCCTACTCCTATCAGATTGCTGGACACGCGAGCTGGCTTTTCGGGTTGCTTCACTCCAGGAGCGCCGATGACCGGCGGAATTGTATATTTGCAATCATCTGTCGGAGCTTGCATGAACATTCCTGTGGCGGCGCTGGCTGTGGTGGGCAATGCGACAGTGGTTAACGTCAGCAACAACGGCTATCTGACCTTCTGGCCGAGCAATGCTCAGCAGCCGACGGTGGCCACATCGAACTTCGTGGCGGGGCAGGTTTTTAACCGTCATTTCACCGTGGGGTTGGGAATGGACGGGGCATTCAACCGCTTTTCTTCCAGGACAACCGATCTGGTGATTGACCTGTCAGGTTATTTTGCGCCATAACGGTAAAACGAGAATTCAATCAATTTGTGGAGACAACGATGAGCACAACCCAGGCAAGTTGGTTTGCAGACAGGTTTGCGAAACTCGCTCAATGCGCGCTTTTTCACGGACTAACCGAAGCCGACTGGCAACCAGTCAGATCGCGTTTGAACGGCAAAGTTTTTCCGGCGAATGCGATGCTGATGACCGCCGACCAATCCGGCGAAGCCGTCTATTTCATCATAAGCGGCACGGTCAAAGTTCACGTTGAACAGGCTGACGGTTCCGATGTCATCATCTCGATTCTTGGTCCGAGCGAATGCTTTGGTGAAATGAGCGCGCTGGATCGTCAAACTCGTTCAGCCAGCGTCACCACTTTGGAAGAATCGGAGTTGCTCTGGCTGGATCGCGAGACCTTTCGGAAATTTTTGATGATGACGCCGATGCTCGGTCACAACTTGTCCTGCCTACTTTCGGCGCGGCTGCGCCAGGCGAATGAACAAATTCAATCTCTGGCGACGGTGGATGTCGAATGCCGCATTGCTCGGCAACTGATCTGCTTTGCGGACAAATACGGCCAGCCCGAAAGCGGCGGCGGCATTGCCATTCCGGTTCGATTGACGCAAAGCGATCTGGCCAATCTGGTCGGAGCTACGCGCGAAAGCGTCAACAAGATCATCGTTTCATACAAAGAACGCGGCTATCTTTCAGCCAGTCGCGATCACCGCTGGACAATCCACAATCGCCAATTCCTGGCCAATCGCTGCGGAGCTTGAAATGAGCCAGAACGCAAATTCAGGAAAAGCAGGGCTGATTGGGGTCTGCCTGATGTTTGTGGCCGCTGGTATCTACAGCCTATTTCACAATGAACTGCACATCGTAAGTCCCAGACAAGGATTTGCTTTGAGCGAACCGTACAAGCTTGCTGCCAGTGTCGGTTTGATTTGCCTTGGCCTTGGTGTGGTAACCGGCTCTCGGTTGCGAGATGCCAGTGATAGAAACGACTTGGCGATGATAATTCGGGTAATCGTCTTTGCTGTCGGCATCGGCGGAGCGCTGATAGTCCTGCTTTCATTTCTCATTCATTATTCGCTTGTTTGGTTTGGATAGGCAGCCGCTGTGAACCAGCTCACAGCGACGCAGTGAGCGGCTTCGCTGCCATCGCTCGCTCCTTCCGATAAGTTGTCCCGGCAACAAACGTCAATCAACAACGATGTTGGGAGTTGAACAAAGCCGCACGGACAACGCCTGACTTTCATAAACAGTTGCGGGAGGATAAAGCTTTATGCGGATAACATCTTATTTCTTTTCATTAGTCATCAGCTTATTGATATTCATCTCAATCTGTCAGGCGCAACCGGCGCTCTCCGCCCAAGGGTACGTCAAGCGCGGCTACACGCGGCAACTGCGCGGCGATCTGGCAGGCGCGCTGGCCGATTACACGCGGGCGGTCGAACTTGATCCGCGCGCGGTCACGGCCTGGTTCAATCGTGGCCAGATTTATGCGCAACGCGGCGACCGCGACGCCGCCATTGCCGATTTCAGTAAAGCCATCGCCCTCAACTCGCGTTACGCCGATGCCTACTACAATCGCGGCCTCGTCTATCAGGAGAAAGGTGAGCTTGAATCCAGCATCGCTGATAACGCCAAAGTTCTAACACTCAATCCGCGCTTTGCCCTCGCCTGGAATAACCGTGGCCTCGCGCGGCAGAAGCAAGGCGATCTGGAGGGAGCCATCGCCGATTTCACGCAAGCAACTCGGATTGAGCCGCGGCTGGCCATTGCCTATTACAATCTAGGCAACGTGCAAAAAGACCAAGGCAAACTGGACGAGGCCATCGCCGATTACACAAAGGCCATTGCCCTTAATCCTCGTGACGCCGCCAGCTACAACAATCGCGGCTTCGCCCGGCAGAAGGGGAGCGATCCAAATGGCGCGCTGGCCGATTACGGCAAAGCCATCGAACTCGACCCACGTCTTGTCATTGCGTATCTCAATCGCGGCGCGCTGCGCCGACAACGCGGCGACTCCACCGGAGCGATAAGCGACTATAACAAGGTGATTGCATTGGATCCGCGTGACAGTCGGGCTTATTACAATCGTGGCAATGCGCTGCTCAGCGCGGGTGATGCGCTGGCGAGCTTCGCCGATTTTCACATGGCGATTGAGCTCAATCCGCGGTTGGCTATGGCTTACAACAATCGCGGGTTCGTCCGCATGGACTTGGGTGATATGGAAGGCGCGCGTGCCGATTTCGATAAGGCTTTGGAACTCGATCCGCATTTAGAGATCGCCCAACAAAACCGCCTGAAGCTGCCAGCCGAGAAAGGCGCTCAGGCTGCTACTGCGGCTCGCCCCCTCGATTGGGGGGCAATCTTCGAACGCCTGAATCGCGGGGTGGAGTTCTTACGACAGAACCGCGAAGCCGAAGCGCAACGCGAATTCGCTCAATGCTTGGAGTTGAACCCGGAATTGAAAGACAAGATTGATTGGACGATCACGCTGAACAAAGGCCTGGTCACTAAGCAAAAATAAGATCGCAGACGAAACCAACTGCGGTAATAGGCACTTGATCCATAGCCCCTGACGGAGCCAATCATGTCGAAGCTTTTTGGATGACGATTTCATCAAGTGAACAGCAAACTAAAACGAAAAAGATTTTACGAAAGGCAATATCATTCCTAGCCGCAGAGCCTTGGCGTGACTTCGATTGAAATCAATCGGAGTCGCGCCAGGCTCTCTTCTGTTTTCCAGGCCAATTGCTGCGATGAAACCACTGTGAATCAATTAACACCGAGACAGTGAATAACATCGCTGCGGTTCTTTTCTTGTCCGGTTAAGTTGTCTGCGTCGCAAACAACCATCGCGGAAAACAACTACGAATAGAGAAACAAGAGAGGAGCCAATCATGAAAAACACTAACATTCGTTTTACGTTGAGCTTGCGGCTGGCGGCGTTCGCGCTGTTGGCCGTGTTGATTTCTTCGGCAGCATTCGCGCAAACGGCTGCGCCGAAAGCCAGTCTAA
>DAOMFR010000231.1:0-7809 GCA_035429885.1 Blastocatellia bacterium
TTGACTCTTTGTGAAATGATGTGCTACTTATCCGCACTTAAATTCCACGCAGTTTTATCACCATAGCTGACTGTGCAGCATAAATTTTCTGAGAGGAGCGGCGAATCCGCGTGATCGTCTTAGCCTTAGCAGGTAGTGTACTCAGCATTGATGGATCGTTTTTAGTTGTCTTCATTTCCATCCTTTTGCTGATCTTCATTTTGAATCGCACGTTGTTCAAACCTATCAATCAGGTTTTGGATGAGCGCAACCATTTGGGCGCCGGTCGCATGGCCGAAGCCAAGCAGTTGCTTGCTCAATATGAACAGCGCCTGAACGGATACGAGCAGCAGATTCAATCCGCTCGTGCCGAAGCGTATCAGTTTATGGAAACGCAGCGCCGCGACGCACAGGCTGCGCGAGCTGAAATGATCGCTCAGGTGAAAAGCGAAACGGCTGCGCAAATTGCCGCTGCGCGCGAAGACATTTCCAAACAGACGGTTGCCGCCAAAGCGAATTTGGAAGGCGAAGCCCGCGCGATGGCTGGCGTGATTTCTTCTCAGATTTTGCATCGCCCGATCAGCGGCGGAGGAAATTAAGCCGCTATGACAAATCCCAACCAATTCGTTTCACTCGCATTTTTGATTCCGTCGCTTCACCCAACATTGTTGTTCGTCAGTCCCGGGATGGCTGCGCTGTCGAAGCTGGTGAATCTGACCATCTTTCTGAGCATATTGATCTGGTTGCTGAGAAAGCCTGCGAAAGAGTTTTTCGCCACTCGTTTGGCTGAAGTGCGCGCGACGTTGCAACAAGCGGCTAAAGAAAAAGAGCTGGCAGCCGCCAAAATGGCTGAGCTTGATTCCAGGTTGAATCGGCTGGATACCGAGATCGCTGAAATCAAAGCCCAGGCGCAGCGTGAAGCCGAAGCCGAACGGCAACGTCTGGAAACCGAAGCCAAGCGTGACATCGAAAAGTTGCGGCTGAGTTCGCAGCGCGAAATCGAATCCGCCAAGCAGATTGCGATGTCAGAATTGCGCGAGTTCGCGGCGACCAAAGCCGTTGATCTGGCTGAACAGATGATCCGCAAAGAATTGAAGCCCGAAGACGACGCGAAATTGCTTCAGCGAATGGGCGAAGAAATGAGCAAAGTTAATGGATAGTTGATAATGGACAATTGGCCCTTTTCAAGGAATTATCCATCTCAATTATCGACCATCAATTGAATTATGAGCGTAACCACCATTGCCAATCGTTATGCCCGCGCGCTGGCTGATGTCATTTCAGAGCGCGGCGAAATGAATGAAGTCGTTGTTGAACTGAACGGCTTTGCCGGTTTGATGAACGGCCACGCACAATTGCGCGACGTGTTTGCCAGCCCGGTGATTTCCACTGAACGCAAACGCGGCGTCTTGGGCGAATTGCTGTCCAAAATGCAGTTGCGGCAAACGTCAAGCAACTTTCTGCGAGTGCTGTTGGAAAATTCACGGCTTCACGATCTGGATCAAATTTTGAAAACCTTGTCGCGTGAACTGGATGCGCGGACGAACATCGTTTCGGCTGAAATCACCACGGCGCGTGAAATTTCTCAGCAAGAAGAAACGATGCTGGCCGACAAATTGAAAGCCGCCACTGGCAAACAGGTGCGGCTGCAATTTCGCACCGACCCGGCAATCATCGGCGGAGTCGTGACTCGCATTGGCAGTCTGGTTTACGACGGTTCAATCAAAACTCAATTAGCGCAGATGAAGAAGCGATTGTTGAACGCTTAGACGAACACCTTTTCGGAGAAAATAATGGCAAACGAAATCAGAGCAGACGAGATCAGCAAAATAATCCGGCAACAGATCGAAAACTTTGACGCCGGTGTGACCATTGCCGAAGTCGGCACGGTAATCAAAGTCGGCGACGGGATCGCCGAAATTCACGGCCTGGAAAAAGTAATGGCCGGCGAGTTGTTGGAATTTGACAAGGGCGCAGCCGGATTGGCGCTGAATCTGGAAGAAGACAAAGTCGGCGCGGTGTTGCTTGGCGATTATCAGGCGATCAAAGAAGGCGACATCGTCAAACGCACAAAGCGCATTATCGAAGTTCCCGCTGGTGAAGCGATGTTGGGACGCGTGGTCAATGCATTGGGTCAGCCGATGGACGGCAAAGGGCCAATTGTGACCAATGATTTTATGCCGGTTGAGCGCATCGCTCCTGGCATTGTGGATCGCCAGCCGGTGAAAGAACCGATGCAAACCGGTTTGAAATCAGTTGACGGGATGGTTCCCATCGGACGCGGCCAGCGCGAACTGATCATCGGCGACCGCCAGACAGGCAAAACTGCCGTCGCGCTCGACACGATCATCAATCAGCGCGGCAAAGACGTAATTTGCGTTTACGTTGCCATTGGGCAGAAAGCTTCGACCGTTGCCCAGGTGCAAGCCAGTCTGGAGCGTTTCGACGCGATGAGCTACACCATCATCGTGACGGCTTCAGCTTCCGAACCTGCGGCGATGCAGTATTTGGCTCCGTATTCTGGTTGCGCCATCGGCGAATACTTTATGGATCGCGGCAAAGCCGTGCTCTGCATTTACGACGATTTGTCAAAGCACGCCGCGGCATATCGCGAAATCAGCTTGCTGTTGCGCCGTCCGCCGGGACGCGAAGCGTATCCGGGCGACGTGTTTTACCTGCACTCGCGCTTGCTGGAACGCGCTGCCAAATACAGCGACAAAAAAGGCGGTGGCAGTTTGACGGCTCTGCCGGTCATTGAAACCCAGGCAGGCGACATCTCTGCATACATTCCGACGAACGTGATTTCGATCACCGACGGCCAGATCTTTTTGGAATCCGACTTGTTTAACGCCGGTATTCGCCCGGCCATCAACGTCGGTAACTCTGTCAGTCGCGTGGGCGGTAACGCGCAGACCAAAGCGATGAAGCAGGTTGCCGGTACATTGCGACTTGAATTGGCGCAATACCGCGAACTGGCGGCGTTTGCGCAGTTCGGTTCTGATCTGGATGCCGCGACACAGCGTCAGTTGGGGCGTGGTCAGCGACTGACTGAAATCTTGAAGCAGCCACAGTTCGTGCCGATGGACGTTGAAAAACAGGTTGCGATTATTTGGGCGGCTTCCAACGGTTACGTGGATGACGTGCCTGTCGAAAAAGTGCGCAACTTTGAAACTGAGTTGGTGAAGTTTATGGAAACCGGTGGAACGGCGGCGCTGGCTGCGATGCGCGAAAACCCCAAAGCCGGAATTGACGCCGACACGAAAGCCAAGTTGACGGCAATGCTTGATGAGTTCAAACAACGTTACAACGCACAAGCAAAGGCTGCGAAAGCCTAACGGCGAATAGAGGACATTATGCCTAGTGTTCAGGATTTACGGCGGCGAGTTCGCGCCGTCAAAAATATGCGGCAGATTACCAAAGCCATGAAAATGGTTTCGGCTGCCCGCTTGCGCCGTGCGACTGAGCGCGTGACGGCTGCGCGTCCGTATACGACCAAGATGTTGCAGATTTTGGGAGACGCGGCCCGGCGTTCGCCGGATTATCGTGACCCATTGTTGGTCGGTCACGAACGTGAAAACGACGGCCGCAAAGAGCGTGTCGTGTTGGCGTTAATTACCGCCGACAAGGGCTTGTGCGGTGGTTTCAACACCAACCTGACCAAAGCCGCGCAGGAGTTTATACGCCAGAACGCGGACAAAGAGGTTGAACTGGTATTGATTGGCCGCAAAGGCTGCGATTATTTTCGCCGTCGCCCGGTCACCATTCGCCGCGAACACGTCGGGATCACCGGGACAGGCAAAGTCAGCGTCACCGATGTTGTTGAACTCGGTCAGCAACTGGTTGCGGATTTCAAATCCGAAGAGCATTTGGTGGATCGTGTGTATCTGCTGTACAACGAATTCAAATCCGCTCTGTCGCAACGCCCTGTTGTTGAACAGTTGCTGCCGATTGGCCGCGACGAAGTCGAAGCCGGGCAATCGGAAGTGCTGACCGATTATTTGTACGAACAGCCGCCGCACGTCATTTACAGCGAATTGCTGCCGAAGCTGGTTGAAAATCAGATTTACCACGCGCTGCTGGAATCGGTGGCTTCGGAACTTGGCGCGCGAATGACCGCGATGGATTCCGCATCGAAGAATGCTTCGGAAGTGATTGATAAACTGACGTTGGTGATGAACCGGGTGCGTCAGGCCAAGATCACTCGCGAAATCATCGAAGTCGTCAGCGGCGCGGAAGCTCTGTAATTCTTGAGTGTGGGTTTTTGATTCTGCATTGAAAGAGGTTGCACGAATGCCTGGAATCCAAAATCCAAAATCCAAAGTCCAAAATTCAAAATTGTTTTACTGGCTGCCTCCCATTATCTGGTTGGCAGCCATTTTCTTTTTTTCGACGGATTCGTTTTCAGGTGAAAATACCGGTTCGTTGCTTTACGACATAGCACACAGAGTTTTTCCCAGCCTAACGGTTGAACAATTCCGTCCAATTCACTTTGTCATTCGCAAGACGGCGCACTTCACCGAATACGGCATTCTGGCTTTGATGCTGTTTCGAGCCTTTCGATCCGGAACCCCTGTTCGCTGGAAATGGGCGTGGGCGGTTTATTCCTGGCTGGTAATTGCGGTTTACGCGCTATCGGACGAATACCATCAATCGTTTGTGGCTTCTCGAACGGCTTCGATCAATGACAGTCTTGTGGATATTGCCGGAGGTACGACGGCTTTGTTGCTGTTGTGGTTGATTAGACGGAAAGGCTGAAATTCAGTCGTCACCATGTTCGATGGCGATGTTTTGGACGGGAGACGTCACTATGCGCTGCCCACCGGAATAGAATTCAATGCGGAACCCAATGCCCAGCCAGCCCATTTTTAACATACAGCCGCCAAACGTCGAACCGCTGACAGTGGCTTCGATGGGTTCTTCAAAATATCGCCCACCTTGCACTAAAGCTTTTCCAGTTTCCGGCTCCAAAATAAAGATGTAGTAGTTGGTGTTGAGGGTGCGCGCACAGACGGTATCGAAGGGAGCGAGTGAGCGCAAAACGATTCCTTCGAGCGAAGAACTCAACTCGGTGAATCCGTCCAACGAACAATAACGCGGAATACGGTGCACGCTCATCTCCTGCATTGAAATTGACCCAGCCTAAAAACCGAATCTACTATTTCGCAGCTTGTTGGCCACTCTAAACATTAGACTTACTTGCCAACTGGTGTCCGTTGTACTCCACTCCATCAACCCGGTCAAGCAATAGGGGCTGCTCGACAGAGGAGCACAGTGGGACGAACTTTTACGGCTGGTCGAAGGCTGGGGATTGATTAACAGGAAAGCTTTTGTGGGGTGAGGACAAAAACTATTTTGGGCAGCGAAAAGGCCGATTGCTCACTGGGTACAATCGGCCTTCTCGTGCCAAAGAACAAGTCGAGAGGTAGCAGCGGGGGTAGTTAATACCGGCATCGGACCGCCACATCCTTGCCCAACACCAGCAGATCATGCTGGCACTGATAAAAAACGCACAATGGAGTCTTTCTTCCAGAATTTCGGGAAAATTTTTTTCAATTCAGGCAGGCTGTGGTTTCCGATGAATGCGGTGTGACTCTAAACTAATGAGGACCAAAACACTCGTCGTAATCATTCCGATTGGGAGAAAAGATCATGGAAACGAGCGAGGTTCCGTTAGAAACGGAATCCACAGCGAGTTTTGCCCGTAAGCTCGTATTGGAACTTCAACAGGCAATTCTTCAATACGAACCTCAAGCGAAAAACGGAGACATCGAAGCTGTACACGATATGCGAGTCGGCCTTCGCCGCTTGCGCGTCGCCATCAAGAATTTCGCCGTGTGCTTCAGCAAAGAAGACCGTCAGCAATGGCGGAATCGCATGGAAACATTGGCTGATGCTTTGGGGGCTGTGCGCGACCTGGATGTGATGGTGGCGGCGTTGATATCGCAGCAAGCTTCCAGTTCCGCTCTATCAGCAGAAGAGCAGGCTGCTTTCACAACGTTTGTTCATAGGTTGCAAATCCGGCGGCGGCGTAAATTGCGTGAATTGCGCGCTTACCTTCGCAGCGAAGAATATGCCGAATTCAAACGGCAGTTTTCTTTTGGGGAAGCGGCAACGATGGCGAAGCGGAAGGAGGTGAGTCGTGAGCAAACCGTTTAAGGTCAAAAAAGTCTCTGTGAGCGAGCCGGTTCACCAGACCGCCATCAAAATTTTACGCACGAGACTGAAAGAGTTTTATTCACATTGGCCTGCGCTGGAAATGTTGCCCACAGAAGTGCAGCTTCATAACCTGCGAATTTCCGGAAAGCGATTGCGGTACAGCGCGGAACAATTGCGCCATCTGTTTCCAGACCGGCTGACGCTATTGATTGAATTGCTGAAACGCAGCCAGGATTTGCTCGGCAATTTTCAGGATCATGTAACTCAGCGCAAAGTGATCGAAACCGAACTGGCGCGCATCAGGCGACGAACGCCAGAGAGCCTGGAAATCGTTGTTCTGGAAAAACTCCACGAAGATTATAACCAGCGGCAGTTGTCGCTGTTCGAACAGTTCAGGGAAATCTGGATGGGAATGATGCTGCCGGAATTTCGCGCCGGATTGAAAGCGATGGTTTCAGCGAAAAAATCTCCAGCGGCAACCCGAAATAGGGTTCCATCCAACTTGCCGAGCGAATAAGATACACGGCGTTCACACCACCAACTAAGGAGCAATCAACAATGAGTTCAAGCCTGCAAGGCAAAGTCGCCATCGTCACAGGCGGAGGCCGTGGCATTGGCAAAGCCATCACCAAACGGTTGGCCGAAGCCGGAGCCAACGTCGTCATCGCCAGCCGCAAACTGGAAAATCTGGAGGCGACGGCCAGCGAATTTTCCTCGCTGCCTGGCAAAATCGCGCCGGTGGTCTGTCACGTCGGACGCGCCGAAGATTTGGTCAAGCTGGTCGCCGAAACCGAAAAACTATTTGGCCCAGCGGACATTCTGGTCAACAACAGCGCCACCAATATTGGCCAAGGTCCAGCACTGAACGTGACCGACGATATGTTTGCCAAAATGTTTGAAATCAATGTGTTGTCGTCGCTACGGCTGATTCGCGAAACCGTGCCGAAAATGATCGAACGTGGCACGGGCGGTTCAATCATCAACATTGCTTCGATCGCCGGATTACGTCCACAAAACGGCGGCTTACTGTACAGCGCTACCAAAGCCTCGCTGATTATGATGACTCGCAGTTGGGCGATGGAATTCGGCAAACACAACGTTCGCGTTAATACGATCGCTCCCGGCTTGATCGAAACCGATTTCAGCGAATATTTCTGGAAGAACGAAAATTACGTCAAAAAGCTGGAAGCGACCCAGCCGATTCCGCGCGTCGGCACGCCGGACGAAGTCGGCGGTATGGCGTTGTATCTGGCGTCGGATGAGTCGTCGTTTGTCACCGGCCAAATCTTCGTGGTGGATGGCGGAGCGACCGCAATTTAGGGCGATTTTCAATTGGGTGCCGGGCAGATTGGAAAATCTGCCCGGCATTTCGCACTTGCAGAAATCTCGGCAGATTGGAAAACCTGCCGTACATTCATCTGAAAACCGACTTAAGTGTGGAGTGCCGCTTTTCCCCGAGTTTTTGCGTTGCGAAAGATGTTTTGAAAAGCGGCGCTCACGCCACACTTCATCAGATTCCCTATCTTGACAACCCGCCGATGCATCGTCAAAAATGCAGCCCGCTTGAGCAAGTCATCAAGTGAGTTTCAATGACAATTCGGGCCGTTAGCTCAGTTGGTAGAGCAGCAGACTCTTAATCTGCGGGTCGATGGTTCGAGCCCATCACGGCTCATC
>DAOMFR010000232.1:0-7630 GCA_035429885.1 Blastocatellia bacterium
AAAATTGCGTTCGCCGCCACAACCCACGCGGCAAAGACTGGCTTGCTGATTCCGGCAGGCACAGTGGCTCTGGCCGATTTCAGCAAGGCGTCGGCTTTTTCGGGCACGGCTTCAAATGTTTGTTGAGCTTCTTTCTGTAGCGCGACTAACGGAGCAGCTTCGCCCGGTCGCAAAGGACGAATCAGCGCCAATCGCAATCCGCGTTCGGCACGCGCTTTTGAATCCGCGGCTTCTGAAACCATTCGTTGAGCCAGGCCTGCGGCGGCTTCCAGATAAACGGGATCGTTGAGCGTCACCAGAGCTTGCAGCGGAGTGTTCGTTCGGATGCGGCGAATTTGGCAGACTTCGCCGCTGCCTGCGTCAAACGTCGTCATCGAAGGATACGGCGTCGTGCGTTTCAAATACGTGTACAACCCGCGCCGGTAACGATCTTCGCCTTCGGCGTCCACCCAGGTCTTCGTGTTGTAAGTCGTGCGCCACAATCCGGCTGGTTGCGGAGGCATGACAGGCGGGCCGCCCATTTTGGATGAAAGCAAGCCAGCGACAGCCAACGCCTGATCGCGCACGGCTTCCGCTCCAAGTCGAAACCGTGAGCCGCGCGATTGAATCAGGTTGCGCGGATCGGCTTCGCGCAAGGACGCACTCACGTCCGAAGCCTGACGATAAGTCTGACTCATAACGATGGTTTTGATGAGTTTCTTGAGCGACCAACCGTTGTCTCGATATTCAGCCGCCAGCCAATCCAACAATTCAGGGTTCGATGGAGTCGCGCCTTGAGCGCCGAAATCCTCTTCGGTTTCGACAATGCCTACGCCAAACAACCGCGCCCAAACGCGGTTCGCCCAAACACGAGGCGTCAGCGGATTTTCTCGATTGACCAACCATTGGGCTACGCCAAGGCGATTGAGCGGAGCACCTTCGGGCAGCTTGCCAAAGGCAGCAGGAACTCCAGGCGCAACGGCTTCCCCTTGTTCTAAAAAATTGCCTCGAATCTGAATCTTGGTTTGCCGCTGTTTGTCGCTGGCCAGTTCGCGCATCAACGGCAAGCGCACAATGTTGTCGTTGAAATCTTTTTGAGTTTTGTAGGCTTGGGTGAGATCGTCACGCAGCTTGCGAATTTCAGGCAGAACAGCCGGTGGTTGCAGCGCGGCAACTTCGCTGGTGGCTAAACGAAACCGGCGCAACGTGTTTGAATCGCCAGCTTGTTGCGATAAAGTCACGCGAAGTTTGGTTTCCTGACTAAGTTGCAGCGGCTGAGCAAAATCAAAAATTGCCGTGTGCCGTTCGTGCCCGCGAGAACTGACTGACCAACCAGTTTTCTCATCGCCATCAATTGCAGCAGTAACCGCGCCATTCGTTTCTGCGAAATCCGCGCGCGCTCCGACCAGTTTCACCGAACGCGCGCCTGAAGCTTCCAGCAATTCAGCCGTCAACTCAGACAAGACGAAGTTCGCGGTCGAGCCATTGCGGCCAACTGCAAGTTCTCCACTGGCCTGTTTTTCGGGCAAGGCTTCCAATCGCAAAGCGGTGTGCTTGCCAGCCGCCAGGGTTAACGTCACAACGTAAACATCTTCCGGCGGAGCTTTGCCGCTGACGGCAACAACTCCGTCTTTGCCTGCGGCAATGGTTGCGCCGTCTTTGGAAATGGCTTCCGTGACAGCGGCCACGCGCCATTTGCGTTCTTCGGATTCGGCGGCTTTGTCTGCTGCATCTTCCATCGTCGTCAACGCTTTACTGATGGTTTCGATGTTGGCTTGCAAGCGTTTGCGTTCGTCCTGTTCTTTCGGCGACAGCAACTCCATCACAGGCGCGTCGGTGGACAGGTCAGCGTCTTCGGTTTGATTGAACAGCGCGTAAAAGCCGTAATACTCCGCGTGCGAAATCGGATCGTATTTGTGCGTATGGCATTTGGCGCAACCCATCGTCAGCCCCATCCAAACCTGCGCCGTAGTGTCCACGCGATCTTTGACGGCGGCGACACGAAACTCTTCGTTGTCCGTGCCGCCTTCGTCGTTAGTCATCGTGTTGCGGTGAAAGGCCGTGGCGATTAGTTGTTGTTCAGTGGGATTGGGCAGCAGGTCTCCGGCAAGCTGTTCGGTCGTGAACTGATTCAGCGGCATATCGGCATTGAGCGCGTTCACCACCCAATCACGAAACGGCCATATCGTGCGCCCCAAATCTTTTTCGTAACCTTTGGTGTCGGCGTAGCGCGCCAGATCCAGCCACATTCGCGCCCAGTGTTCGCCAAACTGCGGCTTTGCCAACAGTTCGTCCACCATTTTTTCGTAAGCCGCTGGCGAACTGTCAGCCGCGAACTTGTCGGCAAGTTCAGGCGACGGTGGCAGGCCAATCAAATCCAGCCACACGCGACGCACCAGCGTTTGCGGCGCAGCATTTTGACGAAGCGCCAGCCCTTTCTTTTCCAAGGCTGCGATGACCAACGCGTCAATCGGGTGCTGTTTTCCGGTGGTGACAGGTCTGGTTACGGGTTCGAATGACCAATGGCGTCCCCACGTTGCGCCTTCAGCAATCCAGCGGCGAATTGTTTCAATTTGCGCGGCGGTGACTTGTTTGTGCGAACTCGGCGGAGGCATCACCACATCGGGATCAGTGCTGGTCAGGCGCGCCAGAATCAAACTTTTGCCGGGATCGCTGGGAACAATTGGCGAACCGCTGCGCCGTTTGGCTTTGGCGTCGGATTCCACATCCAGCCGCAATCCGGCTTTACGATTCTTTTCGTCGGGGCCGTGGCAGGAAAAACAATTCGCCGCCAGAATCGGCAGCACGTCGCGTCCGAAGCGCACAGGTTCTGCCGCCGCGGATAGCGTCGGCCGCAACGAATATGCCGCCAGCAAACTTGCCAGCATTACCAACAGCAGCTTGCTGAACCGAGTGCGAAAATCTTTATTCAGTCTGGTCATGATAATTCGTTGATGAACGAGTTCATCAGGCTCCCCATTTCGGCAGCAAATGTTTCTGGATTTTGCCGAGCGCCGTGCGCGGCAAATTTTCCACGCGGACAAACCCACGCGGCACTTTGAACGAAGCCAACGATTGGCGGCAGACGGCTTCGGCTTGTGCTTCATCAAAAGTGTCATCGGCGACAACATAGGCGACGGGTATTTCTCCGCGCCGTTCGTCCGGAACACCGCACACAACAACTTCGCGCACGCCGGGTTGATCCAACAACAACTCTTCGATTTCGCGCGGGTAAATGTTGAACCCGCCCGAAATGATCAAATCCGTTCGCCGTCCGCACAACGTGTAATACCCATCGGCGCTGCGTTGGCCCAAATCTCCCGTGCGAAACCAACTGTTGTTGAACGCTTCTGCCGTTGCGTCCGGCCTGCGCCAGTAACCGGCGCACACGTTCGGACCTTTGATATACACTTCCCCGATTTCGCCCTCGCTGACCGGTTGGCCTTCGTGATTGAGAATTCGCACCGACACGCCGGGGAATGGCAAGCCCACGGCTCCCGCTCGCCGTTCGCCTTCGTACGGATTGCTGATGTTCATCAGCGTTTCGCTCATGCCGTAACGTTCCAGAATGCGGTGGCCGAATTTCGCTTGGAACTCTTCCAGGGTTTGCGCAGGCAACGGAGCCGAACCGCACACGAACAAGCGCATTTTTTGGCCAATCTGCCGCGCCACGCCGTCCGGCAATTCCAGCAAACGCACATACACCGTCGGCACGCCAAACAACAACGTCGGCTGAAACGATTCAAACCAGCCGGGCGCGCGTTGCAGGTCGAACTTTTCCACCAGCTTCATTTTGCAACCGCTGGTCAGCCAGGCATGAACTCCATTTCCCAAACCGTGCACGTGAAACAGCGGCAACACCGCCAGATAGCGATCCTCGCTGGAGATGCGCCAGCACGTCACGACATTGAGCGCATTCGCGGCAAAGTTGTTGTGCGTCAGCACCGCGCCTTTGGATTTCCCCGTCGTGCCGGAGGTGTAGACAATCGCCGCCGGATCATCGCCATCAATCGGCGTCCAAACTCGCGCCGAGTCTTGCTCGGACGCAGCAGCGGAAAGTTCCTGGATTTTCCAAACGATAGAGCTTTCGGGAATGAATTGCGCCAGCTCGGCAGTGGTTACGATGGCTTTGGGTTCGGCGTCTGAAAGGATGTGTGTGATCTCGCGTTCGCGGTACAGCACGTTGATCGGCACAACAATCACGCCGAGCTTGACGCATGCCAGAAACAGATCGAGGAATTCGACGCAGTTCGGCAAAAAGAATCCCAGCCGATCTCCACTCGTCAAACCACGCGCCGTCAACACGCGCGCCATCGCATTGCTGCGCGCATCCACTTCGCCAAAGGTCAACGTAGCTGTCGAACCATCCGCGCGGTCATATTCCAGCGCCTCTGCCGCAGCGCGGCCCGTCAGAGAGAGATTGAAAATGTCAGTGAGTTGCATAATTCCAGCGCCAGGAAAAATAGACAGGATTTACGGGATTGAACAAGATTTGTTTTCAGTCTTCGCCAGCCGTAGCTTTCATCCCGTCGAATCCTGTAAATCCTGTCTACAATTTTCCGGATTGATTTAGATCAGCTTCCAGCCTTTGCGGTATTGCCGATGAATCATTGATTCGCTTTCCGGCGCATTCTTCGCCCGCAACGCTTTCGCGTCCCATTCCAGCTTTTTGCCGACACGATAGGCGACATTGCCCAGGTGATTGGCTTCGGTCAGCCAGCCAGCGTATTCAAAATTGCACGTCGTTGGCGCTCCGGTTTTGCAGGCGTGAATCCATTCGGCGTGATGGCCCAAGGATTTCGGGATGAACGGCTCCGGTCGTTTGAAATCGGCAAATTTGCTTTCGGGCAACAGCACGTGTTTGCCATAATCGGACAACACCATTCCCTTTTCGCCAACGAACAACACGCCGTTCGGCCATTGCGGAATTTCTTTGTCCGTCCAAAGTTGCGGCTTATACGTTCCCTGATACCAGGTCAGTTTTACCGGGGCCAGAGCACCGCGTTTGCCGTATTGGTAAACGGCTTTCATCGAAGCCGGAGCGATTTCCAGGTGCGGTTTTGGCCCGGTGGCTTCGACAGTCAACGGATGATCCAGTTTCAGCGCCCAGAACGGCAGATCAATCCAATGGCTGCCCAAATCGCTCATCGTGCCGTTGCCGAAATCCCACCAGCGATACCATTTCGGGCCGGGAAAGTAGACGTTGTTGAACGGACGCGAAGGCGCAGGCCCCAACCACAATTCCCAGTTCAAAATCGGCGGCACCGGATCGGGCGTTGCCGGGCGATCTTGCACAAAGACAATGTCGCCCGCAGCTTTTGATTCTACTTCGCTGGCCTGCCATCCCCAGGCGCGATTGACCCACACGTGGACTTCGCTGACCTGGCCGATGGCTCCGGTTTGAATCAATTCGACGACGCGGCGGTAATTGTCTCCGGCGTGAATTTGCGTGCCCATTTGCGTCGCCACTTTGGCTTTGGCCGCGGCTTCACGAATGACGCGCGCTTCCCAAATGTTGTGCGTCAGCGGTTTTTCGCAATAGACGTGTTTGCCCAATTGCAACGCGGGCAACGTGGCAAAGGCATGCGTGTGTTCCGCCGTGCTGATGACCACAGCGTCAAATTCTTTGGCGTGGTCGTAGACCTTGCGAAAGTCCACGATCTTGCGCGCGCTGGTGTGACGCGCAGCGGCTTTGTTCAAGCCTTCTTCGTTGACGTCGCACAGAATAACGATGTTTTCCGATTCGACATCTTTCAAATTTGAAGCGCCGCGTCCGCCTGCGCCGATAATCGCCAGATTCAATTTGTCGTTCAGGTTTCGCCCTCGAACGATTGCTGGAGCTGCCAAAGTTGCCAAACTGGCAGCCGCCGCCTGATTAAGAAATCGCCGACGGGAAATTTCCCTGTCGGATGCCTGCGACAAAAACACATCGTTGTTCTGTTCTGACATCGTATGCCTCCAAATTTTGCGGTTTATGACGTGGTTGGAACTTGCTGGAAAAAACTACTGCGGGACGATCTTACGACGATGCGGCGGGTGTGTACAGATTGGTTTTCAGATAAACTGCGCGCCTCACATTTCATACTCTGAAGGAAATTCTGCATTCAACAATGAGCACAAAACGATTTGATTTGGTTGGCATTGGTTCGATGGTCGTGGATTTGATTTACCGCACGCCGCGCATCATCGGCAGCGAAGAAAAGATCGCGCTGGATCGGCACAGCAACGGAGCCACGGCGCAAATGCTGGTCGGCGGAGTCACGCTAAACCATTTGTCGTGGGCGGGGCTGATGGGATTGCGCGTCGGCATTTTCGGCAAACAGGGCGACGACGAATACGGACGATTTTTGCGCGCCGGAATGGATCGGTACTCCATTGATAAACACATCACGCTGGATGGCGCGTCGTCTTCGTTTGCGCATATCTTCGTGGATCCCAACGGAGGCCGCGCGATTTACATGAGTCCGGCGGCGACCAGCGAAACCACTGGCGAATACATTCGCGCCGAACACGCCGAGTACATTCGCAGTTCGAAAATCGTTTCGACTGAAATTTCGCAACTTCCGCTGGACGCCGTTGTTGCCGTGCTGGAAATTGCGCGCGAAGCCGGCGTCATCACCACGTTGGATGTGGACATTCCGCGCAGCGACGCGCTGAAAGCGTTAATACCTGCAGGGGGCAACGCCGAACTATTTGAACGCGCGTTGAATCTGGCCGATTACATCAAACCATCCAAAGCCGCCGTCATTGAAATCACCGGTGAAAGCGACGCGCTGAAAGCTGCGCAGATTTTGCGCCAGCGCTACAACGCCAAAGCCGTTGTCATCACCGATGGCGAAGCCGGATGCGCCATTGCGTCAGAAGAATTAACCGACCGCGTCGCGGCTTATTCGACCAAAGCGCTGGATTCCACCGGCGCGGGCGACGCGTTTTTCGGAGGCATGCTCGCCGGATTGCATTTCGGTTTGGCGTGGAACGACATCTTGAAACTGGCCAATGCCTGCGGCGCGGCGTGTTGCGAAATTCTGGGTGCAACGCCTGATTTGGCGACCAGCCGCCAGCGCGTGTTTGAACTGTATGACGGCGCGAAATTTGGCGTTGAACAACCAGCGGCAACAGTGGCTCCCCCAACAAATGCTCCGCCTGCGGATTCGCCGTACACCAACGCAGTTCCGTTCTTTTTGGAAACCGCGATTGCTGAATTGTCCAAGCTGCGCGCGAAAATTGGCGGCGAGGCGTATTTCCAACGTGTCGCGGATTTCATCACTGCCGCCGAAGCCAGCGGCAAACGTATTCACGTCACAGGCATCGGCAAACCGGAATACGTGTCAGGTTACATCGCGGCGCTGTTATCCAGCGTAGGCACTCCGACGTATTTTCTGGACGCTACCGAATGCGTTCACGGCAGCGCAGGCCAGGTCGTGCCCGGCGATGTCGTCATCGCGCTTTCCAACAGCGGCGAAACGATGGAGCTAAAAGCCGCGATCATCGCGTTAAAACAAAACGGAGTGAAAATTGTTGGCGTGTCCGGCAATCCGAATTCGTGGTTGGCTCAACAAAGCGACGAATTCCTATACGCCGGGGTTGAATGCGAAGGCAGTCCGCTGAACTTTGAACCGCGCGCCAGCATCCTGGCGGAAATTTACGTGCT
>DAOMFR010000233.1:0-7619 GCA_035429885.1 Blastocatellia bacterium
GGGCGTTCAAACGGTTCGCCTTGAGTACGACGGATTTGATCGTGGATGTGGTCGGTTACTTCGCGCCGTAACATTCACCACCATTCAAACACAAAGCGGCGGATTGGTAATTGCTACCAGCCCGCCGCTTTGTGTTTTGGGCGTCCGTTTCAAGAAGAAGCGGTCTGTTTCTATTAGCGTTGTAATCCGATTTTTTGCACTAATTCCTGAAACCGGGGATCAGGGTGCAATGGAGCGAAGACAGGGTCTATCCCCAAATTCATCAATGATTCTGAGTGCGCTTCATATGTTTGTTGCAAACAATCAAAAGCTTGTTCGTGTTGCCCCAGCCCAACATGTATTTTGGCGAGGAGAAGCGGATTGATCCAATGCTGTTTCCGTGAAGTCGTTTCCAACTCATTTAGGATTTGACGGGCTGATTCTGTTTGACCCGCCAGGCCGTACAGATACGCCAACACCGCCAATAACTGTTCCTGTCGTTCAATGGCCAGCCCCTGTTTTACTGTAGCGATGGCTTCCGGCAATTGGCCTTTTTGCTGGTAGATATTCCCAAGATGAGCGTAGACACGCAGGTATGATGGATCGAGTTTTTGTAACTTTTGGCATTCTGCTATCGCATCATCGTAGCGGCCTTCAAAGTACAGCCCCCAGGCGCTAATTTCGAAAGCAAGGGATGAAAATGGGTCAAGCAGCTTGGCCTGTTGAATTTCATAGTGGAATTCGGCGAAGCGTCGCTGCACGCTTAGCAAATTCGCATAAATAGTGTGCGCTTCCGTAAGATTCGGATTCAGGGTTAGCGCTCGTTTGAATTCCTGCTCGGCACCTGACCACTCCCAATCGCCCCAGCACTTAATAAGAGCCAGCGAGAAATGAGCTTCAGCGAGATCAGGGTTTAATTCGAGCGCCCGCAAAGCAGCTTGTCTGGCTTGAGGAATCGCTTCTTGCGGCGATAGAAGCCGGCTGGAAGAAAAGGCAAACAAATTGGCAAGGCCGCTATACGCCAACTCATATTGCGAGTCCAGTTCTAGCGCTTGCTGGTAATAGGCCAGCGCTTTTTCATGACCTTCAAGAGTCTGTTTGTTGGCGTAATGATTGCCCAGCAGATAAAGCCGATACGCTTCGGAATTGCGAGTTTGTTTGGGAACGTAAGCGAATTCTTTGACGCCGAAACGAATCCCCAACTGTTCGGATAAGGTGTCTGTCAGCTCGGCTTGCAACAGGGGCAGTTCTTTGGTGGAACGTTGAAAATGCCGGCTCCATAAACTTGCGCCATCGTGCGCGTCAATCAATTCAATGCGGATCACAAGATCATCACCGCGTTGTTGCACACTGCCGTTGATGATGGCTTGCACCTGCAAGACCGAACCGAGTTGCCGTGGATCCGTGTTGCGATCTTTGTACGCGTAAACCGTGCCCCGCGCCATTACCCGTACTTTCTGCAAATGTTGCAGGTGTTGGATGAGGGTATCCGTGACTCCTTCGGATAAGTATTCCAATTGCGGATCGTTGCCCACGTTGGCAAATGGCAACACAGCAATGGCGCTCAGTTGATGATGTTGATCAGGCCACAGCGCGATACCAGCAAGCGCCAATCCTCCAATGACAAGGAACAATATGATAAGCGCATATCTGAGCTTGAAGGTCGAGTGTGACCAAGTACGGCGAGCGTTGGGAAGAATTGCCGTCACCGGTGCCAGGGTTGTTTTATCGGCAGCAAATTCACGGAGAGAAAGATCGGATTTTCCTACTCGCAGTTGCAATGGTGATGGCCCATTAGATGGCAGACCAGAAGATCGCAAGGGTTCGGATTTTGCCAAATCATCTCGCAGAGTTTTTAGATCCCTGAGCAAATTCGCTGTGCGTTGGTACCGCAGACGGCGCTCTTTAGCCAACGCTTGTGTAATGATGGCGCCCAAGGCCACAGGAAGATGGGGTGCGCATTCAAGCAGAGGAATTGGGTCTTTTTCCAATACCGCTGCCAGAACGTCGCTTGTGGTTGCGCCAGCAAAAGCTGACTGTCCCGTGAGTAATTCGTACAACACGACGCCAACGCTAAACACATCTGACCGTTCATCCACATCGAAGCCTCGCGCCTGTTCTGGCGACATATAGCTAACTGTCCCCAGAACCAAGCCGGGATCTGTGTGGATTGAGGAACGTGGGGGAGATACTGATTTTGAGGGCTGCGTCAGTTTGGCAAGGCCGAAATCTAAAATTTTCACGACGCCATCAGGACGCAGCATGATGTTTTCCGGCTTGAGGTCTCGGTGTATGACGCCAGCGGCATGCGCGGCGCTGAGCGCTGTGACGGTTTGAATCGCAATATCCAGCACTGTGCCCAGAGTCAGTTCGTTTTCGGATAACACGCCGCGCAGCGTCTGGCCTTCGACAAATTCCGTAGCAATGAAATGGGTCAAGCCATGTTCTGTGATGGTTTCGCCGATTTCATAAATGGTCAAAATGTTAGGGTGGTTAAGTGCGGAAATGGCGCGTGCTTCCTGACGAAAACGGCGCACGCGATTGTCATCATTGCTAAATTCAGATGGCAATAGTTTCAAGGCGATCGCTCTGTCCAGTCGGGCATCGCGAGCGCGATAGACAATGCCCATTCCGCCCACGCCGATACGTTGTTCAACCACGTAAGGGCCGACTGAATGGCCCGGCGATAATTCCCTTGAGCTTTTGTTCAATAACTTTGCCGGCAGGGCGATGAGCGGATCATCCAGGAAATTGTCTTGGGCCTTGTGAACGGCGAGCAGCGATTCCACTTCAGAGCGCAGGGCGACATCATCGCCGCATTGAGCGGCCAGCCAGGCTGTTCGCTCTGATTCAGAACGTTCACTGGCCATTTCAAGCAGGGTTTTGATTTGTTCCCAGCGTTCAGCAGTCATGCAACGTTGTCACAAGGTTCAACAGGATGAACGCAGCTCTCTTTAGGGTTGAGAACAGCGCGACTCAACCCCGTTCACTTCCTCATCCTGTATGGTTGAAATTCTGAGTTGAAGATTGCTTGGCACAAACAATCTTCAAGGTTTCAGCAGTTCGCGTCGCAACCAGGTTCGGGCAAAATTCCATTCGCGCTCAATAGTAGACTCGCTCAAGTCCAACACTTCCGCCGTTTCCTGGATTGTCAGCCCGCCGAAATAGCGCAGCTCTACGATGCGGCTTTGGCGCGGATCGAATTGCGCCAAGCTTTTCAAGGCATCGTCGAGCGCCAGCAAATCCAGTTGTTGAGCGTCGGCTTTATCGAGCGCCTCATCCAGCGCCACGTGGATTTCTTCGCCGCCTCGTTTGGCGGCTTGTCGGGTTCGGGCGTAATCCACCAGCACTTGTCTCATCAAATGCGCGGCAACTCCAAAAAAGTGCGCGCGATTTTTCCAATCCAGTTGCTGATCAATCAGGCGCAGGAACGCTTCGTTTACCAAGCCGGAGGTTTGCAGGACATGGCCTTGGCGTTCATTCCGCAGGTAATGAGCTGCCAGCCGATGTAATTCGTGATAAACCAGCGGAGTCAATTCATTCAGTGCTGATGCCTCGCCCTTGCGCCAAGCCAACAATAATTCCGTAACTTTGGTAGTTGATGGTGAAGACATTGAATGTGTCGCGTCTGAAAACGAATCGATTGCCAACAGTGCGCGAGTATACTCAACTTCGGACTCAAAAATCACGTCTTGAACTTCGGGATTGAGCGACAAAATTGGAAAACGACGTTTAACGGGAATTCAATCGGAAGCTGAGCACAGGACTCCCCCAAAATTATTTTCACAAAAATTTATCAGCCATAAAGGAAAACCCTCCTGAATTCCGCCTTACGGGATGACGGCAGAATGGCGAAACGGAATCGCCAGAAGATGCCGCACAGAGTAACAACGATCAATCAATAGCCAGCGGAGCCTGCCGGGCGGTGGGAGCAGTGTGTTCGGATGCCAGCCCAGGCAGCGCAAATCCGATGGCATTTAGGAGGAGTAGACATTATGAAGCTTTCAACTAAATTTTTTCACTTGTTATGGAAAACGCCGCGAGGTCGTTGCCTTGGGGCAATCCTATGTATTTTGTGTGTGGGGTATGGCTGGGCAGGCATTCGGCCTCACAAGCCAACCGCAAACAACAAACAAACCACGGTGCAAGGCGAAGCTGCCATTGAGCGATTAAAGCTGGACGGTTCATACGACTCGCTGGCGAAGGCTGTGAAGGCGGCGCGCTATCAGGTAGTCCAACAAGGCGACCGCTTTGTCGCGGAAAATCCGGCTCAACAATTTAGCGCCAGCTTTACCGGCAAAGGAGTGCAGATCAAACCGGCGCAATCCAGTGACGAAACCGCGCAGTTCGGATTGAGGTTGCAGGAGTATGGATACGGCGAAAATCTGATTGAGGTTGGCAAAGGAGAAACAATTGCCAGTGGCGACCGCATCGAAATTCGTCAATCGGCGATTACGGAATGGTACGTGAACAAACCGGAAGGATTGGAGCAAGGTTTTACGATTGCCCAACGACCGACGCCAAGTGGAAGTGAAAACGAGCGACTTCAGCTCAAACTGGGGGTGATTGGCGATTGGCAAGCGGAAATCGGGGAACAAAATCAAACCGTGATTTTGAAAGGCCGCAACGACCAACCGGCGTTTAGCTATAACCAATTGGCTGCGTGGGACGCAGATGGCAAACAGCTCCACGCGACAATGAACACCAACGGCCAGGAAATCACGCTGGAAGTGGACGACCGCGAAGCCCTGTATCCGCTGACGATTGATCCAATGATCGGGTTGATCCAGAAACTGACGGCAAGCGATGGCGCGGCGCAGGATGGTTTGGGCGCTTCGGTTTCGATCAAGGGAAATTCCGTGATTGCTGGCGCACCGGGCGACAATTCCGCAAAAGGTTCGGCCTATGTGTTTGCTAGCAGCGGCGCTTCGTGGACGCAGGCGAAATTGCAAGCGCCAGATGGTTCCACGGGCGATAACTTCGGCTGGTCAGTGGCGATTGATGGAAGCACGGCTGTCGTTGGCGCGCCGTTTGACGATTCGCAACGAGGTTCCGCTTACGTGTTTGTGTATGCCAACGGACTCTGGACTTATCAGGCCAAATTGAATGCCGGCGATAGTTCGGTCGGAGACGGAGACCGGTTTGGCTGGTCGGTTTCCTTAAGCGGCAATTCCGTGATCGTCGGTTCGTATCAGGATGACGGCAATGCAGGTGCAGATCAAGGCGCGGCATATGTGTTCGTCCGCATTGGAAGCACCTGGACACAACAACAGAAACTGGTTGCCTCTGACGCCGCCGCCGGAGACCTGTTCGGTCATAAAGTGGCAATCAGCGGCGAAACGGCAGTGGTCGCTGCGGATCAGGACGACATCGGCGGCAACACCGATCAAGGCTCGGCGTACGTGTTCAAACGCAATGGCGCGAGTTGGAGCCAGCAGAAAAAACTGACTGGCGCAAACAGTGCAGCCTACGACCGCTTTGGCTCTTCGGTCGCAATCAGCGGGACGACGATTCTCATTGGCTCCGCGTCGGATGATGACAATGCCAATAACGTGCAGGATTGCGGCACGGCCTATGTGTTTGTGTTTGACGGTGTGGATTGGGCGCAACAGGCAAAACTGGCGGCGGCGGATCTTGCGGCCAACGATTATTTTGGTTTTTCCGTGGATATCAGCGGCGATCTGGCTGTCATCGGAGCTTACGGCAAAAACGGATTTCAGGGTGCAGCCTATGTCTTTGCGCGCCACGCCGCGATTTGGACTCAGCAACAGAAACTTGCGCCCGGCGATGGAGAGGCGGGAGATTGGTTCGGCGGATCGGTTTCAGTGGACGGCAACACCATCATCAGCGGCGCATATGTTGGTGGCAATATCAATCAAGGCGCGGCATACGTTTATCAGGTTTACGCAGACATTGGTCAATCGCAAAAAATTGCCGGAGATGGATTCGCGGCCACTGGCGAATCGTTTGGCGGCGCCATCGCCATCAGCGGAGACACGGCAGCAATTAGCGCCTGGAACTGGCAAAACCACACTGGCATCGTCCGCATCTACACGCGGAACGCCAACAACAGTTGGACATACAGCCAGAGCATTAGTGCCTCCAATGGCAATCCGGGAGATTATTTTGGAAGCAGTTTGGCAATTGACGGCAATATTTTGGCGGTGGGCGTGCCTTACGACCACTTTCTAGGATCAACGTACAGCGGTTCCGTTTACGTCTACACTCGTGTCGGCGCGACCTGGGGCCAGGAAATCAACTTCACGGCTTCTGATACCCAGGTGAGCGATCATTTTGGTGCATCGGTGGCCGTTAGTGGCAATACATTGCTGGTAGGAGCTTCGGGCGACGATCTTAGCGGCCCGAATTCCAATGAAGGCTCGGCTTATGTGTTTATTCGGAACGCCAACGGGCAATGGACTCAGCAAGGCAGCAAACTGACTGCCCTTGGTGGCAACGTTGATGATGCTTTTGGATCCAGCGTGGCGCTCAATGGAGACACTGCATTAATCGGGTCGCCTTCCGCCAGTTTGTTCGGCGTCACCAATCGAGGCTTGGCGTATGTATTTACTCGCAATAACGGAACCTGGAATCAGTGGAACGTTTTGTATGCGGCAGATGGCGCAGCACATGACGGATTTGGGCGAGCCGTCGCGATGGATGGGAACACGGCTGTCATCAGCTCCCAGGTCGTCAGCCAGAGCGGTGGCTCGGCTTATGTCTTTGCCTTCAATGGAGTGAATTGGGTACAACAACAGAAATTGAAAAATGGTGCTGCGGAATTGAATTGGTTTGGCAGCTCATTGGCGATTCGGGGCGACTGGATTCTTATCGGTGCGCCTGACGCCAATCAAAACGGTGATTACGCAGTTGGTGCAGCCTATATGTATCGGCGCGGCCCCGGTGGCTGGAGCCTGCTGAGAACCTTGGTAGCTTCTGATGGTGCGGCCTACGATAAATTCGGGAATGGAGTCGCTATCCACGAAGATACCGCATTGGTCGGAGCACCGTTTGATGATCTGGGAGCCGATGTGGATAGAGGCTCGGCCTATGTTTTCAGCGGGGTCAGTTGTTCGGCGATTACGATCACCACGGGAGCACTGCCCAATGGTTCGGTGGGTAATGCGTACAATCTGACGCTGGCAGCCAGCGGAGGTTCGGGTTCTTACCAATTTTCGCTTTCCGGCGGCAATCTGCCCACGGGGTTGACGCTGGCGCAGAACGGACACATTTCCGGCACGGCTACGGCATCGGGAACGTACAACTTCACGGTGACAGCGACCACGCCGGAACTTTGCACCGGCAGCAAAGACTTCAGCATCACGATCAACGGCAGTTGCCCCAGCTTCACGCTGAATCCGGCGACATTGCCCGGCGGAACGGTTGGCGTGGCGTATAACCAAACTGTGTCGCCGACCGGCGGAACCTCGCCTTATCTGTTCAACCTAAGTGGCACGTTGCCTCCCGGAGTCCAGTTGAACCCCAACACCGGCGTCCTGTTGGGAGCGCCGACCACTGCCGGAACGTTCAATTTCACCATCACGGCGATTGATGTGAATTTCTGTCAGGGATCGAAAGCGTATTCCGTGACGATCAACCAAGTCGGTGGCATCAGCGCGAACGATTTGCAGTTTTATCCG
>DAOMFR010000234.1:0-7564 GCA_035429885.1 Blastocatellia bacterium
TACACCGGAGCGGTGCTGGATGCGAATACGACTTCGCGCATCATCGGCGAAGTGTTCGAGTTGCCGAACGATCCGGTGATGATGGCGACGCTGGACGAATACGAAGGCTTCGATCCGGATGAACCCGACACCAGCTTGTTTTGTCGCGTCAAAACCGACGTCAAACTGGCCAGCGGCGGCAATCAGTCCTGCTGGATGTATGTGTACAACCGCGATGCTTCCGATCAGGCTTCGCGCGCAGGCCGCGACGTGAGCAAACCGGTGGCCGCCGCCGCAGCAGCAGGCCGGGCGCAAAAGAAATCCCCCCGAACTACCACGAAAACGGAGAAGGAATTGGACGAACAGACTCAAACCCCATCGTTCACGCTTGAGCAGGCTCAAGCATTGGAATCACAGTTTTTGATGCAAACCTACGCGCGCAACCCCGTGATGCTGGTGCGCGGCAAAGGCTGCACGATGTATGACGCCAACGGCAAAGCTTACCTGGATTTCATTTCGGGCATCGGCGTCAATGTGCTGGGGTACGATCATCCGCGAGTTCGCCGCGTGTTGCGCGAACAAGGCGATCTGCTGCACACCTCGAATTTGTATTACCACCCGTATCAAGGCCAACTGGCCGAACGCTTGGCCAAAGCCGCCGGGATGGCGCGCACGTTTTTCTGCAATACCGGCACCGAAGCCAACGAAGGCGTGCTGAAACTGGCGCGTGGATATCACTATCGCCAAGGCCGCACCGAGCAAACTGAATTCGTGTCCTTGACCAATTCGTTTCATGGCAGAACGCTCGGCGCGCTTTCGATCACCGGACAGGAAAAGTACCGCAAACCGTTTGAGCCGCTGATTCCCGGCGTCAAATTCATTGACCCGAACAATTGCGCCGACAATTTTGCCGAAGCGCGCGCGGCGATTACCGACCGAACTGCCGCCGTGTTGATCGAAACCATTCAGGGAGAAAGCGGCGTGGTCGCCATCAGCGATTCCTTTCTGCAAGTCGTTCGCCAACGTTGCGACGAAACCGGCGCGTTGCTGATTCTGGACGAAGTGCAGTGCGGACTGGGACGAACCGGAAAGCTGTTTGCGTTTGAGCACACCTCCGTCAAACCGGACGTGTTGTGCGTCGCTAAACCGCTCGGCTTGGGCGTGCCGCTCGGCGCATTTATCGTCGCGGAAAAATTTGTCGAAGGATTGAAAGCCGGCGATCACGGCACGACCTTTGGCGGAGGTCCGCTGGCCTGCCGCTTGAGCCTGGAATTTCTGCAAATGCTGGACGAAGAGCATTTGATGCAACGCGTGATGGAAGTCGGCACCTTTTTCCGCAAAAAGCTGCGCCGGTTGCAGCGCGAGCTGCCGGGACTGATTACGGAAGTGCGAGGGATGGGCTTGATGGTGGGAGCCGAAATCGCGTTTAGCGGCAAAGGTGTCGTCGCCAAGATGCTGGAACGCGGATTTTTGATGAATTGCACGCACGACACTGTGTTGCGCTTTTTGCCGCCGTACATCATTAAGAAAGCGGAAATTACCGCCTTGGTGACGGCGCTTGGCGAAGTGCTCGCCGAAGAATCAAAACTGGTTCGACAGGATTAACAAGATTTACAGGATTCACCGGAAGGCCCAACCAAATCTTGTTCATCCTGTGAATCCTGCCTGTGTTCAGAAAATGGAAATTCGCAAAGCTAAAACCGCCGACGCAGTTCGAATTCATGAGTTGGTCAACCAGTACGCCCGGCAGGAACAGATGCTCCCGCGGACGATGTTGAGCATTTACGAAAACATCCGCGACTTTCACGTGGCGGAACTGGATGGCAAGGTGGTCGGATGCTCCGGGCTACATTTCACCTGGGGCGATATGGCCGAAGTGCGTTCGCTGGCGGTGGATGAAACGGCGGGCAAACGCGGCATTGGCCGCAAACTCGTTGAAGCCAACATTGCCGAAGCGCGCGAACACGGATTGGTTCAGGTGTACGCCTTTACCTACGTGACGGATTTTTTCGCCAAGCTGGGATTTCGCGTGGTGGCACACGATTCAATGCCGCGCAAAGTCTGGATGGATTGCATCAACTGCCCGAAGTTCAATTGTTGTGACGAAGTGGCGATGGTGCTGGATTTGGTCGAGGGGGCTCAGCCTGCGCCTTTCGACGTCAGCCAAGTCAATATTCCGGTCGTCAGGATTGAAAAGCGCCTCGGGTAAAAGCGACTGGCTGCCGGGTTTTGCCCGATTCTGGACGATGGCATCCCGAAAGCGGACAGAATTTGTGGAATCGTTTCTGGTAAGTCAAAGAATTCTTTAGCCAAATTGGTTGGCACATAACTTGGAAAGGAAATTGAAAGGAGTCTGGCAGCAATTAGTGGATCCAGCGGTCTGTTCCGCTCTTGGCTAACTGTTAATGCTTCAACTGCCAGCTTCGTTCTGTAGAAAAATGGGAACGAATAAACAAGAGTCTAGCTCTACGGTGAAACGCGCAGATTATTCCGTAGCTTTGCCGAAAGGGTTTCTGGCTGGAACGGCGGCCAGCGGTTTGAAAAAACGGGGCGGAGAAGATTTGGCAATTATCTTCTCTGAGCGTCCGGCAGTTGCCGCTGCGGTGTTTACCCAAAATCTGGTGGCTGCGGCCCCGGTTTTGTTGTCACGGCAGCACTTACGCCATCGAAGTCACCGTGCGATTGTCGTCAATTCCGGCGGAGCGAACGCTTGCACCGGAGAAGAAGGGCTAAACGATGCGCGGCAAATGGCTGGGCTGGTAGCCGAATACTTCAACTGTGACGACAGGGAAGTGCTGGTCGCTTCAACAGGAGTGATTGGTCAGCGACTGGATATGGCCAAAGTGGGAACCGGTGTCCGGGCTGCGACCGCAGAACTTTCGCGCGAACGCGGTTGGAATGTCGCCGAAGCGATCATGACTACGGATACTCGTCCGAAACGCGCCAGCCGACGGATCAAGCTCGGCGGCAAAACGGTGACGATTGCCGGTGTGGCCAAAGGCGCGGGGATGATTCATCCCAATATGGCGACGCTTCTGGCATTCGTGACGACGGACGCGGTAATTTCCAAATCGGCGTTGCAGGCGGCGTTGAAATTTGCAGTGAATCGCAGTTTCAATCGAGTTTCGGTGGACGGCGATACTTCAACCAACGACACGTTGATTGCCTTGGCCAATGGCGCGGCGGAAAATCCGCCGATTGCCAAGGCATCCGGCGCGGACTTTGAAGCGTTCCAGAAAACATTGACCGATGTTTGTCGCGACTTGGCGATTGAAGTTGCGCGCGACGGCGAAGGCGCCAACAAACTGGTGACGATTCATGTTCGCCGAGCGCCCAGTGAACGCGACGCTGAAAAAATAGCTGTGACCGTAGCCACCAGTCCGCTCGTCAAGACTGCTATAGCTGGTTCAGATGCGAACTGGGGACGAATTTTGGCTGCCGCCGGACGCAGCGGCGCGAAGTTCGATGTTTCAAAAGTTGAAATCAAGATTGGCAATCTGGCGGTGGCTCGAAATGGGCGCGGATTGCCGTTTAGCGAAGAGCGCGCACTGGAAATCCTGAAGCGCGACGAAGTCACGATCACCATTGATCTGCATCAAGGCGATGCCGATGTCACAGAATGGACCTGCGATATGACGGAAGGGTACATTCGCATCAATGCTGATTATCGTTCGTGATTGGTGTTCAGGGCTCGGTTGCCGGTAAAATGGAAACTAATCGCTCATAACCGACAACGGACGGCCGAGTACCGGCCACCGAATCCAATTTTCTTGCAACCGCTCCTGGATATCGTACGTAAACAGTGACGGTTACTTACTGGAAGACATTCGTTTTCAAAGCAAATCAAACTCGGAGAATGAGGAAGATGACTACGAAAAGTTATGCGGCTCTGTCTCGTCTAATGAATCTGACGGTGGCTATGTGCTGTGCGTTGATAATGTCCGCAACGGCACTGGCTCAAGATCAGGCTCAGACCCCACCAACTCAGCAACCGGAGGCGCGACCGATTCCACAGCGGA
Source organism: Blastocatellia bacterium (assembly GCA_035429885.1). Classification (GTDB taxonomy): domain Bacteria; phylum Acidobacteriota; class Blastocatellia; order RBC074; family RBC074; genus RBC074. The sequence goes on from DAOMFR010000234.1 coordinate 3,999, forward strand.
CTGTTGGCCTGGATGCCGGCAAAGTGGTTCGTTGGACGTTGCGCGATGCGATTTTGGCCGCGCTCGAAAAGAACGTGGATATTGAACTGGAACGCGAAAACACACGGCTGGCCCAATTCGACCTGTTCGCCGCGCAAGGTGTTTATGACCGCAATACTACTGCCGCAGTTTCCTACGGCGGATTTACCCAAGCCAATACGCGACTGTTCAGCGGTACCAGCGCCACCACGACAGCACAACAAACGCTGACCTATAACGCCGGAGTTTCACAGTTGCTGGAAAAAGGCGGCGGAAATTACCTGATCAATTTCAACAACACGCGCCAGACTAACAACTTCGGCACGTTGTCCCCGCAATATAATCCGTCGCTGAACTTTACCTTCACACAACCGCTGTTTCGTGGATACAAAATTGACGCCAGTCGTCGGCAGATCAAAATCGCCAAGAAGACTCTGGATTTGAACGATGCCACGTTCCGTCAGCGCGCCATCGAAATCATTTCGCGCGTTCAGCAAGCGTATTGGGATTTGGCCTTTGCCATCAAAGATGAAGAGATTCAGCGCGATTCGGTCAAGCTGGCTGAAACCCAGCTCAACAACAACAAACGTCAGGTCGAAGTTGGCACCCTGGCTCCGATTGAAGTCATTCAATCGGCAACGACGTTGGAATCGCGCCGCCAGCAAGTGTTTGTGGCGATGAACACTGTTTCCCAAGCCGAAAACGCCCTGAAAGCGTTGACGGTTGACAGTCCCGGCGATGAGTTGTGGGGAACGCAAATCATTCCAGTGGAATCATTCGACATCAAGCCGATTTCCATTCCGCTTGGTGACGCTCTGAAACTGGCAGTGGATAATCGCCCGGAACTGAGGCAGTTCGCGCTGCAAAAAGACATCAACCAAATCAATGTGGATTTTTTCCGCAACCAGGCAAAACCGCAGATTGATTTTGTGGCGAGTTACAACATGATCGGCGTCGCCGGACAGCGGAACGCGGAAAACCCCTTGGCGTTGACCGTGCCGGCCTGTGTGGATGGACAGCCGCCTCCGGCTACGGGTTGTTTGCCTGCGAACTTGTTGGGCAGCTATCCCAAAGCGGTCGGCAATCTGTTCAAAAACGATTTCCGCAACTGGTCGGTCGGCGTGAACATTCAGATTCCGTGGCGCAATACCGTTGCCAAGGCGAACCTGGGACGAGCGATCGAAACCACCAAGCAGATTGATTTGCAGACTCGCAGAATGTCTCAGAGCATCGAAGTGGAAGTTCGCAATGCCGTCCAATCGCTGGAAACAGCCAAGATGCGAATCGAAGCTTCTCGCGCTGCTCGCATCTATGCCGAGCAACAGCTTGAAGGTGAAGAAAAGAAATTCGCCGCCGGATTATCGGTGACCTTCTTTGTGTTGCAACGCCAGACCGATCTGTCCGTTGCTCGCGGTTCGGAACTGCGCGCGCTGGCCGATTACAACAAAGCCGTTGCCGAATTGCAGCGTGTGGTTTCCACCACGCTGACCAGCAACAGCGTCGAAATCAAACCGACGCCGCAGGCTTCGATCAGGTAAAACCTGGACCGTTGCGCTTTTAGCGTAGTTTTCATCGTCCTTAAAAAACAGGCAGGGTTGAACGCGAGTTCACCTGCCTGTTTTTTTATTCGTAACTCTCGTGCTTTTGTTCCCGTCACATTATCATCAAGTCAGAAAGAGCAACGGCGAAAGTAGCGCGACTTGCCGAAGTTGCGCTGGCTGGTTGACTCGCCCTCAAGCTGGATCACGCAAGGTCGGCACGCTTGCGCCACTTTCATTTAGGAGCACACCCATGCAAAGCAAAGCTTTTAGAAGATTGTTACTGGTCTTCATCGGACTATTTTTTGCCGTTCAAATGGCGTCGGGCCAACGTGGAGGTCAGGTCAGCCCCGAAATGGCGGCGCAACGAAACGCGCTGGAAAAAGAGCTGAATGAAATCGCCATCGTTGAACGCAAGCTGATGATTCCGATGCGCGACGGCAAGCGAATGGCCGCCGACGTGTATCGCCCGAAAGACACATCGAAAAAATATCCGACGGTATTTGTGCGCACGCCGTACAACTTCAATTACTGGGATGTGCGCAACGGATTGCCGCGTGATATGAGCACCGTCATTGACGCCGTCAAACGCGGTTACGTTCACATCACGATGAACGAACGCGGCCACTTTTTCAGCGAAGGCAATTACGACATTTTGGGCGCTCCTTTGAGCGATGGCGACGATGCGCTGAAATGGATTTCCAGCCAGCCGTGGTCAAACGGAAAAGTCGGAACCATTGGCTGCTCTTCGACCGCAGAATGGCAAATGGCTGTGGCTTCGCTGGGAAATCCTGCGTTTGCGGCGATGATTCCACAGGGCTTTGGCGCAGGCGTTGGCCGCGTTGGCGAATATTACGAACAAGGCAACTGGTATCGCGGCGGAGCAGTGCAGATGTTGTTCATTGCCTGGCTGTACGGCGAACAGAATCAGGTTCGCCCGATGTTTCCGCCGAACACTTCGCGCGAAGATTTGATCCGCGTGTCGAAATCCTTCGACTTGGCGCAGCAACTGCCTCCTGTGGACTGGTCAAAAGCCCTACGGCATTTGCCCGAAATGGACATTATGAAAGCCGTTGACGGGCCCAAGGGAATCTTTTCCGACGAAATGCCAGTGGATACCGGTGGCGCAATGATCAAACGCGCTCCGAACGATCCGGCTTGGTATAAAGGTGGTTTGTGGCATGACAATATGAAAATCAACGTGCCCGGTTTCTGGTTTATGTCCTGGTACGACGTTTCAGTCGGGCCGAATCTGGCGGCGTATAACCATGTGCGGAAAACCGCTCGTCCGGATATTGCCAACCAGCAATACGCGGTCATCGCGCCGACGCTGCATTGCGCTTACACCCGCGCAACCGAAAACACCGTCGTCGGCGAACGCAGCATGGGCGACGCTCGGCTGAATTACAGCGAATTGACCTGGGGCTGGTTCGATTACTTCCTGAAAGGTGAACAGAACGGCATTCTGGAAAAAATGCCGAAGGTTCGTTACTTCACGATGGGCATCAACAAATGGCAATCGTCGGATACGTGGCCGCCCGTTGGCGCGCAACCGATGACTTACTTCCTGTCCAGTAATGGCAAAGCCAACACCGGCGCAGGCGATGGCATGCTTAGTCTGGCGGCTCCGGCGACGGATGCGCCTGACAAATTCGATTACGATCCGATGAACCCTGTGCCTTCATTTGGTGGCAACGTTTGCTGCACAGGCAATGCCGTGCAGGGAGGCTCATTTGACCAGCGCAAGATGGAAGAGCGTTCAGACATTCTGGTGTACACCACTGAACCGTTGAAAGAAGGAACTGAAGTCAGCGGCCCGATTGACGTGACGTTGTACGTTTCGTCGGACGCCAAAGACACCGATTTCACCGTCAAGCTGATTGACGTCTATCCCGATGGCCGCGCCTACAACTTGGATGAAACCATTCAGCGCATGCGCTACCGCAACGGTTATGACAAACCCCAGGTGATGATGGAATCGGGCAAGGTCTACAAAGTGAAGCTGCAAGC
>DAOMFR010000235.1:0-7400 GCA_035429885.1 Blastocatellia bacterium
TATGGACATCGCAATTTTACTGTTTGACCGATTCACGGCACTGGATGCCGTGGGCCCGTACGAAGTGCTTAGCCGCATTCCCAATGCTGCGGTGAAGTTCGTTGCCAAACAAGCCGGACCGGTTCGCACAGATCAAGGCAGTCTGGCTATCACGGCGGATTATTCGTTGCAGGAAGTTCCTTCTCCCGAAATCGTGGTGATTCCGGGCGGGCCAGGCCAGTCGGCGTTTATGGACGACGAAGCGATTTTGAATTGGATTCGCCGCGCACACGAAACTTCCAAATGGACGACTTCGGTTTGCACCGGTTCACTGTTGCTGGGTGCGGCGGGATTACTGACCGGATTGAAAGCGACTTCGCATTGGCTGGCGTATGACGTGTTGCGGCAACTTGGCGCGGAACCCACCGAACAGCGCGTCGTCATCGAAGGCAAAATTATCACTGCGGCGGGCGTGTCCGCCGGAATTGATATGGCATTGAAACTGGTCGCATTGGAATGTGGCGAAACGTGGGCGCAAAGCATTCAGCTTGGCATCGAATACGATCCGCAACCGCCGTTTGACGCCGGTTCTCCATCCAAAGCTCCGGCGGAAATTGTGGAACGGTTGCGAAACCGCAGCCGGTTTCTGATGCAGTGATTGTCTCGCGTCTTTACCTGCGAAAGCCCTTCCGGTTTCTTGGCGCAGCGTTTTTCAGCTCCTGCAACAACATTTCCACCCGCGCAGTTTCGTCATTGGTCAACGCTTCATCACTGAAGCGCTTGCGTTGGTAAAGCTGGGTGATTTCGCTGACAGTGGGCATCCCCAATTCTGCGGCGAACTCCAGCGGCGTTTGGTGTGGTTGACGGCGAAACCCTGCGCGTTCCAACGTGCGCAGCATCTCGCGATAAAACTTAATGGCGGATTCTGAAGCGCTGGGATTTCCAGCACGACGCCAAAATTGAAAGCGGCTGCGTTGCCAGTAAAGCAGTCCGAAAACGGCTGCTGTAATTAGCAGAAGCGTGAATAGATAGGCTGTCAGATTGTTCGAACCGGAAGCTTTCGCTTCGCGCTGACTGGCCAGGGCTTCCGCAGAAGGATTGCCGCGCCACGAATCAAATTTTTCGCTGACGCTTCGCGTCCAATCCATCCAATGCCAGGAAAGAGTTTTCTGGTAAGACGACATCCAGCTTTGCGCGCTGGCCAACAGAGAGATTTGCTTGGACGTGTTGAACGCCACGATCTGTTCCAGCCAGAGCATTTCCATCGCTTCGGTGTATTGCCGAAACATGGACATCAATCCGCCGTCGTAAGCGCTTAAGCCCGCAGCAGGCGTCGGGTCGAAGGCGACCCATTTGTTTTGCGGAAAGTAGACCTCGACCCACGAATGCGCGTCCGATTGCCGCACGGTGAATACGTCTACCGTTGGGTTGTATTCGCCGGTTTGAAACCCGTTGACCATTCGCGCAGGAATGTGGCGGGCGCGCAACATCAAGACCATTGCCGAAGCGAAGTATTCGCAATGTCCCGTGCGCGTATTGAACAGAAAATCCGCCACAGGGTCGCCGTTTTCGACCGGCTGCAAATCCAGCGAATAATCGTATTGGGTGCGCAAATGTTGTTCGATTCGACGGACGGCTTCCAACTGAGTTTTGGCGGTTTCAGTGATTTTGGTAGCAAGCTGATCAATGTTGCGGTCGTGGTTTTCCGGCAGTTGCAAATACCGTTGGCTGATGCTGCGGGGATATTCGCGCGAATTGTCGGCCGCCAGTTCATCGTCACTTGGAATCCAGGTGTCGGAATACACCGTGTAGCTAAGGTCGTTCAGTTGGTACGCTTCCGTCCAAAGCCCGTCTCCAAGGTCGCGCAGTAATTCGGGGATCCCGATAACTCCGATGGGCGTGGGCGCGACAAACACATTTCGAATTTCCAGCGGTTCCATGAAGAACTTTTGTTCCGTCAGACCGTGGCGAGAACTCGTTTCACTGATCTGAAAGCCCTGGCCGTAACGCCGGATCGGCGTCGGGGCCGGGCCGAAATTATTCCAGCTTTGACCGTCGTAATTATCCAGCGTTACGCCGCGCCATCTCAGGGATTGCTGCGGACTTTGGGTTTGCTGGCCGTGCGGAAAACTGACTCGAATGCGCATAACAACCTGCGGATTCAACTTGATCTGCGCCACTTCGCCCAGTCGAACGGTGTCTGAAAACCCGGAAAGGGCTTCACCTTGCAGCAAGCCTCCGCGCCCAGTGTTGCGTGAAATTCTGGGCACGACAAAAAACAGCGGTGCCGCCAGCAGCAAAATCATCAGCATTGCCACAATGGAAAAAAGAAACAGGCTGCGATTATGGGATTGGGGCAACGGTTGCCGCCGGTCTTTCACTTCGCGCCACAATTCCACTGTGACTTCCAGAGCGCCGGCTTCTTTATCGAACGCTTGTTGTGAACGCCGAATTTCAAACGCGATAAACGTCGAAGCCGCCGCCAGCAGATAAAGAATCAGCAACAACATAAACGTCGTTCCCATCATCAATCCTGCTGACATCAGCACAATGCAGAACGAAACGATGTGCAGCCAAAGCCAGTCCCTGTTGGTTTTGGGACGTAAGAGTTTCAATGACGAGGCGAACAGAACGAAGTGCGTTACCACGGCGACTGGCGGCAAATGCAAAATCTGCCATTCAACTAAGGCTGCGCCGAGCCAGGCAATCATCAACACATTGGCGACTCGGCGAGGCAGGTTCCAACGCATTTGCCCCAAGTCAATCAACACTCCAGCCATCATCACTCCGGCAAAGAGCGCCAGCGCCAAACTGCCCAGGCGATGCGTCGCCGCCAACATCACAACACTGGTTGCAATCAGCAGGTAAGAAGATCCGATAAAAAAGCGATCGAAGTTCATGACGCGAATCCGGTTGTTAACTGTTTATCTGCTGGCTCACTTCGTCAAAGCGAATGACGTGAGTCGTTGCGTGGTCTGATACCGTCGCCGTGTTGCGGTTCTGGGTGATCAAAACTTGAAAGCTGCGCGTGCCTGACTGTTCCGTGGTCAATTCTGCCGCTTCGGTTTTGGTTGGTGCAAGTTGCGCCAAGTGTCGTAATGTTTCGAACAAGTGCGATTGCCCTGTGCCGAATCCGGTGTCGCCGTCCAATGTCACCAATCGGATTTCGCCGCCGAGGTTCGAAAAGTGCGACAGCAAACTGGCGGCAAAGACGATGGCGCGTTCAAACTGTTCCCTAAATTCGGTATCAGCGATCAATTCCGGGTCCGTTTGCGAATCGAAAATAACGCTGATGCGCCAATCGTCTTCACGCGTAAATTCACGAATCATTAACTGCCGGGTTTTGGCCGTCGCTTTCCAATCAATGTGGCGGTGATGGTCGCTGGACTGATACGGCCGAATGCCGTGCAAATCGCTGCCGGTTCCTTTGACACGACTTTCAATTTGGCCGGCGACCAGCGGCAACAAAGGTGCGAAATTATCGATTGGCTCCGGTTGCGGGTACACGATGATCTCGTTTGGCCATTCGATGAAGCGACGCTGTTCGACAAATCCAAACGGGAAGCCAGTGTTAATCAAAAAGCCTGTGATGGGGTAAATGCCACGCCGGTCAAAACGTCGCTCAATGGTGCTTTTGGCGAAAGAACGCGCCGGGATTACCGGAAAAAAACTCAATGCGACGGCTTGTTGAAGGATGGTCTTTTCCGCCGTCAGCGATGATCGCTCTTCGACTAAATCCACCGAAAGGGAAAAGGATGGTAACAAGCGCTTTTCGCTTTTCAGCGTAATTTCGAACGGAACGGATTCTCCGGCGAAAATGTGGCTGGGATATCGAACCGAAGGTTTCAATCTGCGCAAATTCAGTCGAGCCGAACCAATCGAAACAATCATCGTCGCCAGCAGCACGGCCAGCACTACATACAGCAAATTGTTCCCGCTGGTTAACGCCAGAACCGTGACCAGCAGAATCACTGCGCCGAAGATCAAACCGGCGTTCGGAACATGCATCGCATAATTTGACCGCCACTGCACACTGTGGAACAGGCGTGGCAATACGTACACCATCACCAACACTGCCAATCCCAAAGCAACCTTGGAACTGAAGGCCGCGAATTCGTACTTGCCCATTTGACCTGTGACGATGCCGATGATTGCCGACAAGACAGCTGCGCTGGTCAGCGAAGCCGTGACGAGAATGAATCTGGGCGATTTTTTTTGACGTAGGAAAGTCAGCATCTGTTTGGAGCGTCGGATGCTGGATGTTAGGTTTAGGAAAGGCTGTTGTTGAGCGAAAGGCTTAAACCCAGAATCCAAAACCTGACACCTAACACTTAAATTGGGACGCGAACAGTTTTGAGGATTTCTGCCAAAGCCAATTCTGCGCCATTTTCTGTGCGCTGGCGGGTTGCATAACGCGGATTGACGACGACGCGATGCGCGAAAACCGGAACGACCAGTCGTTTGATGTCGTCGGCGATGCAATACGCTCTGTCTTCGGAAAACGCCAGCGCCTGGGCAGCGCGGTGTAATGCCAGCGAACCGCGCGGGCTGACGCCGAGTTCCAGCATCTCGGAGCTTCGCGTTGCCGCGACAATGTCCATCAGATAATCCAACAGCGCGTCATCAAAGCGCACGTTTTTGACCTCTTCCTGCAAATCCAGAATATCGTCACCCGTCATGACCGGCCTGACATTTTCCAACGGGTGATGATGAGGCAGCGCTGCGTGTTGGCGCAGGATTTCTTTTTCTTCGGCGATGGACGGGTACCCCATTCGCACACGCATCAAAAAACGGTCAAGCTGCGATTCGGGCAGCGGATAGGTTCCGTGGTGTTCAATCGGGTTTTGCGTTGCCAGCACCAGAAAAGGGTGGGGAAGGGCGTAGGTTCGATTCTCGATGGTGGCGCGGCCTTCGGCCATTGCTTCCAGCAAACTGCTTTGAGTTTTGGGAGTCGTGCGGTTGATTTCGTCAGCCAGGATAATGTTGGCGAAAATCGGGCCGGGTTTGAATTCAAAATCGCCGGAATGCTGGTTGTAAATCGAAACACCGACAATATCCGAAGGGAGTAAATCGCTGGTGAATTGAATTCGCTGAAAGCTGCAATCCATTGCGCGCGCAATCGTTTGCGCCAGAGTCGTCTTGCCAACTCCGGGCACGTCTTCCACCAGCAAATGACCTCCGGCCAGCAAGGTGACAATCGCCAGATGCACGGCTTCCGATTTGCCGCGAATGACACTTTCGATGGTTTGTTGAAGCTCGCCCAGGCGATTCGTTGTGGTGGTGATCAAACTAACTCCTCAAATAAAACCGGATTAACGCGGTGGAATTTAGCACACGGTTTAACGCGCAGCCAAAAGCGTTAGTTCGTCATTTTTGAGTCAGCAGCCAAATGTCGGCTTCGGCACTGACGGTAGTGAAATAAAGCCGCTGGTTGTCGCGCGAAATCAGGCAATGGCTGAGCTGGTTAGGCAGATTGACCGAATAAATCTTTTTCGTTTGGCCGGTTTGTCGGTTGAGCAAAAACAGTTCGTTGCTTTCTCTGAACAGCAAGCGCCGGCTGTCATTCAACCAGGCGGGATAAAACCCCGAGCGGTTTATTTGTTCGTAGCGTTGTTGAGCGAACGAATAAAGAACAATTCCGCGTTCCTGCTGTTTCAAACGCGGCGGTTGCCAACCCGCCAGCGTCGTTCCGTCGGGCGACCATTCCCAGGGCAAAAAGCCTTCGGGCTGTTCGCTGCCCAGGGCTTGCGGAACCTGCTCAGCGCCGGGCCGTGTGGCGTCAATGACAAAGGCGTTGGTGTTGCGGATTTGATACACCAGCCGTTTTCCATCCGGCGACCAAACCGGCGCAATGACTTCCTTGCCGGGTTCGTGAGTCATTGGCGACAGGCCGCTGCCGTTGGGGCGGATTTTCCAGATTTCGTATTTGCCGCCACGGTCGGAAAGGAATGCGATCCAGTCGCCGGCGGGTGACCAGCGAGGAATGATGTCCTGAGCCGCGTCGTCTGTCAGTCGCTGCAGCGGCGCGCCGGTCAGTGTGGCAGTGAACAAATCCTGTTGAGGCTCGCCTCGCCCCAAATAAGCGAAACTCTTTTCATCCGGCGACAAGGAAAACTGCGCGTACCGCTTCAGGCTCTGAGTCATTGGCAACGCCGAACCGACGACCTGTTCATTGACAGGATCGAAGCCAATTTGCCACAGGTTTTCCGTGCGCGTTTGCTGGCCGTAAACCAGGCTGCGGCCATCGCGCGCGAAGCTGAAATGCTGGCAATTGTTAGACGGCAACATCACCGGTTCTGGCGCGCCCAACAACCGACCCGTGGGTTCGTCAATCGGCACTCGCCACAAATTCATTTCGCCGCCCCGATTGCTCAGAAAATAAAGATGTTCTCCCGTCGGCGACCAGACCGGATTCCAGTCAATGTGTTCATCGTTTGTCACAGGTGTCGGTTCGCCGCCGCTGGCTGCGACAGTCCAAATGTCGCGGTGACCGCCTTGTTGCTCTCCCCAAAAAGCCAGCCTGTGGCCGTTCGGAGACCAGTTCGGCTGAACCGCGTCGCGTTCGGAAATCACGCGGCGCTGGCGAGTTTTCAGGTTCACAGCCCACAAATGACTGGCGCTGGGGTAAGTGTTACGGCCTTCGTAATCCCAGATGATGTCGTCGGCAAAGGCGATTTCGTTGCCGTCCGGCGACCAGGCCGGATTGAAACCGACATCGGTCAGTTGTTCGAGATTGCCGCCGTCGTTATCCATCACGAAGATTCCGCCGTTGCCTTCGCGCAACTGCCGAAACGCGATTCGTTTGCCGTCAAAAGAAAACGCCGGTTGAATTTCCGCGCCTGGACGATTTTCCGTCAGATTGATGATTGATTTGGTCCCGACTGTCTGGCGGTAAACATCCATGCTGCCGTTGTGACGGCTGGCGAAAATGACGCTTTGGCCGTCGGGCGAAATGCTGGGGAAAAGTTCCTGTCCTGGAAAGGTGGTCATTTTTTGCGCGGCGGCTGAATTGAACGAGTTTCGTCGCGCGTTGAACAATTGCCACAGCCAAACGCCAAAAACCGCCAACAGAAAGAATGCTGCCGCGATGGCCAAACTTTTGCCGCGTCTGGCCGGAGCCTGCTGTTGCGCTTGTTCCACTTGCAACAAGTCGGCGCGAAACTCTGCAGCGGTTTGGTAACGACGCGCCGGGTCTTTCATCAAAGCGCGTTTGACGATGCGCGCCATTGCAGTGTCGGTTAACGGTTCAGGCTCGTGGCTCAAAATGGCTTCGCAAACTTCGGCGGCGTTTGCGCCTTTGAACGGACGAGTTCCCGCCAGCATTTCGTAAAGCACGACGCCGAGGCTGAAAATATCAGTGCTCGCGTCTAATTCTTCTCGGCGAGCCTGCTCCGGCGACAGATAAGCCAGCGTTCCCATCA
>DAOMFR010000236.1:0-1401 GCA_035429885.1 Blastocatellia bacterium
GGCGACGATGAAGCTGGAAACTTCATCGTCGCCCTTTAGTATGTCTGGCAGAAACAGGTGGCGCGTTTATTGAGAGTACAGCGCCGCCAATCGCGGATCGTCCCGCAGGGAATCAAAACGCGGGTCGGCGCGCGCGACATTCATTAGCGTTGCTCCTTTGACTTTTTCCAGCCACTGAAACGCTCGCTCCTTATCGCCAAGTCCCACATAAGCCATCCCCATATAGACAGGCAGAATCGGTTTTGATTCCGCTTCCGCCAACAGCCGCGTCAGGATTTCCTGGGCTTCGGCGCGTCGGCCTGCGACGGCATATACGTACGCCAACGAACATGAAGGAACCATGCCGCCTTTGGACAGCTGGATTGCCTTTTGTAATTCGACGATGGCTTCTTCGTCGCGCCGCTGCATGCCCAGAACTGCGCCCAGGAAATAACGCGCTCTTGGCAGATTCTCGTCAAGTTCCAGAGCCTTGCGTAGTTGCGCTGCGGCTTCGTCGTAGCGGTGATCGCAAAACAGAATCATGCCCAGATTGGTATTGATCGAAATGGAAAGCGGGTCCAGATCGCGCGCCCTCATCGCATGGGCAGTGGCTTTCTTGAACTCTCTGATTCCCAACAGCATCACGCTAAACACGTTGTGCGCCTGAGCGTAATTCGGATTGAGTTCCAGCGTTCGTTCCAGCTCTCGAATTGCCGCCGGATAATCCTTTTCGGTCAGGATGGTTCCCAGGGACAAGTGCGCTTCGGCCAGGGTTTCGTCCAAAGCAATGGCTCGTTCTGCCGCTGCGCGCGATTCCAGTAAATAATTGTTATTCGGTTTGGCTCCCAGTGTGGTGATTGTTGAGCTCATCGAGAAATAACAATCTGCAATTCCCGTCCAGGCCAGCGCATAATTGGGATCGAGTTCGATTGCCTGCCGGTAATATTTCAGAGCCTTCTCGTAATTCTCGCTGGTTTGTTTGCTGTAGAAATAGCGTCCGTGCGTGTAGGCTTCAAAAGCGGCGGGGTTCGCCGTGTAATCTTTCCGGGTTGGTTGGGGCTGATCGGCGGACAATTTTTGCGTCAACCAGGTTCCCAGCCGTTCCGCCATCGAATGTTGCAGGGCAAACACGTCTCCTGCCTGCTCTTCGACGCTTTCCCCCCACAGGGATTTTCCATCTGCCGTGTTGAGCAGTTGAACCGTCAGCCGCACGCGGTTGCCGGTGCGTTGCAAGTTGCCATCCAGCACCGCGTCCACTTTCAAGCGTCGTCCGAGTTCGACCGGATCGCGGTCGGCAGCCGTATATTTTTGAACGGCGCTGGTGGAACGAACGACAAGGCCGCCGGAATTGGTTAATCGGGTAATCAGGGCGTCTGCCAATCCCAACCCCAGATGTTCGTCATCCGGCCCATGTCCCAGCAT
>DAOMFR010000236.1:1501-7386 GCA_035429885.1 Blastocatellia bacterium
GGAATCTGCCGCGAATCTTTCCGTGACTTCAGCGGTAAATCGGTAGCCGCGTTTGTGCAACGTCTCAATAATTTTTCCTTCTTCGCTCCCTCCCAGAATTTTCCGCAAAATGGAAATGTTGACCTTCAGGTTGGTCTCTTCGACAAAGGTGTCCGGCCAGATTTCGGCCATGAGCTGATCTTTGGGGACCACCTGTCCGCGCCGTTCGACCAGCACCAACAACAGGTCAAAGACCTTCGGTTGCAGAGAAATCTCCTTGCCCTGACGCTCCAGCAAGCGCTGGGAGACGTTAATTCTGAATTCGCCGAATTCATATAAGTGATTGATTTGATTGCTCATAATTCTTCCCAACAAAAAACCAACCTTTTATTTACCCAATCCTAAGGACGTTTTTCCCCCTTAGGACATAAATTCCATTTCGAAGCCGGGCAAACAACGACCGGGCTTGGAATTAATAATCGGGAATGAGGTGCCGGGTTGGAATGCGTGCAATTTACCACCGCCCTTTTCTTTGCGCCAACGGATAGAACCTTCTGGCGCTCAACGGGAATTTTGGATGCCAACAAAAATGACGATCACGACGGAAACGCATGAAGTATGGGTCTACCGTCGCCCGAAAAAACAGGTGCGGGGTTGGTGCGAAACGTGCTCAGCGGAGGTTGAACTGCTGACGGCTGACGAAGCTGCGCGGCTCACTGGAGGAAGTCTTCGTGGAATTTTTCGCCAAATTGAACTCGACCAACTACATTTCCAGGAAGCCCCGACGGGGGAAATTTCGATCTGTCTGCCGTCGTTACTGGCAGGTCAACCTTATTTGGAAATGCCCGGTCCGGCGGATTGAAGCCGGTCTGGAATCAGCGTTTTCTGGAAGGTGTGTTCCAGCCCTCGCAAGCGCAATACGCTGGAACCCATAAACCTCTTAACTCATTCATTTATTTAGGAGAACAACTCATGAAGCGTAACCTTATGCTTGTCATCGCATTTGCGGGAATCATTCTGGCCGGTAAAGTCAGCATCACCCGCGCCTCCAAAGCAGACTCGAACGCGACCGAAATGGCGGCGACCCAATTTCAGGGCGTGCAGGAATTTTCCCCTGCGGAACTGGAACGCGCTCAACAGGGACTGACGATTTCCCCCGTGCAGGTCAACGCCGGATTCGGCAGAACCCGCGTTCTGGTCGGGCTGGGCAGCTATCTGGTCAATGCGGTTGGCGGATGCAATGACTGTCATACCAATCCTCCCCATGCCGAAGGCGGCGATCCGTTCCGTGGCCAGCCCGGCAAAGTCAACGCCGCCAACTTTCTGGCTGGCGGAGTCAAGTTCGGGCCCTTTACTTCGCGGAATCTGACGCCGGACCCGACGAAAAACAATCGTCCAGCGGGGCTGAGCCTGGAACAATTCGTCCATGTGTTCCGCACCGGCGAAGACATGCAAAAGCTCCACACCCCAATCAGCCCGCTGTTGCAGGTGATGCCCTGGCCGGTGTACGCCAAGATGACCGACCGCGATATTCAGTCCATCTACCTGTATCTGAGTTCGATCCCGCACGCTGAACCGGGCCAATAACCCATTGCCGAACGTTGACACGTGAAGCCGGTGGCCGCTCGGTTCTTCTGGAGCGGCCACCTTACTAAATTGATCTTGAAGGAGTTGGAGGGAATCACGATGCGAAGGGGCAAATCCCTGCTCAGTATTGGTGTCTTTAGTGTGGTGGTTGGATACGCCGCATATCTGAATTTCTTGCCCGTTGTCAGTGGACAGAGCGGCGGATTGAATGCGCCGACTGGCGTTTCGGCTTCTGATGGCGCGTATAACAACAAGGTTCGGATTTCGTGGGACCCCATGCGCAACGCGATGCGGTATCAGGTATTTCGCAACACGTCGAATGATGCTGCTTCCGCTGCCAGCCTTGGGACGACGGTCGAAGCCGCCTTTTTCGATAAAACCGCCATCGCCGGGCAAACTTACTTTTATTGGGTGCGGTCGGAAACGACGAATGCCGCCAGCGGATTGAGCACGCCGGACACAGGCGTTCGCGGCACGGGCGCGACGGTTGGAATAGACCCGCCTCCGGCTCCGGCAGGGAATCCTGTGACGGCGACCAAAGCCGCGCTGGGAAAGACGCTGTTTTGGGATGAGCAACTTTCTTCGACGCGCACCGTGGCTTGCGGAACCTGCCACATTGCCAACCACGGAGGCGCTGATCCGCGTTCGGCCAGCGCAGGCAGGCGTTCGACGCATCCGGGGCCGGACGGCGTATTCGGCAATGCCGATGACATTCAGGGTTCGATTGGCGTTCCGTTGGCGCTGGCAGATGGCAGTTACAAATGGTCGGCCAACTTCGGCTTAAAAGAACAGGTAACCGGGCGCAGAAGCATGTCGGCGGTCAACGCTGCATATTTGACTTTGCTGTTTTGGGATGGTCGCGCGTCGCAAGTGTTCAAAGACCCGCTTACCGATGCAGTTGTGTTGTCCGCAGGCGGCGCGCTGGAAAGCCAGGTGTTGGGACCTCCTGTCAGCGATGCGGAAATGGGCCACTTCGGGCGCAACTGGAACGATGTTGCTACGCGTGTTGCAGCCTCCAAACCGTTGGCGCTTTCGCCTTCCATTCCGTCGGCGTTGGCGGCCTGGATCGGCGGACGCAACTATCCCGAATTGTTTGCGGAAGCATTCGGCACGTCTGACATCACGCCGGTGAAAATCGCCCTGGCGATTGCGACGTACGAACGGACGCTCTATTCTGACCAGACACCGTTTGACCGCGGCGAGTTGACGGCGGCGGAAGCGCGCGGCCTGGATGTGTTCAATCAATCCGATTGCAACAATTGCCACACCACGCCTTTCTTATCGCACAACGAATTTGAAAACATCGGCGTGCGTCCCGCCACCGAAGACACCGGGCGATTTGCCATCACACAGCGCGCGGACGATCTGGGGCGATTTCGTTCGCCAAGTTTGCGCAATGTGGAATTGCGCGCGCCGTACATGCACAACGGCCGGTTTCAAACGCTGGAAGACGTGGTCGAATTTTATGATCGCGGCGGCGATTTCCCCGGCGTCAGTCGCACACGGTTGCGCGTTTTGCGCCTGACCGCACAACAGAAATCCGATCTGGTGGCGTTTCTGAAACGACCGCTGACCGATCCGCGCGTCGCGGCGGAAACCGGCCCATTTGATCGCCCAATGCTGTACGCCGAATCCATGCGCGTGCCGCAAATCATCGGAACCGGCATTGCGGGCAGCGGCGGAATCGTCCCGCAAGTCATCGCCATCGAACCTCCGCTGTTGGGAAATCCGCGCTTTACCGTAGGGGTTTACGGCGCGCTGGGCGGCGCGCAAGCCACGCTGGTGATTGATAAAAATGATCCCGGTGCGGGATCTGCCATTCCTGCGTCAGCATCGTTTGCGCGCGTCGCTGTGCCATTGATCGGCACAGGCGCCGGCAACGGATACGCCTCGGCAACGCTGGCAATTCCGAATGACGCTGCGTTGTTCGGCGCAACTCTGTTTGGCCGCTGGTATGTCGCGGACGCAACTGCGCCGGGCGGCGTCGCCGTCACGCCTGCCTTCAAGATGACGATTTTCGGAACGCCTCCGCCCACGGCTCCCACCTTTACCAGTGTTTCAGCCGCAAGCTTTGCGATGGGAACGGTGGCGGCGGAATCCATTGTCGCGGGCTTCGGGCCGAACCTTGCGACCACGATTGCGGTGGCGAACAGCATTCCGTTGCCCCTGACGTTGGGCGGAGTTTCGGTGTTGGTCAAAGATGCTGCGGGCGTCGAACGCGCCGCGCCGCTGTTTTTCATTTCGCCAACGCAGATCAACTATCAGGTTCCGGTGGGAACGTCGGTCGGCGAAGCTTCCATCACGATCAAACAGGGCGAAACCGTTGTGGCCGCCGGAAAGCTGCAAATTGCGCCCGTTGCGCCGGGCCTGTTTACCGCTGACGCCAGCAGTCGCGGCATCGCCGTGGCGACCGCGTTGCGCGTCAGAGCCGACGGGTCCCAAAGTTACGAACCTATCGCTCAATTCAATCCCGCAACCTCACGCTTCGAACTGTTGCCGATTGATCTTGGACCGGAAACTGACCAGGTCTTTCTGGTGGTGTTTGGAACCGGCTTTCGCCAGCGCAGCGCGCTTTCAGCCGTGGTGGCCAACCTTGGCGGCATCAACGCCGAAGTGTTGTTCGCAGGCGCGCAAGGCGATCTGGTCGGCGTGGATCAAGTGAACATACGCATCCCGCGCAGTTTGGCAGGGCGCAACGCCATTGATTTGTTGCTGAGCGTGGATGGCATTACCGCAAACACCGTGAGTCTCGGCATCAAGTAAGAGGATTTCATTAATAGCAGCATTACCATTGAGACAATGACAATGCACAAAACTACATTCCTCTTACTTTGGCCGTTCTGATTGCAGTCGCGGGCATTTTTGATGGAGCGCCTGGGCTAGGCAATCGCCATCTCCAGACATCAAGAAATAAGTTGCTGGCAGAGAGGAAACCCTGCCAGCACGAGAGAAGTGTTGTCTTTATTCAGCGTTGATTGCTGATTCAAGAAGGAATAAAAACCATGTCAGACCTAAGAAGAAAATCCCACACTCGTTTGCTATTCGTTATTTGCGCGCTGGTGCTGACGGTGGGCGCGTCGGTGATGGCCTTGCGCGGCGTGAGCGCCGAGACGCTTGGCAAATTCGGCATCACCGAACAAAGCCGCGCCGGCAAGCTGATTGAAAAGATCGTACCGCGAACCTTTGCGCCCAAGCGCCTGTCCCCCAAAATGGTAGCTCCGTCAGCGGCAACGACGCTGACTGAACCTGCCGCGCCGTTTGCGACACTGACCGTCACTAGCGGAGCCGACACTGGCGCGGGTACTTTGCGAAATCAAATCGCGGCGGCGGCATCCGGCGACACCATCGTCTTTTCGGGCGTGACGACGGTGACGCTGACCAGCGCCGAACTGCTTATCAATAAAAACTTGACGATTGACGGCGGCGCGAACGGCGTCACCATCACGCGGTCGGGCGCGACGCTGTTCCGCATCTTCACCATCAACAGCGGCAACACGGTCAGCTTCAACAAACTCACGATCAGCAACGGCAATCGCAGCGGACAGGCGGGCGGCATCCAGAATAACGGCACGCTGACGATGACCGATTGCACGGTCAGCGGCAACACGTCCGGGCAGGGCGGCGGCATTCAGAACGACAGTGTGTTGACGATGACCGGCTGCACCATCAGCGGGAATACGGCGACCGACAGCGACGGCGGCGGCATGGCGGCCTTTGGCACCAACACCACGCTCACCAATTGCACGTTCAGCGGTAACAACGCGATTGCCAATGGCGGCGGGCTTTCGATTTCCAGCGGGGTGCTGGTCATGACCAATTGTACCGTGGCCAACAATACCGCCTCGCTCAGTGGCGGCGAAGGCGGCGCGCTTTCCATCGCCAATCCGTCGCTGAACGCCACGCTGAAAAATACCGTCATGATCGGCAACAGCCTCACCGTCGGCACGACGCACAATGTTTATACACAAAGCAATTTTCAGGCAGGCAGCAGCAACAATCTGCTGGGCGTCGGTAACGCGGGCGGACTGACGAACGGCGTCAACAGCAATCAGATTGGTGTCGCTGCGGCGAACGCCCCGCTGGCCGCGCTGGGCAATTACGGCGGCGCGACGCAGACCCACGCGCTGTTGCCGGGCAATCCGGCCATCGACGCCGGCACTGCAACAGGCGCGCCCACCACCGATCAACGCGGCATCGCGCGTGTCGGCACAACCGACATCGGAGCCTATGAGTCACGCGGCTTCACGATGGCCCTCAGCAGCGGCAACAACCAAAGCGCGACGGTCAACACGGCCTTCGCCTTGCCCTTGAGTCTGACC
>DAOMFR010000237.1:0-7340 GCA_035429885.1 Blastocatellia bacterium
GTAGTGAAAGGCGGTTAAAAAAACTATGGATACTCTGAAAGGAAAAGTGTTAATTGTTGACGACGAAGAAGCCATTCGCATCGTGCTGAGTGAAGCGTTGCGACTGTGGGGTTATGAAACGGTGGAAGCCGAAAACGTGGCCAGTGCACGCGCAGTTTTTGTCCGCGAAGCTCCGGTTGCAGTGATAACCGACGTCAATCTTCCAGACGGATCGGGGCTTGATTTGTTACGCGAATTCAAACGCCGAAATCCGCCGCCTGCCGTCATTGTCGTGACGGGCGACATCGTCATCGAAAACACAATCAGCGCGTTGCGTGGTCACGCAGATGATTTCATCTCCAAGCCAATTAACATCAACGAACTTCAACTTGCGCTTAACAACAGCCTGGCAAAACAAAATCCAAACGCTTCTCCCCCGCCATTTGGCAAGTTGCGCATTTTGGTGGTCGCTGATACGGAGAGCAAACTAAAGGCTATCAGATCCGTCTTTAATCCTGCAGAAGCAGAAATTACCACTGCACAAACCGCCAGCGATTTGGCGCAAGCGTGCCTGGAGCCGCATGAAATGGTGGCGGTTGACCTGGAACCTTCCGCGCTTGAATCCGCATTGCGAACTCTGCGAACCAACGAATTGCACGAAAATGTGCCATTGCTGGTGTCATCTGCCCCCTTGATCGGGCAAATCGGACTGGCCGGTCTGTTGCCGAAATACAGAGCCATGCAGTGCAGTCCGGCAGAAATGGCTGCGCTGGTTGTCCGCCGTATCCAATCAATGGGCGGCGCAGCCCCGAGCCGTTCGACGTTTTAGAAATCCAGCCAAGCTCTTGCTTACCTCGTGGCAGTCAATTCAAGCTCAACAGCCATTGTCCATTGATCAAGGCTCAAAGCACAGAAGTGTTTTGCCGCCGTCCGCGTCAACAATCTCCAAAACTTCATCTTTTCCATCCACGTTTGTCTTTGGAAAGACAGTGGCCGCTCTTGTCACGACATGCGTCATATGCTGCGCGTCATCGGGCGAAACGCCACCCAATAAAATTTCGATTCTGGGCGCGCTTGTCCCAGACTCATCCACGCTAATTCCGTTTAACGGCAGATGACGTTCCGCTTCCTGGGCTCCCAACCCGCTCAGCACTTCAATTCGCGTCGAGCGTGAATAGTTGCGTTTGCTGAACTCGTTAAAGTACGCCATCCATTCGCCACGTTTAATCTCGTTTGACATAAAAACCTCCTTGCACTTCCGATTGAATGCGACAAAGCTGCCTCCTTTTGGCGCTCTTATCGCCTAAAAGAGATTTCTCTTCACTGATGAGTTCAGCAACGAACGTGCCGTGAACGTCAAAGATACAAGCAATCCGAGATTTGAGCTCCACAACTATTACCAATGCTTCAACGACACACATTCACGGAGGCAAGCCGCCCACTTCAGGGCACAAAGCTTGCTCGATTGATGGCGAACGCCGAGGCTCACCGTGGATTTGAGAACGAAACCTGGCATTTGACTCTAAGCGCTGAGTAAAACTTCGCGCCTCTGGGGCAATTGGCTACGTGGATTCCCCCAGATCGAATCGAGTTCAGCGCCCACAGATGACAACAGGTGATGAAATTCAAAGACCGCAAAGAAGCAGGCTGGTTATTGGCGCAATCGCTCAAAGATTTCGCCGGACAATCGGACGTAATCGTCCTGGCGTTGCCGCGTGGTGGAGTGCCTGTGGCTTATGAAATCGCTCAAGCCTTAAATGCGCCAATGGACGTTTTGCCAGTTCGCAAATTGGGGTTGCCCGAACAAAAAGAACTGGCAATCGGCGCGATTGCGTATGGCGGCGCGAGAGCCTTGAACGAAGATGTCATCCGCGAATTAAACATTCCGGCTGAACTCATAGATGAAATCACGCAGCGAGAATCGCGCGAACTGGAGCGGCGTGCGCGGTTGTATCGAAACAACCAACCCGCGCCAAAACTGAACGGACGCACCATCATTCTGGTGGATGATGGGCTGGCGACCGGCTCAACAATGCGGGCAGCCGTGTCGGCAGTACGCCAACAATTTCCGGCTCGCATCATTGTGGCGGTTCCGGTTGCCGCTCAATCAACATGCGAATCTTTCAATCGGCCGGATCGCACATCAACCTGCGTTTGCCAATTCGCCGTGGAGCCTTTTTACGCAGTGAGTTTGTGGTACGAAGATTTCGATCAAACCACCGATGAAGAGGTTTGCGAACTGCTCGACCGCGCGAAAAGACAAACCAACCGCTCCTCGTAGCAAGGGAAGAGCCGATGAACCAAGACACCGCACACTTATTGGATGCTCTATTGCCAGCCGAAATGGCGATAAAAGCCGAAGAGATCGGTGTGAAAAAGGCGACGATGAATCTTGCGGCCTTAGCGGCCTTGTCTGTTTTGGCAGGAGCATTCATTGCATTCGGCGCCGTGTTTTCCACCACGGTTTCAGCCGGAGCCGGCGACGTCTTGCCTTTCGGATTGATTCGTCTGATTGCTGGATTGGTCTTTTCGTTAGGACTGATTCTGGTTGTAGTTGGTGGAGCCGAGTTGTTCACCGGTAACAATCTGATCGTGATGGCGTGGGCCAATCGAAAAATCAGCCTGGCTCAAGTTCTGAAAAACTGGGCGGTCGTTTATCTGGGCAATTTTGCCGGAGCGTTTATGACAGCCGTGCTGGTGTATTTCAGTTCGCATCATCTGCTGGGCAAAGCAGCAGTCGGAGCAGCAACGCTGGCGACGGCTGAGACCAAGTCCGGTCTTAGTTTCGGTCAGGCGATGGCGCGCGGGATTTTGTGCAACGTGCTGGTCTGTCTAGCGGTGTGGTTGAGTTACAGCGGACGCACGACAGCGGATAAAGTGCTGGCCATCGTCCCCCCGATTACAGCATTCGTTGCTTGTGGCTTCGAACACAGCGTCGCCAACATGTACTTCATTCCTGCCGGACTGTTCATCAAGGCTGGAGCGGCCGAATCGTTTTGGAATCAGATTGGCAAATCCGCCAGCGATTATCCGTCGCTGAGTTGGGGGCATTTCCTTTTTGCCAACCTGCTCCCCGTCACGATCGGAAACATCATTGGCGGAGCCGTGTTGGTCGGCATTGTTTACTGGTTTGTATACCTGCGGAAACCTAACGGCGAGGTGGCTGGTTCAATGGGTAATCGGCAAGAGCCCTCACCAAGAAAACCATTGTAAAAAGAAGGAGGCACAAAATGTTCGATAAACAAATTCGAGTACAAAAAGAAGCAAGCAATTCGCTTCCCGAAAGACTGGCGGAAACACTTAAAACGTCAGCCGGAGCGAAGATGATTTACGGTGATCCAGTGGAACACGATGGAGTGACAATTATTCCCGTCGCAAAACTGCGGTACGGTTTCGGCGGCGGTGGCGGCAAACACAACGAAGAAGAAGGTGGCGGCGGTGGCGGCGCAGAAATCGTCCAACCAGCAGGCTATATCGAATTGAAGGACGGTTCATCGAAGTTTCACGCAATCAGAGACCCGATGGCTTTCGTTCCGCTGGTTATCGCCGGAGGTTTAACAGGCCTTCTGCTGGTGCGCGGTTTGTACCAAATGCTTCGCCAAGGGCGCGTAGCGGAAAGTTGATGCCATGACAAAACACATTGCGATCATTCAGGGGCACCCCGATCCGCTAGGCAATCATTACGGGCACGCCCTGGCTGATGCTTATTCCAAAGGCGCAACGGCAGCCGGACATGCCGTCTGCGTCATTGATGTAGCTCGGCTGGATTTCTCGCTGCTGCGAAGCAAAGAAGAATTTGATAACGGTGTTCCGCCCGACGCAATTCGCCAGGCGCAAGAAACGATTCGCTGGGCTGAACATCTGGTGATTTTCTATCCGCTCTGGCTCGGATCAATGCCCGCGCTGTTGAAGGCGTTTTTGGAACAAACGTTCCGCCCTGGGTTCGCGACTCCAAAGCTCAACGGAAAAAGTCCGTGGAAACGATTACTAGCCGGAAAGAGCGCCCGCGTCATAGTCACGATGGGAATGCCAGCGTTTTTTTATCGCTGGTATTTCCGCGCTCACAGTTTGAAAAGCCTGGAGCGAAATATCCTGGGATTCTGCGGCATTGGCCCCATCAAAGAGAGTTTGATTGGAATGGTTGAGGCAAAGGACAGTAACAAGCGCGAAAAATGGCTGCGAAAAATGCACATGCTGGGAAGCAAGGGAGCATAAACTTGATGTGTTCCCCAAACTCCCCAGCATCACAGTTGTAAGCGAAACCAATCAGCAGCAAGTCGTGCGACTTCTTCCAATGTTCCCGGTTCTTCGAACAGGTGAGTCGCTCCGGGCACAATTTTCAACTTCTTGACACATCGAAGCTGGGCCAATGCTTCTTCATTCAATCGGATGACCACCTCGTCCAATCCCCCAACAATCAACAGCGTCGGAGCAGTGACCCTTGGCAACGCTTCACCGGCTAGATCGGGGCGGCCTCCGCGTGAAACCACAGCGCGGATGCCATTGCCGAATTCAGATGCTGCAATCAGCGCGGCGGCGGCGCCTGTGCTTGCGCCGAAATACCCTATCCGAAGATGAGCCGTTTCCTCCCTGTTTTTGATCCATTCGGTTGCCGCCGCCAATCGCCGAGCCAGCATTGTTATATCGAAACGCAAATGGCGCGTTTGCGCATCAATCGCTTCTTCATTCGGCGTTAACAGATCAAACAGCAAAGTCCCCAATCCGGCTTTGCGTATGACTTCAGCCACAAATTGATTGCGCGGGCTGAGCCGACTGCTGCCGCTGCCGTGGGCAAAAAGCACTACGCTGGAAGCTTTCGCCGGAACATCCAACTTTCCCCTCAATGAAATTTGCCCCAAAGGAACATTCACATCACGGAAAATTGTCGTTTGTAGTTTGTTCTGTGCGTTCCACATGCATACTTCTTTCAGGGAGCCAGAAACCCTATGGGCAAGCCTGATGCCATTCAGGAAAAGCGGCGCTAAGGTTTGAGAGTCGGGCGATTTGGCCGAGTTATGAGAAAAGTTACGCGCCCTCCAAGTGCGAAAACACCCAGCAACGCGACGGGAAACGCTGGAACGCAATCAGGAGTTGAGGGCAAGTTGCGGCGGCATGTTCAAGGCTTTTGCGACCGTGTCCAACAGCGTGTCAGCGTTGTACGGTTTTTCCAAAAAAGCTTCGATCCCGAACTTGTTTAGTTCGGCGACGTTCGCGGAATTGGCCAATCCGCTGGTGGCGACGATGCGAATTCCCGGATTCATATTGCGCAAGGCGCGAATAGTCGCCATTCCATCCATGATTGGCATCATCAAATCGGTGATCACCAAGCGAACTTCGGATTTGTGGCTGGCAAACACCCCCAACGCCGTCGCGCCATTGTCCGCCGTCAACGTGCGATAGCCGAACGCTTCAAGGACTGTCCTGGTCATCTCACGCACAGCCACTTCGTCGTCAATTACCAGAATCATTTCGCCGGCGCCTTCAAGCAATTGGGATTCGTGCCCACTGACGGGCTTTTGATTGGCGACATCGTGAGCAGGAAAATAAACCTCAAACTTGGTTCCAGCGCCTAGCGTGCTTTCGACAATGACAAAGCCGCCGTAGTTGGCGACGATGCCTTGCACGGTTGCCAGACCAAGCCCAGTTCCCTGCCCCGATTCCTTGGTCGTGAAAAAAGGATCGAAGATGCGGTCAATGATTTCCGGCGGAATGCCTACGCCCGTATCGGCAATAGTGATGACGACGAAGTTGCCGGGATTGGCCCCTTTCAACGTTCGCGCGTACAAATTATCCAGTTGGCGATTGCCAGCCGAAATGCTCAGGGTGCCTCCGCGCGGCATGGCGTCGCGCGCGTTGACACACAGGTTCAACAACACCTGATGCAATTGCGTGGCATCACCGATGACTGTCCACAAATCGTCTGCCAATTGCTGTTCAATGTGAATGGATTTCGGGAAGGTTTCTTCTGCAATTCGGACAATTTCGCGAATCAAATGTTTCGGCTGCAAAATCACGCGCCGTCCGCTGACGCCTTTGGCAAATGAAAGCACCTGTTTGACCATTTCCGCTCCGCGCTGAGCGTTAGATTCCATCAGCGTAATCAGCCGATGGCTCTGCTCATCCTTGAGCTTCATTTGCAGAATTTGCGTTCCCATCAAAATCGGCGAAAGAATATTGTTCAAGTCGTGAGCAATTCCGCTCGCCAGTGTCCCGATGCTTTCCAACCGTTGCGCCCGTAAAAATTGCGCTTCCAGCTTTTTCTTTTCGGTAATATCGGAGTTGATGGAAAGAATGCTTTTGGGATTTCCCTGAGCGTCGCACACCAGCGCCCAATGGCCTTCGACAATGACTTCCCGCCCATCTTTGGTAAGCTGGCGCAACTCGCCGTCCCATTTTTCCTTTTGAATCGTCGCACTCATTGCATTCGTCAACTGGGATATGTCTTCGCCGTAAAGTATGTCGTCCGCAGTTCGGCCGATCATTTCCTCCGCTGTCCATCCATACACACGTTCCGCGCCCTGGCTCCAATAACGGATGTGGCCGTCCAGATCGCGCACAAAGATGGCGTCGTGCGCTTGATCCAGCAACGTCGCCTGTTCGATCAACCGTTCCTGGGCGCGCAATCGTTCGGTAATGTCTCGCAAGATGACGGTGTAAAGTTTCGGCTCTTCGCTTTCGCTTTGCGAGATGGATGCTTCAATCGGAAATTCCTGCCCATTGCGCCGTAATCCGCTGATTGCGCCCAACGATCCCATTGCACGAGTGGTTTCTCCGGTTTCGCCGAATCGGTGAATATAAAGATCGTGCGCCGCGCGAAACCGCTCTGGCAGCAAAAGCGAAATCGGCTGCCCCATCAGTTCCGACGCTGAATATCCGAACATTTTCTCGGCCGCCGGATTGAACAGAACGATTCGCCGATCTGCGTCAACGGCAATGATTGCATCCATCGCTGAAGTGACAATCCCCGCCAATCTGGCTTCATTTTCGCGCAAAGCCCGTTCAGCTCGCTTACGTTCGGTGATATTGCTGTGGGAAATGACTGCTCCGCCTTGCTCGCCTTTCAACGGCGTGACTGTCATCAAAAACCATCGCTCTTCGCTGAGTGAATGACAGGGATATTCAAGTGAAAAGCTGGTTTGGTTGCCATCCAACACCGACCGAATTCCCGCCAGCGCCAACGGAGCTTTTCTTTCTTTTTCCAGACACGCTCTATCACATACATGCAGATAATTTTCTCCCACACTGGCGGAACAACTTTCGTTTCCATTTTCCTGTGCAAAGCGCTCCCACGCTTCATTGACGGCGATGACTTTTCCTTCTTTGTCCAACACGGAAATTTGCGCTTCCAGCGAAGATAAAAT
>DAOMFR010000238.1:0-7213 GCA_035429885.1 Blastocatellia bacterium
CCGATTGCCAATCCGCGGGCTCCCACCTGATACGGAATGTTTCTGGTGGTGAGCTTATAAAGGTACTTCCAAAGCAGTTCGCCGGTTGTGGCGTTGATAGCGAAGACTCGGTTCATCGGTCCCATCAGATACATCACGCCGTCCATCACAATTGGCGTGGCGTTCAATCCGCCGCGAACTTCTCCGGTCGGAAACATCCACACCGGCGCGAGATTTTTGACGTTCACCGGAGTGATTTGATTGAGCGAACTGAATCGGTGAGCCGCGTAATTGCCGCCGTAACTGAGCCAGTTTTGCGGTTCCTTGTCAGAATTGATCAGCCGTTGCCAAGTTGGCTCCTGCCCTAAACTTGGAAGCGCCGTCGCCAAAATCAAAATTGAGATAAAGAGAGACCGAAGCCGAACCGGAAGCTGCCTGTTCATCTTTGTTAGTCCTTTCGTCGCGCGTTAGTTGTGATTGAAAGCCATCGTGGTCTGTTTGACGGGCGGTACTTTACCTGCGGCTGACGGCTTTGACAATTAAATGGCTGTCGAAGTGTTTCTGTCATCAATCGTCTACAGGTGCGGAAAAACTTACATCCACGATTGGCGACACTTTGATTGCGAAAGGGGCTTTGCGGAATTTATCAAAAGTCTATCCCCTGCCATTGCTTCGTTTAGCTGGAAAATTGCGCTTGGGATTTGCGCTGGCACAGCCGTTGCACTTGTTTCAAGCGTCGAAGGCGACAAACGGTGCTCCCGGTACTGTTTACCTCACTGAAAAAGGATCGGGGATGTATGAAAGAGTTTTTGATCGAATTTTTGAAAGATGATGCGGGGCAGAGCATTGTTGAATATTCTCTGCTGCTGACCCTGATCGGCGCTTCGACAGTTTTTATGTTAACGCTGATGGGATTGAGCATTTCCCGGATGATGGGAATGACCGACATTACTGTCCAGAATTACACCTCCTGGGCATATGAAAAGTTTCGAGCGAAGTAATAACGCGTCTTTGGATGTGCTTCGCAACAACGAGTTCTTTGAGTTTGACCGCGCAGATCACTTTTGAAGATTGACAGCTGCGCGCAATGAAATTGGTGAACACTCCATTTGTTCCCAACTTGCTCTCGCGCTACGCATTGAGGACACCTCTTATACGTTTCGTAATTGACCGCAACCTCCTATGACCTGTCCTTCCAATGACGTTTCCGCAACTGGCCTACCTACTCATTCTCAATGCGTAGCCGAGAGATTAAATCGCCAACCCTTTCAAATAACGCTTCCTGAACAACAAAATACTTTTCCTGATTTGAGTCGCTTGAAACTCCAGCTTGTGCTCCGGTAACTACTCGTCATCAGACTTGTTGGACGTCAGCAGGAATCCCAACTTCTAAAAAAACCTTGCAGAGATTTTCTACCCTTGTTGAAGCGGCTGAGCTTCTTGCGTAAGATCGCATCACGTTCCCCCCTCACCAACAATCTAAACAGTGAGCGAGTAGAGTTATGTCGTCACTTTCATCGTCCAGCAATAAACCGATTCCGGCAACTTCGGCTGAAGTGCGTCGAGCCGCTTTGCCGCGCATTTTACCGTTTAGCGAACATGCGATCCGGTTGATTATGGGCTTGCTAGTTGTCTTCGATGGATTGTTGGCGTCTGCTTTGTTTGTGTTGGCGTACTGGTTGCGCCACCCCGAAAAGACAGTTTTTCTTTGGGAAGAAGAACAATGGGGATGGTTGAACGTTTGGCTGCCAGTCGGATTTGAGCCTGAGTATGCACCTTATCTGAGCGTGTTGTATTTTGTGCCGCTGGTTCAAGTCGTGACGTTCTGGTATCGAGGCTTGTATCGTGTTCGCGGCGAATTTTCCTTCAGCGAAGATTTCATCAACCTCTTTAAGGCAGTTTCAATTGGCGCGTTGCTGGTGACAGTGCTGGCGTTCTTTTATCGAGGCGGCTTCACTTACTCTGCGTTTTCCTATTCGCGTATCATCTTCATTCTTTTCTATGGATTGAACCTGGCGGTTTTTCTTGGCTACCGAACTGCGCTTCGGAGTTTGCAGACATTTTACCGTCGCCGCCATATCAATGTGATTCCTATTCTGATCGTTGGGTCAAACACCGTAGCAGAAATGTGTGTCAATGAAATCGCTCACGATCCGAAACTTGGCCGTCAAGTTGTAGGGTTTGTGACAGCAGATGGTGCGCCGCCGAAAAGTGAGCAATTGCGTCAATGGCCAACGCTTGGGCGTTATGACGAGATGCACCAGTTCATCAGGCTTTATGGCGTTGGAGAAGTATTGATTACTGATCCGGACATTCCAACACAGATGCTGTTTGACACGGTGGTCAAATGTGGTCGAGGCGCGCGGGTGGCGTTTCGTGTTGTGCCTAACCTGCTTAATTGTATTCCGCGAAAAACCTATGTTGAGCAATTGGGCGCAGTGCCGATGGTGCGGCTTTTTGAAGAACCTCTTTCCGGAGCGGTGCGATTATTTAAACGTTCGATTGATGTGCTGGTCAGCATGTTGATTCTCTTGATAACGGCTCCGTTGTGGCTGGTTATTGCGCTGGCAATCAAGCTGGAATCTCGAGGCCCTGTGTTTTACCGGCAGGAGCGCGTTGGAATGGATGGGCATATTTTTTTGCTCTACAAGTTTCGCTCGATGCTCGATGATGTTGAAGTTGATGAAAACCATCGCGAATACATGCAGCGCGTTATCAAGAAAGAAGGTCGAGTCAATCTTGGAACCGAGGATGAACCTAGTTACAAATTCATCAATGATTCGCGCCTGACGCGGATTGGGAAATGGTTACGCCATACAAGCCTGGATGAATTGCCTCAATTATTCAACGTCTTCAAAGGTGAAATGAGTTTGGTGGGGCCGCGACCGCCGATCCCTTACGAAGTAGAATGTTATGAAGCTTGGCATCGCAAACGACTGGACGTAAAACCTGGCCTAACGGGATTGTGGCAAGTCAGTGGCCGTTACCGTCTTTCCTTCGAGCAAATGGTTCAATTGGACATTTACTACATTGAAAATTGGTCCCCTTGGCTGGATTTGAAGATTATCCTCAAGACGATTCCAGCCCTCTTTATGCGTGAGCAGCCATAACCTTTCGAGCGTTACTTCAAGGCAAATTCTTCAAAATGTCCGAAAAAATGGATAAAAATCCAGTGTTTCGATCTTTTTGGTGTTCGCCTGTGTGTTTGCCCGGTGAAGAATCAAAAGCTAAGTTCTTGAAAGTGAATAGCTAAAAACTATAGCTTGAACCAAAAGTTTCGCGGCATTGAAGTTGCTGATATCTAGACCGCTTTGCTAAAGCAGTTACTCGAATTCTAAATTTTCGAATTATTCATTCGCAATCTTCCTTCTTTTGGTCTTTAGAGTTTTCATCCCAGCAAAGCCCTCAAAGCGGTGGGGTTCATAAAGAACTCTGCCGCCATTTTTTTATGAGGCCACACAGATCGAGGAATAGGCTGAATTCTAGCGGGAAGTTTGGGGGCAAGCTTAAAGCGACCAACAGTCTTGAGAATAAAAGATTTGCAAACCTTAGTCTAAATTCATTCCACAGCTTGACAGAAAAAAAGTCGTTAAGTAGTATGCGCCGCGTTCATCACAGCGTCATTTCGACGCATTCAAAAATACAATCAGTAGCAAACGCGAATAACAGTAGTTTTGTTGTGTCAACCACCAATGTCAGTTTTTTTAGCCGTGGCCGCTGTTGGAACC
Organism: Blastocatellia bacterium; assembly: GCA_035429885.1. Classification (GTDB taxonomy): domain Bacteria; phylum Acidobacteriota; class Blastocatellia; order RBC074; family RBC074; genus RBC074. The sequence continues at coordinate 3,708 of DAOMFR010000238.1, forward strand.
CATAAGTTTGTCTGCCGGGTTCGATAGCGGTTTTTGTGTTTAAGAAGCGATCCATTGGATGGGCCTTTGCCCCGCAGCACCCAGGCATCAGCTTCATCCTTGAAGTTTCTACCTGAAGTTGGTGTGAGCTTAGGAAGCGAGCGTAGAGCACCGAAGCACGCGGGAGTTTTACCAACCCGGCGAATAGTCATCAACATAGATGAATATTCGTTATTTCGTTTATCCCCAGGAGGTATTTCACCATGGCAGAGAAGAAACAAGGCAAAGTTAAATGGTTCAATAACGCAAAAGGTTATGGCTTTATTGAGCAGCCCGATGGAACTGGCGATGTGTTCGTCCACTACTCGGCAATAGACATGGATGGGTTCAAAACTCTCGACGAAGGCCAGATGGTCGAATATGAATTGGTGCAAGGGCCAAAAGGTAAGCAAGCGGAAAAAGTCACCGCCGTGCAATAAGCTTCGCTCTTCAAAAAGAAAATCACCCGCTGCCTTGCCTGTTCTTGCAAACGGGCAAGGCAATTTTTTTGAAGTTTGAATTTTTGCAGTTGCTTCAATAAACTGCCATTTCGATCAAATTTTACTACTGAAACTGCAATCAAAATGCTGAAGCTATACAACACACTGTCGAGCCGGGTCGAAGAGTTCAAGCCGCTGGAAGATAACAAAGTCCGACTTTACGTGTGCGGCCCGACCGTTCACGACTTTGCGCATATCGGAAACTTCCGGACGTTTTTGTTTGCCGACTTGTTGCGGCGCTATTTGAAGTTCAAGGGCTTCGCTGTTCACCATGTGATGAACATCACCGACGTGGACGACAAGATCATTCGCAAATCTGTCGAAAAAGGCCAAAGCCTGCGTGATTACACGGAAATTTACACGAACTACTTCTTCGAAGATTTCGACGCGCTCGGTGCCGAACGTCCCGAAGAGATTCTGCGCGCGACCGATCACATTCCGGAGATGATCGAAATCATCAAACGGCTGGAAGAGAATGGCCACACTTACCAATCCGAAGGCTCGACATATTTTCGCATCAATACTTTTGATGGGTACGGCAAGCTTTCAAAGGTGAAGTTTGAAGGCAATGTCGTCGGAGCCAGCGAACGCGTGGATTCTGACGAATACGAAGCCAAAGAAAACGCGCGCGATTTTGTGTTGTGGAAAGCAGTCAAACCCGGCGAACCGTTTTGGGAAACCGAATTGGGGCAGGGAAGACCCGGCTGGCACATTGAATGCTCTGCAATGTCCATGAAATCGCTGGGCGAAACTTTTGACATTCATGCGGGCGGAATTGACTTGGTGTTCCCGCATCACGAAAACGAAATCGCGCAATCCGAAGGCGCTACGGGAAAACCGTTCGTCAATTACTGGGTTCACGCAGAATTCCTGATGGTCGAAGGGCAGAAGATGTCCAAGAGTTTGGGCAATTATTTCACCTTCCGCGATCTGGTTGAAAAAGGATATTCCGCGCGAGCGATTCGTTACTTGTTATTGTCTGCGCCGCATCACAAACAATTGAACTTCACGCTGGAAGGATTGCGCGGAGCCGAAAGCACTGTTGCGCGGCTGAACGATTTCAAACAGCGCCTGACCGAAGTTCAGCCGGAAGAAGGGGCGACGGCTCCAATTGCCAGAATGGCCGAACTATCGTTGACACGATTTGAAGATGCGATGGACGATGATTTGAACACCGCCGAAGCTCTGGCCGCAGTTCACGATTTCGTCCGCGAGACAAATTCTTCGATGGCGGCAGGCGCAATCAAGTCCGCAGACAAAGTAGCTCTGTTGGCGGCAATTGATCGTTTCGATTCAGTCTTTGGCATTTTTGGCGAAGCCAAAAAAGAAATGCTTGATTCGGAAATTCAAGCCTTGATTGACGAACGCCAAGAAGCGCGCAAGGCGAAAAACTTTGCCCGCTCCGACGAAATCCGCAATCAACTGACCGAGATGGGAATCATTCTGGAAGACACGAAAGACGGCATGCGCTGGCGCAGGAAATAACTTCTGCGCCAGCATAATTTCAAAGTATGAAACCGACTTCATTTTTTATCTCTCACCACGTCCCGCTTCTGTCCCGCAAAAACCTCTTCGCGGATTAGTGCCCGTCCGTTTTCAGCCAATCTCAAAAAATCCTGTCGCAACCGAAACAGCTTGGACCTCTTTGTTCGAAGCGGTTGTGGCGTTGTCCATTCATTCCTGAACCGTTCGGAGGTACAAACTTATGCAAGGCACAGCAGAATTGAAAGTCGCAAAGCTTCCCGAAATCAAAACCGCGCTGCCAGGCCCGGTCGCTCAGCAAGTCGTCGCGCACGATGCGCAGTTCATTTCACCGTCGTACACGCGGCCATATCCGCTGGTCATCAAACGCGCAAAAGGCGCGATGATCGAAGACGTTGACGGCAACACGTTCCTGGATTTCAACGCCGGAGTCGCCGTTTGCTCGACCGGCCACGCGCATCCGCATGTCGTCGAAGCCATCAAAAAACAGGTGGACGAATTCATTCACATTTGCTCGGCGGATTATTACTTTCCGCAATTGTCGCAACTGGCAGAAAAGCTGAATCAGGTTGCGCCCGGCAATCATCCCAAGAAAGTTCACTTCGGCAATTCTGGCGCAGAAGCCGTCGAAGGCGCAGTCAAGCTGGCGATGTATTCGACTCGGCGACAAAAGCTGATCGCGTTTTTCGGAGCCTTCCACGGACGCACGATGGGCGCTTTGTCGCTGACCGCCAGCAAGTCCAAACAGCGCGCTGGCTTCGGCCCGCAGGCGCTGGACGTAACGCACATCCCTTACGCCAACTGTTACCGCTGTCCATATAACCTGACGCAGGAAACTTGCGGAGCTAAGGAAGCGAAAGGTCCTCACTGCGCTCGCGTCATCGAAGACCTGTTGTTCAAAACCACTGTTCCCGCAGAAGAATGCGCAGCCATCGTGATCGAACCGATTCAGGGCGAAGGCGGTTATGTCGTTCCGCCTGCTTCGTTCCTGCGCACGATTCGCGAAATCGCTGACCGTCACGGCATTCTGGTCATCGCCGACGAAGTCCAGTCCGGGTTTGGGCGCACGGGCAAAATGTACGCTTCAGAGCATTTTGATTTCGTGCCGGACATTCTGACTTCGGCCAAGGGCATCGCTTCGGGTTTGCCGCTGAGCGCGACGATTGCGCGCGCCGATTTGATGAACTGGTCGCCGGGCGCGCACGCCTCGACCTTTGGAGGAAACCCTGTGGCGATTGCGGCTTCGCTGGCGACGCTGGAATTGCTGGAAGATGGCTTGATCGAAAATGCCGCGAAGATGGGCGCGTATTTGTTGGAAGGCTTGACGGCGCTGATGGACAAGCACTCAATCATCGGCGACGTTCGCGGCAAAGGCTTGATGATCGGCATCGAACTGGTCAAAGACCGTGTGACCAAAGAACCTCACGTTGACGGGCAGCGCCAAGTGGAACTGGAATGCTTCAAACGCGGGTTGATTACCCTGGGCTGTGGGCAGAGCACGATCCG
>DAOMFR010000239.1:0-7126 GCA_035429885.1 Blastocatellia bacterium
GCGCTGGGCGAAGTCATGCTGCGGCTTGATCCGGGCGACGGGCGAATTCATACGGCTCGCACTTTTCAGGTGTGGGAAGGTGGCGGCGAATACAATGTCGCTCGCGGGTTGAAACGCTGTTTCGGGATGAACACGGCTGTGGTGACGGCGTTTGCTGACAACCCAGTTGGGCGGTTAGTTCAGGATTTCATTTATCAGGGCGGCGTAGATCAATCGCACATTCGCTGGGTGAAGTACGACGGCGTAGGACGACAGGCGCGCAACGGATTGAACTTCACTGAACGCGGGTTCGGCGCGCGCGGCGCGGTTGGATGCTCAGACCGCGGACATACGGCGGTATCGCAATTGAAACCAGGCGACATTGATTGGGAGAAGATTTTCGGTCAGGAAGGTGCTCGATGGTTTCATTGTGGAGGCATTTTCGCGGCGCTGTCTGAAACAACTCCGCTGGTTGCCAAAGAAGCGATGGAGGCGGCGAAGCGGCACGGCACGATCATTAGCTACGATTTGAATTACCGCGAATCGCTGTGGAAAGGCATCGGTGGCCACGACAAGGCTCGCGAAGTGAATCGCACTTTGGCTTCGCTGGTGGATGTGATGATCGGCAACGAAGAAGACTTCACGGCGGCGCTGGGCTTTGAGGTCGAAGGCGTAGACGAAAATTTATCGGAACTTGACCCGACAAACTTCAAAAAGATGATCGAGTGTGCAGTTGCTGAATATCCGAACTTCAAAGTGGTCGGGACAACGTTGCGAAATGCCAAGACAGCTTCGATCAATGATTGGGGAGCGATTTGTTATTCAGACAGTCAGTTTTACGAAGCGAAGCTGCGCGAGAATCTGGAAATTTATGATCGAGTGGGCGGTGGAGATTCGTTCGCTTCGGGGTTGATCTATGGCTTTCTGACCGAACAAGGTGCGCAACGCGCTGTGGAATACGGTGCAGCTCACGGAGCGCTCGCGATGACCACGCCGGGTGACACTTCGATGGCAACATTGGCTGAAGTCGAAAAGCTGATGAAAGGCGGCGGCGCTCGCGTCGCAAGATAAGGATCGTTTTCCTCAAATGCCTGGAATTAAAAAAGGCCGGTCAAATGACCGGCCTCAGTGTTTCTATGGGATGCAACAGGCGAACTTAGCAATTCGGCGGGAAAACCGGAATTCTCATTCCTGCCGTCGGAGCCAATCTCAGGATGTGCAAGTTATGCCCTTGATTGAAAGCCGTTGGCGAAGCAGAGGCTGCCGGGTTGAAGTTGATCGCAGCTCCCAGCAAAGGCGAGCCAGAGAAGTTATAGATCTTCATCCAACCTGTACGACCGCTTGGAATCACTGTAGTGAATCGCGGCGCCGTACGCGGAGTGGAGTTGTTGATGCTGAATTTCACCTGGCATTGGCCACTGCTGAATGTGAAGCTATAGGCATTCTCAGCGTCGTTGTACAAGATGCCAGCAACCGAACCCAGCGTGTTAGCGCCAATTCCCATGTTTCCTGATGGATTGATCAAGACAAGCATCGTGTCGTTTCCATCAACACGGCTTGTCAGGTTATCAATCGCCAGCGTCTGCGGCAGTTGATCGTACTGAACGGCGTTGAAATTAAGAGTCACATCCGTTGTGGTCGCGTCACAAACAGGAACTGTCGCGGCAGCAGCGGCAACAGCCTGAAGATTGGCTTCGTGACCGCTGGAAAATTTCACGTATTCGTCACCAATCAAGGCATTGTGAACAATTGGGCAGCCATTGTTGTCAATTGCGACGACAACCAGATACCCCATTGTGCCCGGATCAAACTCAGAAGCTCTGAAGCTGACGGTCTGACGACGCGTCAAGCACATCACGCTGTCTGCCGGACTGCACGAAGCGCCGTCAATGAAAAACAGGTGAATCGCCACATCACGAGTATCCGAACTGTTGGTGATATTGATACGTGTGTTTTCGGTCGCCGGGCTGGTCGCACTGGAACTGTAAACGTTGTAGATCAAAACCGAGCCGGCTTTTTGATCGTTGACAACTCCAGTTACAGGAAACGGGACGCCTGGATCGGCAGCCAATGAAGTCATGGCCATAAAAGCCAGAAAGGCTAGTGTGATTATTGAGGTGAAACAGCGTGAGGTTCGCATTGTGTACATACTCCTTTTACAGCAATTGTGTCCGACAATTGGTTTGGTTATCAATTCTTATGCCAGTGTATGAAGCTTCGCTGACTTTCGGGATCAGCCTCGAAGCTGATGAATAGTTTTTTTGCGGAGGGCACCAATGAAAACCTGTGGGCTTATTGCGCCTATAGAGGCGAGCAGGTCAATCATTCCGATTTCTTATCAATCAATTCAACGATTGGTTCGAGATGATGTCTCAAGTCAGGCTTAATGATGTAATAACCAGTGAGTTCGGTTGGCCTGCTTGAATATTAAACTGCGGCGTTTATTGGGGTACCGCAAGCATCTGCTCAATTGAAAGTGGCAGCACTTCAACACTGCTTGACGGGGATTGGCAAAGTGTTAAAACGAGGCGTGGTTTGAACCGCAGTGGATTCAATGTCTGCTCAACTTTTGTGAGGTGAGCCGATCACTCGAGCGGCAGTCTAAGCGAGGCCCTAAATGCTGTCAACAGATTATTGATTTCAGACAAGCAGATTAATCATTCTGTCTCTTAGAGTTGCCGTCATTTTCCAGTTCGTAACCAACTGGCGACAGAGAGCGACATCCACTGCAAACGATCGGCGTCAAAATTCAAGTTCAGGATGTCAGCGCTTGCCAGAATTCGACGCTTCCAGTGAAATGCAGTCGGTCTCAATCAACCCAACGAACTTTTCCACAATCCCAGGAGAAAATCTAATGAAACGAAGCCTCTTCTTTTCGCTCTGCTTAGCCGCAATTCTTTTCAGCGGCAGCCCTCTATTCGCTCAGAATGCCAATGAAGCCATCGCGGCTCGAGCAAAGAAAATTCACTTCTCTTCACTCATATTCGATACGCACATTGACGTTACGCCCAAACTGCAAACCGATTGGAAGTTCGATGAACGCCACCCAACAGGTCACATTGATTTGCCTCGAATGAAAGAAGGCGGTTTGAACGCTTTGTTCTTTTCGATCTTCATGTCGGGCACAGTCACAGGCCCGAAAGCCGTCAATGACGCATTGCAACGCATAGCCGCAGTTCACAAACTTGCCGAAGATATGCCAGATAAAGTCATGCTCTGTCGAACTGCGGCTGATGTTCGGCTGGCTCATCGTCAAGGTAAAATCGCAGGACTTATGGGAATGGAAGGCGGGCATATGATTAACAATAGCTTGCCGGTGCTGAGAATGTACGCTGAACTTGGTGTGCGATATTTGACTTTAACCCATTCAGTCAATACAGACTGGGCCGATTCTTCTGGCGACCAACCGAAGCATAACGGCTTGACCGATTTCGGCAAAGATGTCGTGCGTGAGTTGAATAAGCTGGGAGTGCTAGTAGATGTTTCCCACGTCGCAGACAAAACCTTTTGGGACGCGCTGGAAATCAGCAAAGCGCCGATGATTGCGTCGCACTCTTCCTGTCGAACCATCAGTGGCCACCCCAGAAACATGACCGACGAAATGATTAAAGCTCTGGCAGCCAAAGGCGGCGTCATTCAAATTAATTACCTGGACAGTTTTATTGATCCGGTGTTGTTCGAATACTCGCAAAAAACTCAATCTGCTCAACGAGAATTGAGACAGAAATATCAAACTGAACCTCGTGAAATCGCCTTCCCCAAAATCCGCGAAGAATTGGCCGCGCAATTCGGCGCTCCACCCAAAGTTAGCTGGGAACGCATCGTCGAACACATAGATCACGCGGTGAAACTGGTTGGAGCCGATCACGTCGGCTTAGGTTCAGACTTCGATGGTGGTTCGATGCCAGTAGGAATGGAGGATTGCAGCAAGTTGCCCCAGATCACCGAGGCCTTGCTGCGAAAGGGTTACAAAGAATCTGACATTCGCAAGATTTTGGGATTGAACACTGTTCGGTTGCTGGCCGATGTCGAACAGACTTCTAAACAATTGCGGAAAACGAAATAATCCGAAACAGAAAGACAGAATGATTCTGGCTCAATTGCAGCAATTGCTTTTGAGCCAGAATCATTCTGTCTTTCCTCACAAGAGCTTATTCAATCTAGAAAAGCCGTGTCACAATCAGGGCGGTTGCCAGATACCCCACAGCTTCAAGCAACCCAGCGCCAACATTTTGATCTCTGGCAATTTCCTGATCCAGCCTGCCACCGCGGAAGCTGAATCCTGCTCCCAACAGCAGCATTTGCACGATGATCTGTCGCACGGGATAAAGAATCAGCACAACCAAAAGCATCAACCCAAAATCACGGAAGCTGCTGGCGTACCCAGTGAAGCTGCCTGACACCGCAAACCCAACCATCATTCCAATCGCTACCACTAAACCGGCACAGCCCAGCGCAGCCGCTACATTGCCATTCTTTATCAGGTCGGCATCATCATAAGAAGTCAGCATTCTGAAGATATGTGTCAGAACAATCAGTGCCGCGACACCTGCGAACCAAAAAACTACGGTTGGTAAAATCGAGCCGCCGTCTCCAGTCAAAGCCCCTGTTACTATCTGGCTGGAAGCGAAATGAATCGCGCCATCCACAATACCAGCCGCCAGATTGCCTGCGGCAATCTGCTCGCGCAACGGAACTCCTGTCGCGCGACTGTACTGCTCAAAAATTGCGCTTGCGACGGCCATGGCCAAAATGCCGCCCACGCCATAAGCCAGCACGCCTTTGACATCAGCCCAAAACGAGTGACTGGGGCCACTTAAGATGGGAATGATGACATTGATGACTCCGAGCAGAAATCCGCACAGCGAAACTGCCGCTGCCTTGTTGTCGCGGTTGATAAGCGTATCGGTCACTGATTGACCGAGTAACAGGCGATAAACCAAACGGGCGATAATCAACAATACGATCACCGCTAAACTAACAAAGCCAATTGTCGTTGCATCCATAGCGTCTCCTTATTGAAACTCACCACTCTTTGAAAACGAAAAAGACTGCGGCCAAAATCAGCCCAAACCCGACTAGGTAATTCCACTTCAACTGCTCTTTCAGAAAAACGACTGAGAAGACACAAAACACGGAAAGCGTAATGACCTCTTGCATCATCTTCAGTTGAGCGGCAGAAAAATGATAGTGTCCCATTCGATTGGCTGGCACCTGGAAGCAGTATTCGACAAAAGCGATCAGCCAGCTCACGAGAATGGCTTTCCACAAAACCGTCTCTTTGAATTTCAAATGCCCGTACCACGCGAAAGTCATAAACACGTTCGAAACCGTCAACAAGATGATCGTTTTCATAGTTCGGCTAAATTCCTCAACGTTTCAAGTCTTTCAGAATTTCTCGCGCAGCATTGAACCCTGGCGCTCCCATAACCCCTCCGCCAGGATGAGTTCCCGAACCGCAAAGGTAAAAGTTACGAATTGGTGTTCTATAGTTTGCCCAACCGGCGACAGGACGCATGAAAAACAATTGGTCCAAGTCCATTTCGCCGTGGAAGATGTTACCGCCGGTCAATCCGTATTCAATTTCCATGTCGAAAGGCGAAATCACCTGGCGATGCAAAATGAGGTCTTTGATGTTCGGCGCGTAATCAGCCAAGGCATTGATGCAACGGTCGGCAAATTGATCTTTCGTCGCTTGATCCCAAAATCCATCTTTCAGCGTGTACGGAGCGTATTGGGCAAAAATGCACATAATGTGCTTGCCAGGCGGTGCAATTGAATCGTCATATGCGGTTGGGATCGTGCATTCCAGCATCGGGTTCTGAGATGGTCTTCCCTGTTTGGCGTCTTCCCAGGCACGGTCAACGTAATCCATTGATGGGCAAACATGCATTGTCGTTTTATGCGGCAATCCTGGCTCGCGGTCAGAGACGTTCGGGAAGGCAGTAAAGTTCGGCAATCCATCCAAAGCCAGATTGATTTTGACCGAACAGCCTTCAACACGAAAGTTTTCAACCGAGCGGCGAAAATCTTCTTCCAGGTGCTGCTCTTCCACCAGCTTCAGAAAAGTTCGTTTTGGGTCGGCATTTGAAACGATGACCTTAGCTCGAATGTCGTCGCCGTTTTTCAGAACAACACCATAAGCCTGGCCATCTTTGATGAGTACGCGATCCACTTCAGCCTGAGTCAAAATCTCAACGTCTTCAGCTTCAGCAGAAGCCGCTAACGCCTGACTAATCGCACCCATTCCGCCGCGAATAAATCCCCACAGGCCACGAGGCCCCGCTGCTCCTCCCATCACATGATGCAACAATATGTACGCCGTTCCCGGAGTTGCTGGTCCTCCATTCGTCCCGATCACCCCGTCAGTCGCCAAAGTGGTTTTAATTTCATCTGATTCAAAGCGTTCATCCAAAAAATCCCGCACGCTTTGAGTCATAATTTTAACCATCCGCACCAATCCCTCATCACCCAGCTTCAGCGCTCGCGCCCCAAACTTGCCCAGACTGACCCAATCTGCCAATTTTCGCTGGACGATGTTCGGTGGAGTTTCTAACAAAATCGATTCAACCCATTCGGCCAGCTTCACCAGTTCCAATTCATACTGCGGGAAATGCTCGGCGTCGCGCACAGAAAATTTAGCGATTTCCGCGACAGTTTTACGCATATCATTCCAGAAGAAGATATGACGCCCATCCGGAAAAGCCGTGAAAAACGAAGGGTCTTTGGGATAAATGTGATAACCGTATTTTCTTAACTCTAAATCGCTAATGATTTTCGGTTGAAGCAAACTACAAAGATAGGAAAGGCTGGAGACCTTATAGTTTGGCCACGGTTCTTCAGTCACACAGGCCCCGCCAACGACTTCACGTCGTTCCAAGACAGCCACTTTCAAACCAGCGCGCGCCAGATAGCAAGCCGCCACCAAGCCGTTATGTCCGCCACCAATTAGTAATGCGTCATACTGACGAGTCATCCGCCAAGTTCCTTTCAATCAGAGCGTTACATTGTCTTGCAGGATTTGCTTGTGAGCCTCTCAGAAACGAGATCATTATCCATGCGAGCATAGAGCAGTAAAGCCGCTAATTTTCGGGGAAGCGCCAAAGTTGAAAGCAGGAAATGTGTTGCCCTTTTTTCAAAAGGCATG
>DAOMFR010000240.1:0-4220 GCA_035429885.1 Blastocatellia bacterium
GAACTGACCAAAGAAGCAAAACAAACGGCGCTGGAGTCGCTGCAAAAATACTTTGAAGTGAATATGGACGAACCGCTCGGCAATCTGAAGGCGGGCGCGTTGCTCACATTCATCCTCGAAGAAATCGGGCCGAGCGTTTACAACAAAGGCGTTGCGGATGCTCAGGAGCGCATGCAGGCGCGCATCGGCGAGCTGGATTACGAAGTCCACGCCGACGAATTTCAGTACTGGCGAAAGCAGCAGAAAGGCCGCAAATGAGTGTCTAAAGTAGAGCGGGTTTTCCAACCCGCTCCAGGCTTGAAATCCAATGCTATGGAACTACTAAAAGTCTTTTGCAGAATGCTCACGCAGGTTGGAAAACCTGCGCTACACCGGAGAATGCTCACACAGGTTGGAAACCCTGCGCTACGTCTGAGCTTCGTCGCGATTTGTTTATTGTCAGTGCTCGCCCCTTCAATAAACGCGCAAACCAAAGCAACCGCTCCGAAAAAGATCATTGATTTTGGCGGCGGAGGCTGGAAAGACGGCCAGGTGAACGAACCGTGCATTCTGGTCAATCCCAAAGATTCGTCGAAGCTGGTCATGTTCTATTCGGGCATGAAGCTCGGCGGCAGCGCCGGAGCCATCGGCAAGGCTTGGGCGAATGTTTCGGAGCCGTTTACCTGGCACGAAGATGCCGACAATCCGATTCTTCGCGCTGATCCGAACATTCCATTTGAAGCTTCCGCCATTCGTTTGGACGCGGTGATTTACAACAAAGCAACGGACGAATATTGGATTTATTACACCGGCAGCAATTCCAAAACGCAGTCTGACGCCATCGGCTTGGCGACCTGTCCGGCGGGAAAAGATGGGTACAGCCAGATAATTCCAGCGAATATCAAACGCTACGAAGGCAATCCGATTTTGTCACCCAAAGGGCAGGGAAGAGACGACGAAACCTACGTTTCGCAAGGAGCCGTCTTTCGCGAAAAGGGCATGTGGTATTCGCTCTATTCCTATCGAACTCCGAAGCAGACTTTGCCGGGAATCCGGCTGGCGACTTCGCCGGACGGCAAGCGTTGGACGAAACAGCCGGGCGCGGATTTGCTGACGGCTGCGCCTGAATCCCAGTACATTGAATGGCATCAGATTTACAAAATTGAAAACCGATATGTGATGTTGTACGAAGGGTACAATGGCGGAACTCGCTGGGGCGCGGATGTGGCGATCAGTTCCAGTCTGACTTCAGGATGGAAGAAAGCGCCGATGGATGTGTTCGATCAAACCAAGTGGCCGGAGTATTCAGACGAGACGATGTTTCACGTCGCCACGCCCGCCATCTACCAAATCAAAGGGAAGTGGTATTTGTATTTCCAGGCGGCGCATTCGGGCTATTACATCAAACAACATTGGGCGTTGTGGGGAATGGAGTGCGACAAAGTGCTAAGCAAGAAATATCGCTCTTCGGGCAGCCGCCGAATCCGGTGATTCCAAACTTTCCGCCCCCTGAGAGGAATCATCAATTCTCGTTATGGGCATAGTTGCAACTCTTTTCAACTACCACCTTGAAGCCGCCATCCCCCGGTAGTAGCATACAGACGCTCCTTTTTTTCGATGACCTTTGCGCGACTGATGAGTCCGCTGCACCCACTGAATCGAAAATCAATGTAAAGCAAAGACCAAATCACAAAGAGGATTCAGATGACCCCGCTCTCGCCTGGCAAGACACTTTCTCACTACCGCATTATCGAACAGCTTGGACAGGGCGGGCAGGCAACGGCTTATAAGGCCGAAGACACTCGGCTCAATCGCCTGGTTGTCGTGAAAACTCTGCTGCCCGAACTCGCCGCCAGTCAGACTGCTCGCCGCCGTTTTGAACGGGAAGCCAAACTCGCTTCGGTGCTGGATCACCCAAACATCTGCTCCATTTTCGACATCGGGGAAAGCGAAGGCTGGTTTTATATCGTGATGCCGTTCATTCCCGGTCGCACCCTGAAGCAGGTTGTCGCCGGGCAGCCATTGGAACTTCGCAGCGCGCTTTCCATTGCCATACAAATTGCCGACGCGCTGGTGGCCGCTCATGCGCGAGGCATCATTCATCGCGACATCAAACCGTCCAACATCATCGTCAATGACCAGGGACAGGTGAAAGTTCTGGATTTCGGCTTGGCCAAAATGCTGGGCGGCGACGAAGTCTACGATCCGGACAAATCCATGACCGAACTCGGCGTGCCTTACGGAACAATGGGGTACGGTTCGCCGGAACAGGCTGCCGGGGAGCGCGTGGATCATCGCACGGATGTGTTCAGTCTGGGCGTGTTGCTGTATGAAATGGTCACTGGTCATCAACCGTTCACCGGTCGCCATCGGATTGAAATTTTGCATGCGGTCATCAACGCCGAACCGGACCCGATTTGTGACGATTGCCCCACTGCGCCCGATCATCTGCAAGCGATCATTGATCATGCGCTGGCCAAAAATCCGAAAGATCGGTTTTCGACAATGGCCGATATGTTCGAAGAGTTGAAAGCGCAGATGCGCGAATTGACCGGTGAGGCGGCTTCAGCCTATGACTTGGGAAGCAATGCGGTTGCGCCGCAGCGCGCCAGAACTTCGTGGAAATTGGGCGGAGCGCTGGGCAAAGTGTTCGGCGGAGGGGGATTCTTTGGCAGAAAGCGCAATGGCCAAACGGGCAACAGCCAAGCGCCGCCAAAACAGCCGTATCAACCAACCCCTGAGCCGCCTTCGTCCAGCCAATCGGCTTCAACCCAGACCAGTTCCAGCCCGAACAGTTTAAGCAACAGTGCTGGGGCGACATCGCGTCCGCGCACTTGGGGAACGGAAAGCAAACGCACTATCGCCGTGCTGCCGTTCAAAAATCTTTCGGGCAATGCCGAAGACAATTTTTATGAAATCTCGCTGGCGGACGGATTGATCGCGGAGCTGGCGCATCTGCGTTCGCTGGTTGTTCGGCCATCGCAATACATTGCGCGTTACGCCGGGCAGAACATCGAACCGCGCCAAGTCGGCGAAGAACTGGCTGTCAGCACTGTTCTGGTTGGCAGTTTTATCAAAGCCGCCAACCGCTTCCGTGTGACGACGCAATTGCAGACGACGGAAAGCGGCGAAATTTTGTGGAGCGACAAAATTGATTTGGCCGCCGATGATTTGCTCAAGATTCAGGACACCATTGCCGAACGCGTCATCGCCGGATTGAAGCTGAAGTTGACCGACGAAGAGCAGCAGAAACTGGAAAAGCCGTTGACCAACAACACAGAAGCTTACGAGTTTTATCTGCGCGGACGCGATCTGCTGTTCAAATACATTTCTCACAGTTTCAACGACCAGGATTTGGACGTGGCGATCAAGATGTTGGAGGAAGCCGTCCGCCTGGATCCGAATTTTGCTCGCGCGCATTACACGCTGGGACGCTGTCTGGTTCACCACGGACAAGGATATGGCGGCCAGTTTTATTTTGACAAAGCTGAAGCTTCGCTGATGCGCGCCCTGGAACTTGACCCGAAGATTGCCGGAGCGCGGTTGCAAATGGTGTACGTCTATCTGAATAAAGGCGAGAAGGAGAAGGCTTTGGCTACGCTGGCCGATGCGCGCCGCGAAGCTCCGCACGACCCGACCGTGTTCATCATCGCCGGAATGTTATACCGGCTGAACGGGTTGTATGACCGAGCGTTGAAACAGTATGACAAGCTGCTGGAACTGAACCCGCGCGATGTGGTCATTGCCAGTTACAATCGCGGGCGGCTGTACATGTATCGTCACGAATATGACCGCGCCATCGCCGAACTGGAAAAAGGTCGCACGGCTGAACCCGATCATCCGTTGATCAAAACCTTTCTGGCGATTACCTATTTCAACCAAGGCCAAATTGATCGCTGTCAGGCAATCACCGAAGAGGTGTTGCGCCAGAACCCGCACTTTGATCCGTTGCAAATTGTCATGGCGTGGTGTTTGAGCGCTCGCGGAAAACGCGACGAAGCGCTTGCTTTAATTACCGATCAGGTGAAAGAAACCGCCGCCGCCGATCACGATGTCGCCGTTTGGTTGGCATCACTTTACGCCATGGAAAACAATCGCGACCAGGCCATTGAATGGATCAAGAAAGCCGTCGCGCTCGGCAATGAAAATTATCCGCTGTTTGCCGACAACAATCGCTTCGACAATTTGCGCTGCGATTTGCGCTTTGTTGATCTGCTCAACGAATTGAAAAAGAAATGGGA
>DAOMFR010000240.1:4320-7072 GCA_035429885.1 Blastocatellia bacterium
GGAGGTGATGGATGGCGACAGTAGAACAACTCCGCGAGAGGATCAATCTCCGCCTTGACGAAAGCTTTGTTGGCATCAGCGAACAAGTCGCCGATCTGGCTCCGGAAGATTTGGTTGAACTGCTGAATCAGTTGAAGCTGATCGAAGCGGCGACCGTTATGCTGATGTTGCCCGTGCCGCGCGCCATAGAGCTGTTTGATCAGCCTACAATGTCCAGACGTGGCGCAGTTCTGGAAAAGCTTGATCCGACGCGCGCCGCCATGATTTTGGAAGGACTCTCAGCCGACGAACGCACCGACATCATTCAACAAATGGGGCTGACTGAACGCCGCCGCGTTCTGGCCAAAGTCAGCAACGAAGTCAAAGCCGAACTCGAACACCTGCTCAGTTACGAAGAACACACCGCCGGTGGAATCATGACCACCGAATTCGTGCGGCTGGAGCCGGGAATGACAGTCAGCGACGCGCTCCGGCACATTCGGTCGGTCGCGCGCGAAAAAGAATCCATTTACGCTTGTTACGTGCTTGATCCTGCGAACGGGCATTTACTCGGAGCAGTCAGTTTGCGCGATCTGGTGATGGCGGAAATGGAGCAGCCGATTACCAAAGTCATGCGCCCCAAGCCGGTCACTGTTTTCGCAGACGAAGATCAGGAATCCGTCGCGCAGAAAATTGCCAAATACAATTTGCTGGCTGTGCCCGTGCTGCAACATGACAACAGCGTCGTCGGGTTTGTCACTGTGGACGATGTGGTTGACGTTCTAATCGAAGAGCAAACCGAAGACATTTTGCGCATGGCGGGCGTCGAACCCGGCGCATTGGACAAGCCCTACTTCGACAACCCGATTTTGCGCGTCGTGCGGAAGCGCATCGGCTGGTTGCTGTTTCTGTTCGTCGCCGGAACGTTGACCAGCAAAGTTCTGCACACGTTTGAAAGCGAGTTGGCGGCCGTCGTTGCGCTGAACTTTTTCGTTCCGCTGTTGATCGGCACGGGCGGCAATGCCGGAGCGCAAACCGTCATGACCGTCATTCGCAGCCTGTCGTTGGGAGAAATCGGCGTCAAACATGCTTGGCGTGTGGCCTTGCGCGAATCTACTACGGGGCTGTTGGTCGGTTTGCTGATTGGTTGCGTCGCGTTTGGCCAGGCGTACTGGGTGACGCACGATTGGCATCTGGCGGTGACAATTGCCACGACGATTCTGGTGATCTGCGTCTGGTCAACCACCGTCGGTTCGCTGGTTCCGATTGCCGCCCACCGCTTCGGCGTGGATCCGGCAGTGCTCAGCGCGCCGCTGATTACGACTCTGGTGGATGCAACAGGCCTGCTGATCTATCTGACCATTGCCAAACTCATCCTCGATCAAATTTGACGCCTGGCTTTCAGAAACGTTCCTTTGGAGGAAAGCTTCGCAACTCAGCTGCCGTTGGCTTGAATCGCTTGGGGATAAATTCGTTGGGTTTGTCTTTCCCAGCCGGAACCAATTTTTCCACCGCGACGACCCGCAATTGATTGTTTTCCAGCTTGTACACTTCTCCTACCCAAGTGCCTTCGCCGCCAAGATTCAAATGCGTGACGTGAATGGTTCGATCTTTCGGCGACAGAGTCATTTCATTCCAACTCAAACCGCGCAACTGTTTGGTCAACGCGTTGGAGATAAACTTGCCGGACTTCGCGTCGAACACCCAGTAATTGAAACTCATCCATTTGGCCCCGTGTCCGATGGGCGCAGCAATGTCCAGATAACCATCGAAGTTGATGTCTTCGACTCGGAAAAACGATAGAAAAATATCCGCGCCGCTTTCCGAAATGGAATCCAGTGTTTGCAGCGGTTTGTCGTCGCCTTGTCGAGTGATAATGATTTGTCCGACGCGAGCGCGGTCATTGGTCGGGGGCGCGTTGCTGGGAACCAGGCGCAGTTGATACGGCGGCAAGCTGCTGTGAACGGTGATCGTTCGGCTTTCTTCTTTCAATTCTTGGTTGGTTTGCGCGGCAGCGGGAATCAAGGCGATGAGCAAAATGCCAATGAACAGAACCAGGCGAATGCGGTTTGAAATCATACTTTTCTCCTTCTCAAGTGATAACAATCAATACAGGGTCCGTGGCGCTACGGGCTGACGTTCTCAAATCCCCTAACGGAACAAAGGCAAAAGCTTTCAGCCTATACGAAAAGAAATTATTGCCACTCGCCTTGCAGCGTGAACGCCGCCCAAAAATACGGTGACGCCCAACGTTTTTGTTTCATCAATTCCAGTTGCGCCGCCCGCAACGCGGCTGCCGGTCGCTGGCCGTCTTTCAACATTCCCCGGTAAAACAGTTTCATCAATTCCGCCGTCGCCAGATCGTTGACCTGCCACAAGCTGGCCACCACGCGCGGAGTTCCCGCGTGCATAAAGCCGCGCGTTAATCCGACCACGCCTTCGCCTTTGATCTGTTTGCCTAGCGCAGTCTGGCAGGCGCTCAGCACAACCAAATCGGCAGACAATCGTAAGTTGTAAATCTCGTGCAGCCGCAAAAAACCGTCTTGCGATTTCCCAGATTCGTCCACCAGCGAAAACACCAACCCGGAAAGTTCCGGGTGTTCGCTATTCAGCAATCCGTGAGTAGCGAAGTGAACGATGCGGTATTGAGCCAGTTCGGAGCTGGTCGCGGTCGTTCGATTGGCGGCGAAGCTCAGCGCCTTGAACCCTTTTCCATTCGGCGCGAATGACAAAATGGTGTCGGCTTCTTCGCGCGAAAACGGCAGCCGCGCCA
>DAOMFR010000241.1:0-7066 GCA_035429885.1 Blastocatellia bacterium
TGGCAGCAAGCTTGCTGCCAGATGCGAGCGCACTGATTTTTTGAATGTCGGATTTAGTCTCTTGTCATTCGTGTCGCAAAGCCCTCAGCGGATCCACTTTTGTCGCTCGACGCGCCGGAATCCAGCAAGCCAGCAAGGCGATGACTGTCAGTAACAGCGCCACAGCGACAAACGTCCACGGATCATTTGGGCCGACGCCGAACAAAAAGCTTTTGATCCAGCGCGTCAAACCAATCGAAACTGTCGTGCCCAGCGCGACACCTGCCAGCGCCAGCCCCAAACCTTGTCGCAGAATCAGTTTGATGACGTCTGCGCTTTGGGCTCCCAGCGCGATGCGGATGCCGAGCTCGTTTGTGCGTTGAGCGACGGAATACGACACGACGCCGTAAATTCCTACGCTGGCCAGCAACAGTCCCAGGCAGGCGAACAAACCGACCAGCAGCATGTTGAATCGCTCTTGCGCAATGGAATTTGCCGCGATTTCTTCCATGCTTGAGATTCGCGACATCGCCAGTGTCGGATCAATCGCCGCTAGTTCGCGTTTGATCGCTTCGACAGCACTTCGTGGTGCTGCTGAAGTGCGAATGGTGAAATATGCTGGTGTGAAGGTGCGAACAACCGCCATCAATTTGTCAGGAAATTGCGGGATCGGAGCGAACACTGTTGGCAGGGCAGGACTGTCCAATCCCATTTGTTTTACATCCGCGGCTATCCCAACGATCTGTCGTGCCTGGTCATTGGTCTTACGGCCGATGGTAAGTTGCCGGGCAAACGGATTTTGTCCGTCGAAAAATTTGCGCACGAACGCTTCATTAACGATGGCGACGGATTGCGAAGCGTCATTGTCGTTATCCGTAAATGCGCGGCCTTGCGTCAACGGAATTTTCATCACGCGAAAGTAATCCGGCGAAACCATGCGAACTTGCACGCTTTCAATGTTGTCCGGCTGATCTGAAAAGCTGACCGGCATATTGAATTGCCAGTCGAGCGGCAATTTGTTGATGACGGCTGCCGATTCGACGCCGGGCAAACTGCGTATGCGTTCCAGCGCGTCGCGATAAAACGCAGCGGACTTTTGAGTTGTGTTGTATCGCGGGCCGTCCAGCACCGTTTGAAACGTCAGCACATTGTGCGGATCAAATCCCGGTTCGACTCCAATCAGATTGGCGAAGGTGCGCGTTAACAATCCGGCTCCCACCAGCAGCACCAACGAAAGCGCGACTTCGGTGATCACCAAGGCTCCGCGCAACCGGTTGCGCGGAGAGCTGCCTTTGTTGCTCCCCTCTTTCAGCGCGGAATTCACATCCACCTGCCGAGCTTGCCACGCCGGAGCTAACCCGAACAGCAATCCGGTTCCGGCGGCTGCGCCAAACGCAAACAACAGCACGCGCCAATCCATTTTGATTTCGATCAACTGACCCGGCAGCAATCCCTCAGGTAACGCTGTCACCAGCAAACCCGTTCCCCAGAAAGCCAGCAGTGCACCCATCGTTCCGCCAACTAGAGCCAACAACAATCCTTCGGTGACGAGTTGGCGCACGATTCGTCCATTACCCGCACCCAAGGCCAATCGCACGGCAATTTCACGCTGCCGCGCCGAAGCGCGCACCAACTGCAAATTGGCGACGTTGGCGCAGGCAATCAACAGCAACAATCCGACTGCCGCCATCAACATCCACAAATATGGTTTTAGTGGAGCCGTGAACATTTCCTGATAAGGCCGCGCAGCAATGCTTTCGCCTTCGTGCATTTCATTGGGGTGACCGGCACGGAAGTTTTCGGCGATCAATTGCAATTCGGCTCTGGCCTGTTCGAGAGTCGAACCGGGTTTCAGTCTGCCGACGACTTCTGCGTTGGGATCCACGTTTGCTCCCGCGCGCGCCTGCATCGGCACGAACAGGTCAACGCCAGAACCAAAACGAAACCCCGCCGGCATGATCCCAACCACCGTCGCAGGTTGATCGTTGAACAGCAGCGTCTGACCAATTAAATCCCGTCGCCCGCCGAATCGACGTTGCCACAATCCATCGCTCAAAATTGCGACTCGCTCGCCGCCCGGAGTGTCTTCAGCTTTGGTGAAGGCTCGCCCCAGCGCAGGAGCCACGCCGAAAACGCGGAAGAATTCTTGGGAGACGCGCAGGCCACGCACATACTCCGCTTCATTGCCGCCTGACAAATTGCCGCGTGCGCCGCCATAGCCTGAATAACAAGCCATTGCTTCGAACGATTGAGCCTGCTCGTGCCAGAATAAAAACTTGGGTTCGCCTGATCCTGCTGGACCTACGCCACGGAATGACTGTCCCACAAATATCAACCGCTCAGCTTCGGGGAAAGGAAGCGATCGAAACAGCACGGCATTGACGACACTGAAAATAGCCGTGTTCGCGCCGATGCCCAGCGCCAATGTGAGCAGAGCTACCAACGTGAAGCCCGGCTGTTTGACGAGCATGCGCAATCCGAAGCGAAAATCCTGAAACAGTGTGGCCATAAGGTTTCCTCCTTTTGTGGCAGGTTTTGCAGGTGACCAAGACGAATCCATTAACCGTTCAACACGGCTCAGTTCACATTCCAACAGCCGCCAGTCATAACTTTGCACCGCGCGCGCCTCGGCTTCCGTTGGCGACAAGCCGTCGGCGAGTGCGTCTTCGTAAAGCGACTCCAAATGCAGTGCCAATTCTTCGACGATTTCGATTTCTCGTTCGGGCGGCAACCGCAACGCTGCCAGCCGCTCTCGCACGATGTGAGGCCATTTTGGTTCCATAGCTTATGCAGGGGTGATTTTGGCGACGCGATCCAGGGCCGCGAAAAAGTCCGACCAGGTTTGCCGTTGTTCGTTCAGTACTTTCTTGCCTTGCGCTGTCAGTTTGTAAAAGCGTCTTCGCC
The DNA here is from genome assembly GCA_035429885.1 of Blastocatellia bacterium. GTDB lineage: Bacteria > Acidobacteriota > Blastocatellia > RBC074 > RBC074 > RBC074. The sequence goes on from DAOMFR010000241.1 coordinate 2,884, forward strand.
TTTGTCCGGCTTTTTCCACCCAAGTGCCTTTGATCAGTTCGCGCTTTTCCAGCCGATAGAGCAAGGGATAGAGCGAGGCGACATGAAATTGCAGCACGCCGTCCGAGCGCTCTTCAATTAGTTTGGCGATTTCATATCCGTGACGCGGACGATCTTCGACCAGAGCCAGAATCAACATTTCCGTGCTGCCGCGTTTCACTTCCTTGTCGAGCATACCAGTTATCTCCATATGTTGTTTTGCCACATATAGCCGCACAACTATTCTGTGTCAATCGTGGTAAAGCATTTTTTCTGTGCAAGCGCTGTCTGACAAGCTGGCAGCTTGTCGGACAGTTTCAGGCAGGTTGAACTTGGCATTGTGTATAGGCGATGACCAGGTCGCTACCGCTCCCCTGTACTGAATCAGAGGTTCGGTTTGGGATTGAGGAAGAGGTCAGATTCTGATTGCACGGTCGCCGGTGCGGATGATTCCTGGCTGAATAACACGGGCGTTGATGCCGCGCAGTTGCAGCTCGCGTCCGACTTCCGAGTTGACGAATTTCATGGCGTCCAAGCCGAATCGTTCGACGAACTTTTTACAGCCGGTGTGCGGTTGGGCAGTGACTTCGATGATGGCGGAACCGAGGGCGAGTCGCGTTCCGGCGGGAAGGGTTTCCTTGCTCAGGTTCATGTCCAGAAAAAGTTGATCGCCAGCCAAGGGGAAGCGGGATTCATCCTGGGCGATCAGCATAATGGCGCGCCAATTGATGATATTGAGCTGCATGTCCGGATGTGGCGATCCATCGGCGGTGCGCGAACTTTTCCGGACTTTCCAGGTGTCGCCCACCAGTCCTTCTTCAGTGCTGAGTTCGGCTTCGGTCAGAATTTCGCGCGCGTTGATTTCCGGGCGGCGAACAATCAATTTCAATTCGCCATGATTTTCAGGAGATTGGCGGATTGCCAACAAGCCCGCGTGCAGTTCTTCCGTCGTCAGAAATTTGGGTTCGGTCATCATTTGCCTCGCAGTGGTTGAAATAAACGCCGCCAAGGTAAAGACGAACCCAAATTCTGACAAGGGCCAATTGTTTGCAACAGAAGCAGTCCAATTGAGCGCAAGGTTTTGCTATTCGTGACGAAGCGCAATCAACGGGTCTACTTGCGCCGCGCGGCGAGCCGGCAGCCAACACGCCAGCAGTGCGACCAACAACAACAGCCCGGCGATGGTTCCAAACAAAACCGGATCAAGACTGCGAACGTTGTAAAGCAGTTCGGCCATTTCCCGCTGCCAGGTTCCGCGACCGTAATACTGGCTGGCCATCAACCGTTTGATGGCGTACGCGCCGCCAGTGCCTAAGATCAATCCTAGCGATACCAGCTTCAACCCTTGCCAGATCACCATTCGCAACACGTTTTCCGGCTGAGCGCCCAAGGCCATGCGAATGCCGATTTCGTTGGTTCGCTGCGCAACGGAATACGCCAGCACACCGGACAAACCAATCGCTGCCAAGGCCAATGCCAGCAATCCGAAAAAGCTTAACAGTCGCGCGTACAGGCGTTCCTGCGACAGCGTTTCATCAGAAATCGCTTTTTGAGAGCGGACCTCCGTCACGGGCAGGCTGGAATCCATGTCTTTGACGGTTTGGCGCACAGCGGCGGTGAATGCCGTTGGTTCGCTGGTGGTGCGCAGGGCGAAATACATGCCGCCAAATGGGTCTGAAGCTTGTTGCCACGGCGTATACATCAACGGCTCTATGTCTTCGCGCTGGCTGTTGTATTTGTGGTCGCCGACGATGCCTATGATTTCCACTTCGTCCTTGCTGTCACTTTCCCGAACGCGTTTGCCGATCGGACTCGTGTCCGGAAAGAACTGGCGCACAAAGTCCTGATTGACGATGGCGACTTTGGGCGCTTGCATTGTGTCCTGCCCGGTGAATGCGCGTCCCATCAACAGCGGAATTTGCATCGTCGTGAAATAGTTTTCCCGGATGGATTGCCGATTGGCGATATGTTCGCCCGCGGTTTTTTCAGTCTCGCCGGGCAACAGAATGTCTGTGTTCCAGGAAGTTTGCGCGATCAGCGGAATGGACGCGAAGGTGGCTGATTGCACTCCGGGCATCGCATCAAACCGTTCGCTCAGTTGTTTGAAAAATTGCGTGAGCTGTTCGTCTTTGTATCCACCTTGTTTCGGATTGACGGAAAAGGTCAGCAGATTTTCCGGGTTGAAACCCAGATTGACCTTTTGCAAATTGGTCAGCGAACGAATGCACAACCCAGCCCCCGTCAATAACAACAAGGACAGCGCCACCTGCGCGACAATCAAAACTTTGCTCAATCGCGAAACGCGGCCTGAACTGCGGCGGCTTTGTTTCAAACCACCAGCCAAATCCGATTTCGTCGCGCGCCAGGCCGGAGCCATTCCAAAGATGATTCCGGTTAGCAGGGAAATCCCAAGCGTGAATGCCAGCACGCGCCAGCTCAAACTGGGTTCGACGCCTTCGGGCAGAAAACTGGTGTTTCGCGTGGCCATCGCAGCCAGCGCGCTTTTGCCCCAGTACGCGACGAGGATTCCTGCGACTCCGCCGATGGCAGCCAACAACACGCTTTCGGTCAACAATTGACGAATCACTCGCCAGCGTCCCGCCCCAACAGCCAATCGCACGCTGATTTCCGGACCGCGCAACGCCGCGCGCGCCAGCAACAGATTGGCGACGTTGGCGCAAGCAATCAGCAGCACCATCACGACGACGGCGAACAATCCGTAAATCGTTCTCGAATACAACTTGCGAATTTCCAGCAAACCGCGTCCGCCAGTTTGAGCGCTCAAGTTCGGATAGTCTTTGGATTCGATCTGGACGGATTCATTGTCTTTGCGCGGAGGCGGCATGATTTCCAGTGCTTTCGCTTGAAACGCTGCTGCTAAACTTTCGCGCGCCTGGTCAAACGTCGCTCCCGGTTTCAACCGTCCCATCAAATGAACCCACCACAATTCACGATTGTCTTTTCGTCCTGTAGCTGAATTTTCTCCCAGCACGATGGGTTCAAAACTGATGGGCACAGTCACCTCAGGACGTTCGTTGACTTGCAACGTTCCGGTAAACCCGGCAGGCGTGACGCCAATGATGGTGAACGGTGTGTTGTTCAGTTTTAATTGCTGGCCGATGACGTTGGGATCTGCGGCAAATCGTTCCTGCCAATATTGGTGGCTGAGCACGACGACGGGCGGTGAAGCGACGTTGTCGTCTGCGTCGCTGATGGCGCGTCCATAAATTGGTTGGACGCCTAATCCTTTGTAATATCCGCCCGTGACCGCCTGGCCGCGAATGATTTCCGCCTGGTTATTGACCACGGCTGTCAGCTGATACAACGGGGCAAAGGCGAATAGGTCGCTGAGCGGGCTTTCGCTGGCTTCCGTCCTGGCTTGTTGCAATGTCTGAATCACCTTATACGGAAACACGGAGGCGTTTCGTCTGCCCGGCGTGCCGCCAATGAAGGTGCCGCGCATGCCGCCGGTTCGGAACGCGCGACCGGATTCCCACTCAAATAACACCAGGCGCTCTGGTTCGTGCACGGGCAGCATTCTCAGCAACACGGTGTCCACCAAACTGAATTGCGCCGTGTTCGCGCCAATGCCCAGCGCTAGGGAAATCACCGCCACAATGGTGAAGCCTTTGTGTTTGAGCAGCATTCGCCATCCGTACTTCAAGTCTTGAAACATTTCGTCCTCCAATCGTTTGGGTTGCAACCACAGAGCATCCACGAACGCGCCCAAACTGTGCCACCACAGATCAAGCTTGTTTCGCCAATTCAGGTGATTCCAGTCGGCCAGCATCATTTCGTGATAGCGCAACTCCGCTTCCCATTCCTGTCGCCAATCCGCGCGCAACTTGCGTGGCACAATCACGCCAATGAACCGAATCATCCACACCCATAAACCTGTTTCGGTTGATTCCCGCATGCGTTTCTCCCAGCTTTACGAACCTTTGGTGGACCCGCCAGCTAGATTGGCGGGTTTGTCCGTCGCCAGCGGCACAGTCTGTTCCAGCAATCGGAATCGTTTGCGCGCTTCGGACAGAGCATCGTTGCCGTCGCGAGTCACGACGTAATACTTGCGCGCTGGCCGCTGTTCGGCTTGCGCCACTTGCTGAGATTCCCATTTGGAAATGACAAAGCCCGCATCTTCCAGACGGCGCAAGGCAGGGTAAAC
>DAOMFR010000242.1:0-1789 GCA_035429885.1 Blastocatellia bacterium
GCGACCGATTAGTCAGCCGCACGGAACTGCTGGAGCAATTCTGGGAAGGCCGCGATGTTTACGATGATTCGATGCGCAAGGCAATCGGCGCAATCCGCAAAGCGCTGAATGACAAAGCAACTCAGCCACGATTCATCGAAACCAGACGTTCGGGCGGTTATCGGTACATCGGCCCGTTTGAGGCTCGGGCGGAATCTCTATTTTCGGAATCGCTCAAAGCTACTTCTGCTGTCGAGGCGGAAAGCTTGAGCGGAGTCCGAATCGTTATTGAAGAGGAAACCAATAATCCGGCTCCAATGTTCACAGCCGTCGAGCAACTGGCATCTTCGCAGCCGAAATCGCGACTACCGAAACTCGCTCCCCGAACAAAGATGGTTTCGATCTTTGGCTTGTCTATGCTGGTTGTCACTTCGTTGCTGATGTTCAGCCGCGACAAAAGCAAACGTGAAATCGATGCCCTGCCTACTCGCTCCATTGCAGTGTTACCGTTCAAGAATTTGTCAGGCAATGCGTCGCAGGATTATTTCGGCGATGGCGTAACCGAAACGCTGATCAATGAACTTAGCAAAATCCGAGACCTGAAGGTCATCGCGCGCACTTCTGCCTTTGCTTTCAAGGGAAAAGAAACGGACGTGCGCGAAATCGGGCGGCGGTTGGGCGTGGCGGCCGTGCTGGAAGGCAGCCTGCGCCGCGATGCCGAAACCGTTCGCGTGACGGTGCGGCTGGTCAGCACAGAAGACGCACGGATTTTGTGGACTGGCGACCTGACGCGTCCGCTAAAGGATATTCTGATCGCCCAGGACGAAATTGGATGTAGCGTCGCGGAAAGTTTGAAAACCATTTTATGTCGCGATCTGAAGTACCATCCCGGAACCATTAATTTGACGGCATACGAAGCTTATCTGAAAGGACGCGACCGGCGTGTAAAAGGCGACCCAAAAGCCGCGGCGGAGTTTTATCAACAGGCGATCAGCGCCGACCCGGATTATCCCCTGGCCTGGGCGGGACTTGCCGAAGCGTACACCGTATTGGAGGTCAATTCGCTGGTTCCACCGCGTTCCGTGGCGGGAAAGGCGAGAGAAAGCGCGCTAAAAGCAATTGCGCTGGATGACTCGCTGGCTGCGCCGTATGCGGCGCTGGGTTTGTTGACAGCCTTCAGCGACCGTGACTGGGCGACGGGCGAGCGTTATTTGCAGCAGGCGTTGGCGATCAATCCAAACTACGCCATCGCTCATGCCTGGTACGGGAACACGTTGATGGTGCAAGGAAAGTTCGCCGAAGCAGAACGCCAGTATCTGCATGCGCGGGAGCTCGATCCGCTGAACCCTGGCTTTCTCAACAATCTGGCGGAAACCTATCACTACTGGCAGCAACCCGACCGCTGTCTGGTGCAAGCAGCCAAAGCCCTGGAACTTGATCCCGCCAATGAATGGGCGCGATTCAATCAGGCGAAATGCTATCTGGCGCTTGGGCGTTATGACGAGGCAATGCAGATTTCCCTCGATGCCAAGTACAAAAATCTGATGCAGGCAGGAGTTTTCGCCCTGTCAGACCGTCAACGGGAAGCGCAAAAATTGCTGCCTTTGATTTTGAAAGACTGGGGGCACATTTCTCCTTACATCATCGCCAGCCTTTATGCCCGTCTGGGAGAAAAAGACGCGGCCTTTGACTGGTTGCAAAAAGCCGCCGACCAGCAACAAGCCGATCTGGTCTCGTTGAAAATAGAGCCAAACTTCGACGTTTTGCGAACTGACCCACGCTTCGCGGAATTGCTGCGGCGCATCGGGCT
>DAOMFR010000242.1:1889-7053 GCA_035429885.1 Blastocatellia bacterium
GGATTGCTGTCAAACGTCACTACGCCGAATTCGTCGTAATCCAGCCGCTCGGCAATTGTCCCCGTCGCCGCGTCCACTACCAGCCGCACACTGCCCACTTGGTCAACCAGCAAGCGATAAGTCACTCCGCCTTTGACCATGTATTCCGGCGCCGTGCGGCGATGGCCGTACACAAAACGGCTGACAACGTTATTCGCGCCGTCGAGTTCCGCCACCGGTTCAAGCTGATCCTGGTAAAGAAAGCCCTGCGTGAGCGTGCCGTTGACGCGCTTGCCGATGCGCCGATTCTGCCCGTCAATCTCATAGCTGATTTGCGTCGCATCCGGCAGCGTCACCGTCCGCAGATTGCCCAGCACGTCATAGCCGTATTGCGTGACGTTGGCGCCCGCCGTCTTGCTCTGCAATTCGCCGTTCGCGGTGTAGCTATAAGTCGCCGCGCCGTATTGCGTCAGGCGATCCTGATTGTCATACGTCCCGCTGGTCACGACGCCGCTGCGATTCAGACTCGCGCGGTTGTCGTTGCTGTCGTAACTGTAGGTATCAATCAGAACGCCGTTGCGTGTGACAGTCTGCAAGCGCCCGGCGGTGTCGTACCCATACACATTCGTCGTTGTCACGCCGCCGATGGTTTCAATCTTCTGCGTGATGCAGCCCAGTTTGTCGTAGGTGAATTGCAAGTCGTACAGCGTCGCCGCGTTGAACTTCGCGTTGTAGCCGGCCAGTTCGCCGAAGCCGTTGTAGGTGCGTGTATCGCTGACGTTGCTTAAAGCCGTGCTGCTGATGAGGCCGGTTTGCGCATTGCGCGTGAACATGAGCGCGCCCGCGCCCGTCAACAGATTGTCGTTGTCGTATGTGAAATTGATCGTATTCGCGTTGTTCACACTCTGCGACGTGACGCGGAAGTTGTTGTCGAAAGTCTGCGCGACGTTTCCCGCCACCGCGCCCGTCCACGTTTGGCGCGTCGGCAGGAAACCGTCGTATTGATAGGCGAGCACGCCGCCGCCCGGCGCGATGATGCTCGTTAACCGTCCCGTTGTTCCGCTGTAACCGTAGCTGTAATTCCCATTCGGCACAGTCAGGGTCTGCAATCGTCCCGCGCTGTCATACGCGAAGCTGAGTTGCAGCGCGTCAGGACGCGTGATGTTTGTCAGGTCACGATCCAGGTTGTACCCGAACGTCGTTGTCACATTGCCTGGTGCGGTATACGACGCCAGCAAATTCACAGGCGAATAGGTAAAGGTGTGCGCAGGGCGACCCGGCGGCGTCAGCGAAGTCAGATTGCCTTTGGCGTCGTACCCAAAACCAATGACGCGCGTGTCGGGCAGCGTTTGTTGGCTCACGCGACCCGCACTGTCGTATCCGAAGCCGGTCACTCGACTGAGCGGGTCAGTAATCGAAGCCAGGAACCCGGCGACGTTGTAGCCGAACGTGGTGGTGCGCGATTCCAGGCCCGTGCCCGCGACGCTGGTCGCCAGACGTCCGCGCGCGTCGTAGGTCGCTGCTACCGCGTTAAGGTTGGCGAATTGCGCGCTGGTCAAACGACCTTGCATATCAATCACGCGCGTTGTTTGCCTGCCCAGCGGCGAGCTATTCACCAATGTGCGCGTCGCGCTGGTAAAGGCCGATGTAAAAGTTCGCCCGTTGATACTCAACGTGTCGGTTTGCGTGGCCAGGCTCAACGGATCATTGGGCGAATTCAGCGTCACGGCGCGGGTGAAGTTATGCCCGTAATTCAGCGCGCCGGGGGTTGTGATGGTTCGACTTGTCGTCAGCGGCGCTTGCAATTTCCAGCGCGGGTCACCGCCCAATGCCTGATTCGTGAGCGATCCATCTGGCGATGTGAACAGGCTTGTGCCATCCATGCGCTGCAACCAGGTTTGCGTCGTCCCATCCGGAAACATGACGCTGCGGTTGCGATCCAAATTGCCCAGTATTTGCGTACGGAAACCGGTTTGCCGGTTGAGCGATGTAGTGCGCGTGACGGTGAAATCGAAATCCGTGCCGGTGCGTGTCAGCATTTGAAAGCCTGTGGCCGGATCGTCGTCTTTCATCAAACGTCCATTTGCTTCGTAGGTGAAAGTATTTTGGAAATTGCGCGGATCGGTTGCGGTCAGCATCTGGCCCGCCGCGTTGTACGTGAACTGGTACTGTTCGTTGTTCGGGTTGGTGATTGTCGCCAAAAAACCGTTGGCATCCAGCGTGACCGTCGTCAGTTGATTGTAGGGACTCAAAATGCCCGTCGGCTGTCCGCTGCCGTTGCGTTGAATCGTTGTGGCGTTGTTGTCGCCATCGGTCACGGTGATCAACCGTCCCGCGCTGTCATACGCAAATGAAAACAATGTCGCGCCGGTCAGCGTGCTGACCGTATCCAGATGCCGCCCCGCCGCATCGAAGCGGAACAGTTGCGTACCCTCAGTGGACGGAATGGCAATCTGGTTATTGGTGAAACCGGGCAATGGCGGAGAGATTTTCCAGATGCGGCTTTCGTCAAAATCGAGGGTGAAACCGCCAACCTGATAGATCCCTCCATCAGGCGCAAGCCCCAAAGCTAACAGCCGCATCGAACCGGCCAGCGCCGGATCGCCTTCATTGGGCCTGGCGGCAGGTTGGCCGTTGCCCGCGATGCCCGTCACAATGCCATCGGGCGAGATGCGACGAACGCGCCCGCCAGTAAAGTTTGCGTATGAAACCACGTAAAGCGAACCGTCGGGCGCAAGCGACATCGAACTGGCTTCGATCTGATTACTTGCGCGAAAGACAAAATTGGTTTGCAACGCCGGCAATCCGTCCGGCGAAGCGCCAAAGACACCTGTGCCAGCGTAAGTCGAAATCGTGCCGTCCGGCGCGATGCGGCGAATGCGGTTGTTATCCTGATCTATGAAATACACGTTGCCGTCGGGCGAGGCCACGATGTCGCCAGGGAAATTGAGTTGCGCTTGTGACGCCTGACCGCCATCGCCGCTGAACCCCGCCGTGCCAGTTCCGGCAATCGTCGAGATTATGCCGTTGGGATCAATGCGGCGGATGCGTTGGTTGAGCATGTCGCTCAAGTAAACGCTGCCGTCCGCCGCCAGCGCAAAACGCGTGGCTCCGCTAATTTGCGCGTTGCGCGCCTGGCCACCGTCGCCGCTGAACCCATCCAGCGCCAACCCCGCCACGCGATGAAAGATGCCGTCTGTCGTCACGCGCCAGAGGTTGCGTCCACCGCCGATGTACACGCTGCCGTCGCGCGCCACTGCCACGCGAATCACACCGCCGAATTCGGCGTTAAGCGCAGAGCCGCCGTCTCCGCAGGGAAAGTTTGAGGGATTGCAGGTATTCCCGTTGCCGGCATACGTCGTGACCGTGCCGTTGGGCGCGATTTTCCGAATTCGCGAATTGCCCGTATCCGCAACGTAGATGCTGCCATCTGGCGCAAATCCTAATCCGCCCGGCCACTTGAACCGTGCTCCGCTAACGGGTCCGCCATCACCCAAAAAGCCCGACAAGCCACCCGCAAAGGTATTGATCACATTGCTGACGGTTTGCGCGTTGCGCTGTTTGCCATTGCCTTCGTAAAGTTTCTGGCCAACCGGGTCATACACGTGATGCACGTTCAACGCCCAGCCGCCCAACGATTGAGGCGGCGCGGAAAACGTGCCCAGCAGCAATCGTTGGCGGCGATGAATGATGATTTCCTGTCGCGTGTTTGTTGTGATTGGCACTCCATTTCCGTTGTACCCAAAATTGGCGACGTTCTGATAAGTCCCGTCGTACACATTCCCGATGTCAATCAACAATTCCTGCTGGCCTTGCACATCACGGCCATACGCATCCTTGCCGTTCCAGGTGAAACTGGTGATTTGATTAGGCAGCGCCGGAAACGTGGAAACCTGTGTTTGCCCCGCGATGCTCACCGTCAGTTCGATGCGTTTGAGCGGGCCAGGTAGCGTTGCGCCGCTCAGTGGAATGGTCGCTGTGTACTTGCTGACGTTGCCGTGCGGTCGTGTGCTGTCGTAACGCAGGAAGAACTTCGTGCCGGTGACGCTGAGTTCTTCGCTCAGCCGCTGATCCTCCATACCCAGGATACAGCCTTCACATTCACTGCTGCTGTTATCGCTGTTCGAATCGCCGCCGCCATTGCCACCACCACCCGGCCCACCGCCACCGGGACCTCCACCGCCAGGCCCTCCTCCAGGGCCGCCGCCTGAACCGCCACCGCCTGGGCCACTTGGGCCGCCACCTGGACCGCCACCACCAGGACCACTGCCTGGTCCGCCACCGCCGGGACCGCCACTTGACCCGCCGCCGCTGCTGCCTGCTGGGCCATTACTACCTCCGGACGCCGATCCACCATTCGGTGGCCCGCTTCCTGCAGGTGGCCCAAAACCGAAATTGGAATCCCAAGCAGAGAAATGATTTAACGGCACGCGCCACAGCGATTGGTTGACGCTGAAACTGATGGCAAGTTGCTGCCGTTCCGCCGCGTCAATGCCGAGCGCGACGTATTCAGGATCAGTCGCGGGCACGCCGTTTCCATTCACATCCAAATTGGCTTGCCCGGCGCTGACCGACAGGATTTTGACAATGCGCCCGTTGGTTGAAGGCTTCCAGATTCCCTGCTGCAGATCGTAAAACCCCGAAGGCACATTTGTGCCCACGGGGATATTCAAAAAGTTTTCGTTGTACTGAACCACCGGCTGGCTGAACGTGGTTTCAATCGCGCTGGCTGCAACGGCTTCGTCAATCGTGTATCCGGCAGCGTAAGTGTAAGCGCTGGTCGCAGGCAAATCGCCCGGCATTGCGTTCGGACCGTTTGCGCCAACGGTGAATTCGGTTCCGCGCACGTGCAACTTGTCCAGCCCAACCATCGCTCCGCCGGGCAACGTCATGGTTGCCGTCGTTCCCTGTTTGAAGAAAAACGTGGTACGCCGCGTGCCGGAACTATCAGTGTTTGTGGAACTTTGCGCGACCTGGATCGGAGTGTTTGATAGCAGATCAATGAACGTAACGTTGGAGTCATACCCCATCAACACAACCTCGGCCACGGTGCAGTATTCCTGCCATGGCACGTCGAACGTCCGCTGCAACGTCATATACCCAACTTTGTCGAATTGCAGGTTCAGCACTCCGCCGCCATTGACGGCCAGATCAAAGCGTCCGTCGGCACGGCTGAGCGTCTGGC
>DAOMFR010000243.1:0-7019 GCA_035429885.1 Blastocatellia bacterium
TCACGGTTCAATCGTAAATTGTGTTGCGCGGCTAACGGAATTGCTTCCGTCCTTCACGGCGACCTTCAGGAAATAGCTTCCGGGGTTCAGGCTTTCAATCGGCAACGCGCTGGCGTAGGCGATGCGGCCTTGCGCGTCGGGAGCCGTAAGCTTCAACGGAAGGTTGGCGATGGTGTTGGCGCCTTGTTTGATTTGCAGCGTGAATTCGGGATTCACGCTCATTCCCTTTGCCGGGTACACGACGAAGAAAAATCCCATCTGTTTGGTCGCGGATTTTTTGAAGGCTTCGCCCAGGTTGGGATAAATCATCAAATCGCTGACCTGAAACACGCTGTCGTTCTTTTGTCCGGCAGGAATCGGTTCGGCGCGTTGAATCAAGCTGATCGTGCTCAGGCGCAAAGTGCTTTCGTCCGGGTCCGCAATTTCGATCACCGAACGTTTGACGCTGGCTTTGCCGCTGGGCGCATCGTGCGCGACAGTTTCGATCTCATACAAACCCGGAGGCAATTCGGCTTCGCGATAAAACAGGACTTGTCCGTTGCGCGTGGCGTTCACTTTGTCCAGCGGACCATTCAAAACATATTGCCGACTGAGTTTGGCGACGACTTGTTTGGACTGGTCTTTGATCAACGCCAGGATCGTGAAGTCTGTGCTGAAGGTTTTCTTTTCGTGGTTTTCCGTAAAGGTAAAAGCATTGGCTGGAATGGCTGCTTCCACTATTGTCCGAAGTTTGCGCCCCGTTTCAGGGAAGCTGAAGCCTTGCATTCGGATGGGAAATGCATTCGCCAGATTCGGATTGTTCAACGCGGCCAGCGCGGAGGATTCGTAAAACAACATCGGCACGTATCCCGTGGCGTTGACGGCGAAATAGCCTTTGCGCGTTTGGACATCCCAATCGTCGTGTTTGGTTTTGATTGAAACCTGGCGGAACTTGCCGTCAATGTTTTGATTGGTCGGCACATAGCTGACCAGATAATAGGTGTGCAAGTCCTCATCCACTTGACGCAATCGCAAGCCCACATTGTTCGTGTCGCCGATAAAGGCACCACCGGTTTCGATGGCCAACTGAGTCAGGCCGCTTTGCGGGTTGAGTTTGATCAGGTCTTCGTTGCGTTCCAGCATGGCGGTCATCGGTCTGCCGGTTTCGGGACGCATGGAATCCGCATCCACGCGACGGCGACCGAGCGCGTTGATTTCGTCGCGGGCTTCCTGATTCGGATTGATCGCGCGAAGCCCGGCGGCATCAATCGAATAGATGCTAACGTTTAATTTGTTGGCTTGGTTGATGACCGAACGGAAATGCTGAACGACATTGGGTGGAATGGACAGGCCTTCGGAAAAGAACACCACCGCTTTGCGTCCGGGCAGATTGCGCATGGAATTGACGACGGCAAGCAGGCCGTTCGACGTGGCGTAACCTTGTTGGTCGCGTTCCAGCACTTCAAAGGTTTCCAGTGTGCGCCGGGTCATTTCGGCGAATTGAAGATCCACGGAGGCTGCGCCGGCTGCAGAGCCCGCCGCACCAGCGCCAGCGGCGTTGCCGGAAGCTCCTGCCGCTGCTGCTGCGGATTCGGAGGAAGACACCTGCTGTCTCAACTCTGAGATACGCTGGTTTTGGCTGCGCGCCTGTTCCGCCTGGGAATTGAAGGACGCGGACGAACTCGATCCCGCTCTATCTATCGCGGCGCGGATCAACCCATTGTCTGTCGTGTAGTTCTGCAAAACTTTCAGCGACAGATCAATGTTGAATACGCCCAGAAAATCATTTGGCCGAGTGGCTTCGCCGACGTAGGTCATCGCCGAATCGTGTGCGCGTTTGCGCGCGTCCGCCGAAAGACGGTCAAAGACCAATGCGATGGCGCTGACTCCGATGTCGTTTTCGCCCGAAGCCAGCTTGATCGCTTGTCCAGCGGGAGCAGGCGCTGCGGCGGGAGCAGCTTCTTTCTTTTCGATTTTTTCCGCTTCGGGTTTGGCCGTTGAAGAGCGTGTGACCAACCGGAACGATTCGATTTGCTGTTTCGCGCCGTCTTCAAACACTTCCAGGTCGGCGGCGTTGATGTCTTTGACGAACTTTCCTTTTTTATCTTTGACCACCACGTCCAGCAACACTTCAGTGGAGCGAATGGCCACTTGCGGCGTTTGTTGCTGCGGGGCCGGATCCTGACTCAGCGCGTTTAGCGGAGCGGAAACGGTCAACGCGAAAATGAGCAACAACGACAAAAACGATTTCTTCATTTCAATTCCTCATTTTGGCCGCCTGAAGGCGGAACTCTGATCGGAGTTTTACGATGTCGGTTTGTCCGGCAGCGGCACACTGGCGTGAAAGTCCTGGTAAAAACGCTCGATGTACGAATTCAGCAACTCTTCAATGCGCGCAGGGTCTTTGGAGGCGACGATCAATCCGGCGTGATGATGTTTGCTCATGCGCCAAACGATTTCCGGGTCGGTGTATTCAAACGTGTCCGGCCATTCCTGCCGCGCCAGCGAAGCGATGATGCCGGAATATAGATCGTTTGGCTTTTTCAGCTCGTAAGGATTTTCCTTCGTCGCCGTTTCCACTTTGGCCCATTCGGCCCACAAATTCAGCCCGGTGGCGGCTTCGACGGTTTCGGCGATATTGGCTCCCCCAACGCGAGCGGCGATTTCCAGAAAGTAAAACTTGCCGTCGGCTTTGCCTTTGATGAATTCGGCGTGCGTCACTCCGCGCACCAACCCCAAATGTTTGATGACTTCCTTGTTGATTTTTTGCAAGTCTTTTTCGTCTTTGGACTTTCGCGGCAACAACCGAGTGGTGAAGATGCCCCCGTCATGAGCGACGTTCATTGGCGGCGCGCCGTATCCGCTGGCGGCTGCGAACAGAACTTTTTTGTCTTCAATGATCGAATCCACATGGAAAACTTCGCCGGGAACGAACTGCTCCAACACGTAATTCGACTGGTCGTCTCCCAGTTGATGGACGATCTGCCACAGTTCGTCCGAGGTGTGGACTTTGATGATGCCAATGGCCGAAGCCGACGAACGCGGCTTCATCACCCACGGAGCCGGAACACGCAAGGTGTATACACGCAGTTTTTCATGGTTCAGCACGTGGCAAAATTCCGGGACGCGAATGCCTTTGTCCAGCGCGCGCATGCGCATCGCCAGTTTGTCGCGGAAATATCGGCTGGTCGTTTCGCCCATTCCGGGCACACGCATATGTTCACGCAAGGTGGCGGCCATTTCGATATCGAATTCATCCAACGCGACCACTCGGTTGATGTCGTTTGCTCGCGCCAGATAGCTGACCGCATTGATCATGTGCTGGCGATTGGTCAGATCTGGCATCAGGAAAAATTCGTCTATGTAATCGCGCGGCCAATCGGCATCCTTCAACTCTTCTTTCGTCAGCAAGATCACGTGCCAGCCCTGACGTTTGGCTTCACGCAAAAACTCCTGCCCTTTAACATAGCTTGTAATACAGAGAATGGTCATCGGAGATGAACCTGACATTTGCCTTGCTCCTGTTGTTGATTTTGATTTAGCGGGAACGCTTTCGCGGGCGTCAGATTACCATGAGGCGGCTTCGGCGGGCGATAGCGGAAGAAGATTGAATCATGCCAGTCATATCATTCGCACTGACTGCACGCCCAGCCAGGTTGCTATCAATCCCAAAAGGACGCTGCCTGCCGAATACAGAAACGCCGCTCCGGGTTGGTTGTCTCGGATCAGGTTCAGGGTTTCGAGCGAGAAGCTGGAAAAGGTCGTGTATCCGCCCAGCACTCCAACCAGTAACATCGCGCGCAATTCCGGCGACACAGGCATTCGCGCATCGAACAATTCCGCCAGAAAACCGATCACAAAGCTGCCCGTAAGGTTGATGATAAATGTGGCAAGAGGGTATTTCGGCGGCTGGCGAAGCAGGTATGCGACCAGATTGACCACGCCAAATCGGAACCCGGTTCCAATGGCTCCGCCCAGCAGAACCAGCAGTATTTTTGTCATTCTCGCAATCTTCCTAAACACGAAAGGCCAGGGAGTTATGCCCTGGCCTTTCGTCGAAGTGCTCGTTCAATCAGAACCAGCGGTTTGTATTCGGTCGTCTAGCACGTAGGGATAAAGACCGGCACGATGATTTCCGCCTTGTCGGTCAAAGTCAGCGCGTGCAGGTTGTGCCCTGAACTAAAGGCAGCGGAACTGGCGTTGGTATTCGGGTTGAAGTTGATCTGTGAACCGATCAACGCCCCGTCTTCAAATCGCCAGAACTTCATCCAGCCCGTGCGGCCCGCCGGGATGGCGCGGGTAAACGGAGTCAGTGTGCGCGGGAAGCTGTTGTCCAGAATCTTGCGATATTGGCACGAACCCAGATTCGCCGTGAAGCTGTAGCTGATTTCCGTATCGTCAAACAACAATCCCGTAAGGCTGCCGATCGTCGCTCCTGTTGTTCCCATATTACCGCCAATTCGATTGATGATCATCATCGTCGAATTGCCGTCTGGCTGTGCCAGAACCGAATCTGAGGCCAGGACACGAGGTAACCGGTTGTAAGCATTGCCGTCGAATTTCAACGACGTGGTCGTCACGTTGGAATTTATTCCTGCCGGGAAGACCAAGGAAGCGGCAACTGCGATGGCTCCCAGATTCGCACTATGCCCACTGGAGAATTTGACGTACTCGTCGCCGATCAGACAGTTGAATGCTTTGGGCAATCCATTGTCGCAATCCACGGCCATCGCCATCATATAACCAGTGCTGCCAGGATCTAAATCCGAAGCCAGGAACGAGGTCGTTTGATTGGCGGTCAGGCAAATGAACAGATCCGCGACGGAACACGTCGCTCCATCCACCGCGAACAAGTGAACGCAAACTTTGTCCACAGGTGAAATGTTGGTCAGCGAAAGTCGCGTGTTTTGAATGTTGCTGCTGGTGGCATCCGACGTGTAGATCGGATAGAACAACACGGAACCGGCTTTTTGGTCACTGGCTTCGGACAGCACAGGGAACATCGACCCGGGACCAGGAGACTGTTTGACGACGACCGTAACCGTCGCGCTGGCTGTCGCTGGCGTCGGATCGAACGACATCGAACTCGCCGTTGCGTTGTTGGTGTAAACACCCGCTGGCGTACTCAAAGACACTAGAGCCGTCAGCTTGATGACTGCCGTGACGTTGACGCCCAGCGAAGCCGCGGAGCAGGTGACAACGGTTGTGCCTGAGCACGTGAAACCAGGAGCGCCACTGACATCCGCCGACGCCAGGGTTTGCCCGGCAGGCAGAGTGTCAACGACGCTGGGCATTGCCGCGACGCTGGGGCCAAGGTTTTTGACCGTCAGCGTGTACATGACATTGGTTCCGGGGAAGACCGAAGTCGGGTCAGCGGTTTTGGTCAGCGTCAGGTCTGACAGCGGGAACACAGGCGTATTCAACGTGGTGTTGGTGGTTGCCTGTTGCGTGGTGTTGCTGATCGTAGCATTGACCACGACGTTGTTGACGATCTGCACTTTGGTCGCGGCGTCAATGTCTACGACAACGTCAATCGTCGCGGCATTGTCCGGAGCCTGAGCGCTCATCACCGGAGCCGTACATTGCACCTGACCGCCAAATCCGTTGGGATCAACGATTCCCACTGGTTGGCAGGTAAAGATGGTGCTGAAGCCAGACGATTGAGCCGCCGAGACAAATTTCAGATTCGACGGCAAGGTGTCCAGCACACGAATGTTGGAAACGGGATTTCCTCCGTTGTTCGTGACGTTCAATCTATACGTCATCCGCGTTCCCGGAAGCACTGCGGTTCCCGTCGTTCCAGTACCGCCGTTAGGCGAAGCTGGACCAATCGGGCCGGTCTGATTCGGGTTGCTGGCTTGTGTCACGGCGGATTGAACAATCTTGGTCACGCTCAGAGTTGCGCAAGGTTGAACAACTGCTGTTGAAGTTGACGTGCCAACCGCAATCGTCCCGGTTCCGGCTGTTGTGATAGTCGCAGTATTCGCCAGATTCCCGTTGGGAGCGTTCGGCGAAAGCTGCACAGTAATGTCCAGAGTGCTCAGGCCGGTTGGCACATCAACTGCCGCGCAGGTCACCGTGCCGGGAGTTCCACCATTGTGCGAACAACCATGTTGGAATGGGCCGGTTCCCGTCTGATTCAGGAACGTGGTGTTGGGCGGCAGTGGGTCTGAAATGGTTGCGTTCAGAGCCGTGCTTGATCCGCCGTTGTTGACGGTGATGTGATACGTATAAATCTGGCCTGGGCAAAGAGTTGCCGGGCCGGATTTGGTGATTGAAAGCGGCGCATTCACCTGAATGTTCTGTTGGACAGACGCGATGTTAGGGGCAGCGTTGGGGCTGAATTCTTGCGTGTCGGAAGCAACCGACGCTGTGTTGGTGCGAACACCGCCGGCCACGTTCGCCACAATCTGCGCAACGATGGTAATCGTTGAGGTGGAAGTTGTGTTGGCATCTTGATCGAATCCGGGCAGATTTCCAGTGCAGGTCACCGTTCCGTTCGTTCCAACCGGAGGGCCCGTACAAATCAAGCCGTAGCCGGGAATGGATGGATTGTTTACGACCGCCAAGTTCTGGAAGATTACTCCCGGAGGCAGCGGGTCAGTAACGATAATGCCTTGAGCATCAGAGGATCCGTCCGGCGTATTGTTGTTGGAAACAGTCAGCGTATAGCTGAAAGCCGCTCCGCCCGCCACGGGTGTCGGGTTTGACGTTACTTTGGTAATTCCCAGATCAACCTTGGCGATGACTACGTTCTGAGTCGTCAGCGAAGTGTTGTTGCCTGCATTGATGTCCACAGCGCCGTTTGTCGAAATCTGCGCCGAGTTGCTAACGTAGCTGCCAGGATTGGCTCTCGGCAGCATTCTCAAACGATAAGCAAGCCGTCCCTGGAATCCGCTAGGCAACACACCGGCGATGAACTGCGGGTTGATCGCGGTGTTGTCGGCTGGCGTGCATGAGAACACCTGCCCGATAGTGAAGTTAGAGCAATTGATACGGAATTCCGTTGCAGATCCGCCGCCATTGATGGAGATCGAAGT
>DAOMFR010000244.1:0-7004 GCA_035429885.1 Blastocatellia bacterium
TGACTTTCGCCTTGCAGGGCAATGTACCCTTCGCTGAGCAGCATGCCGTCTTTCTTGATCGCCGGATCGTGGCCGCTGACGCTGCCTCCGCCGATTTGCGGGTGTTCGTAAGACAGCACCACTTCGCCATCAATCATGTGTTTGATCTGTTTGTCGCCGTCCACCAGCACTTCGACGCGAACCCATTGATCGCCGTCGTAGGTTTTGGATTTCGAATTGATGCAATGCGGCGTGAAAAGCTTGCCGTTCATTTCGACGTTGGTTCCTGGCGTGCACAGATTCGCCGTGGAGCGCGGGCCTTTGCCCAGTCCGCCCAGCAATTGGGCTTCGATGGAAATGGGGAAGTCCTGGTCTTTGCCCATGCTTTCGGGCGACTGGCAGTGCAGCATCAAACCGTTATTTCGTTTTGCCCAATCCGGGCCGCCGGGGCACTGTTCGCCTACGAATCGGTATTCGGCGGCGATGATGTAATGGGAGAATTTGTCTTTGTAAAAGATGTGCGCGAACCGTTCGTTGTATTTATCGTATTTGTCGTAACTGACTTTGAGCAATCCATTTTCGACGCGGAAGGTATTGTTGAAATTATCGCCCAGCGCGTAACCGCGAATTTTGATTTTCCAGTCTTTCAAATCCTTGCCATTGAACAACTGAATCCATTCTTTCTTGTCAGGATCGTTCTTGGCTTTTTGAGCATGAGTGGTGGGCGTCGGTGTTTGAAAAGTAAGAACAGCCAGCGCGATGTAAAAACAAGCTGCGGCGCAATAGCGCATGCGTTTCATTGTTGGTCTCCTGAGTTGGGTGTTGTTGTAAAGGGAAAGTTCAGGATAGATAACGGAATAAACGGAAATAACGGAAAGGGATTTGGCCAGCGATTCGTTTTCCGTTTATTCAGTTATTTCCGTTTGTTCCGTTATCTCTTTTTATCTTACTGGACTAGCCCGTTCACTATGGTTGCGTTATTTCAATCCAAGAAGCCGTTCAGCGTTTTGGTGATAGACCTTCTTCAAAATCGAATCTGGCAAGCCGATGCCGTAAATGCGCCATCGGCCTTGCGGCGGAATCGGCGCCGGAGCGTAATCGAAATACTCGTCTTCGGTTTCCAGAAAGCGGTAATAAATCTCGTACAGCTTTTCGCCGAAAATCTGCTGCGGAGTTTCGTTGCCATGCGGGACGGCGTCCGTGCCGAACAGAATGCGATCCTGATACTTGTCGAAAAACTTGCGTGCGGCGCGTGGCTGGCGGCCCAGTTCGCCGATGCGTGCACCGAATTCGACGGCGATGTTGGGATACCGGTCCAGCCATTCTGACACCCACGCCAAATCTTCAGCGTTGCCGACGTGCAAAAAGACAAACTGCGTTTTCGGATGCCGAGCCACCACACGCAAACGCGCTTCGTGCAATTCGCGGTTGCTGGGGAAATCTTTGCCGTGGAAGGACCAATCGGGATGCGCGTTCAATTCTTCAAACCGTTCATTGAACCGGTCAATGGTTAGGAAGAACGCTTCAGGATCGGAAGTATGAATCGCCACCGGGAATTTCGCGGCGGCGCAGGCTTCCCACATCGTATCGAAACGGCGGTCATCAATCTGCACCAGCTTGCCGGTTCCGGCTGGTTCGCGCAAAAACAATCCCAGCGTCTTCAACACCTTCAACCCTTTTGCGCCGAGTTTCGCCGCGCGTTCGATTTGTTCGCCCTGGAATTGGGAATAGCCGGGCTCGGCGGATTTCTTGAACCAGGGTTCAGTGAAAGTGATGAACCGATCTGGATTCGGTTTCTGCCAGTAATTCAGGTTTTCTTCCAGCGCCGCGCCGTACCCTCCGGTCAGGTTGACCATGGTGCGAATGTTTTTGCGGTCCATCACGGGCAGGACTTCTTCGCGTTTGGCGCGGAAGTTGGCCTTTTCGATGGCACCAGACGCGTTGGTAAAAGACAGATGCGTGTGGAAATCAATGACCGGAAAGCGGGCTCGCGGCACGCTGGTTTCTTTGACGTGAAGCATGCTTTTCGGTTCGTACTCGGTGATCGAAAGTGGTTGCGATGGTTTTTTGTCTTGCGGTTGTGCCTTCAAATTACCAGCCGCTCCCGACGCCAAAGCCGTCAGTGCCAAACTTTGCAGCCATTCTCTGCGCGTTGTTTTGATCATTGTGGTGAATCCTGGTTTATGGTTACTTGGAATGCGGCGCATTGTAAGTGCGAGTCGCGTTCTTGTCCAAGTCCGCAACTTATTGCGCTTCCACGATCGCTGGGCTAGATTACGCCCGCGTTTTGTAAACAAAGCTGTAACTACCAAGCGCGCGCATCGGTCTAAAGAAACGAGCAAAACGGTTGCTCAATTCGATTTCAATCCTTCCATAAACATAGAACTTAACGAATTAAAGACAGGAGCAACTTCAGTGATGAAGCGTAATTCCTTACTTAGGCTCGCTTGTGCGGCGGTGCTGACTGTGGCGGCTATTTTGTCCGTCAGAACCGGCTCGGCTCAGGGCGAAGCTTTTGCAATCAAAGGCGGCACGGTTGTTACCGTGACCGGAGCGACAATTCAAAAAGGCACAATCGTTGTTCGCAACGGGCTGATTCAAGCCGTCGGCGCGGATGTTCCAATCCCCGGCGATGCTCGCGTCGTTGACGCCACGGGCATGACTGTTTATCCGGGCTTGATTGACGCGCACACGACGTATGGCGTTCGGCAGGATGCCGCGCCCGCCGGTGGCGGAGGCGGTCGAGGCGGTGGCGCTCCCGGCGCAGACCCGTCGCAATTCATTCTGGCGCAGTTGGCGGCGCAATCCGCGCAACCGTCTGGCGCCGGGCTGTTGCCTGAAGTCAGTGTTGTGGACCAATTGCAGCCGGTCACAGAAACCAGCTTTGAGACGCAACGCGCTGCCGGATTCACGACTGCGCTGACTGCTCCGCGCACCGGAGTCTTTCAGGGCCAAAGCGCCATTATCAATCTGGGAACCGACGCGGCGGAAAAGCTGATTCTGAAAGCTCCGGTCACACTGAACGCCACCTTGGGTAGCGGTCGCGGTTTTGGCGGCAGTTATCCCGGTTCGCCGATGGGCGTCATCGCCTTTTTGCGCCAGTCGTTTTTGGACGCCCAGCATTACCGCGAAGAATGGAGCCGTTACAACAAGAACCCGCGCGGAATGCAGCGGCCACAAGTCAACAAATCGCTGGCCGCGTTGCAGCCTGTCATCAACGGCGAAATGCCGCTTGTTATCACGGCGAATTCGCAGCGAGAAATCGAGCGAGCTGTCGCGTTGGCCGATGAGTTCAAACTGAAGCTTTATGTTTCCGGCGCGACGCAAAGTTATATGAACGCTGATTGGCTGAAGTCGAAAAGCGTAACCGTGCTGTTGAGTTTGAGCTACCCGCAAAAGCCAGCCGGGCTTGAAGACCCTGAAAGCGAATCGTTGCGGACGTTGCGTGAACGCGCTGACGCTCCGAAAGCGGCTGCGGCGTTGCAAAAAGCCGGAGTGCGTTTCGCGTTCACTTCGGGAACGCTGGCTCGCCCGGCGGATTTCATTGCCAACGCGGCCCGCGCCATCGAAGCCGGTTTGCCGAAAGATGAAGCTTTGAAGGCGATGACGATTTATCCGGCCCAGATTTTCGGGTTGGCAGAACAGCTTGGCAGCATTGAAAAAGGGAAGATCGCCAATCTGATTGTCACCAGCGGCGACATCTTTGCCAAAGACACCAAAGTTAAACACGTGTTCGTGGATGGCAAATACTTCGAGGTGAAAGCCGAAGCCGCTCCGCAACAACGTCCGGGCGGATTTGGCGGTCCCGGCGGAGGCAGAGGTCCTGGCGGCGGACGCCCTGGCGGTGCTCCTCCCAGCGCTCCGCCAAGTGATGCGGCTGTTTCTTCCGGGGCTGGCCTTGCTGCTGGTTCGTGGACGCTGACGGTCGCTTCGCCGCGCGGCGAAATGAAGCTGACCGCCAACCTGCAACAAAACGGCGAAGCCATCACGGGCGAATTGAATCTGCAATTTGGGTCCGCGCCGATCACCAAAGGTTCGATCAAGGGCAACGAGATCGAACTGGAATACACGCTGACCACGCCCAACGGCCAGACGATGAATGGCACCCTGAAAGGCAAAATCGAAGGAGCTTCGATCAGCGGCCAGATGGGAATGATGGGGCGCAATTCGGAATTCACCGGCAGCAAAACGCCGAAAGAGTAAGGAGTCAGTACCGCGACCGATCGGAAGCGGTTTCCAAAGGAGATAACAATGAAACGAACTATTTTGTTTTTCCTGCTCACGTTGGCTTTCGGCGCGTTGGCGCTGGCGCAAAACAACGAAGAGATTTTGATCAAAAATGCGACGGTCATGACGGCTTCGCACGGCACGATCGAAGGCGGCGCGATTCTGATTCGCAATGGCAAGATCGCCGCCGTCGGCAAAGTCGCCGATGTCAAAGCCGGAGCCAATGCCAAAGTCATTGACGCCACCGGCATGTATGTCACGCCCGGTTTCGTGGATTCGCATTCGCATTCGGGCCTGGACGGCACGAACGAAGGCACGCTTTCCAACACCGGAATGGTGCGGATGGGCGATGTGATCAATCCGCTGGACCCCAACCTGTATCAACGGCTGGCCGGTGGAATGACTCTGATTCATCAACTGCACGGTAGCGCCAACGCCATCGGCGGCCAGAATTCGATGATCAAACTGAAATGGGGCCGACCTGTCAGCGAAATGTTGATCCCGGACGCTCCGCGAACAATTAAGTTCGCGCTTGGAGAAAATCCTAAGCGGTCAAATGGGCTGGCGCTCCCCGGAGCAGCTCGCCGCTTTCCGGCCACGCGCATGGGCGTTGAAGAAGTGATCCGCGAATCTTTCACGCAAGGCCGCGAATATCTGGCCAAATGGGATGAATACGAGCTGGCTAAAAAACGCGGCGAAGATCCGTTGCCGCCGCGCCGCGACCTGAAACTGGAAGCGATGGCCGACATTTTGAAAGGCAAGATTGACATTCATTCGCACTGTTACCGCGCCGACGAAATCGTGATGTTGCTGCGGTTGTGCGAAGAATTTGGCGTGAAGGTGCGCACGCTGCAACACACGCTGGAAGGGTACAAAGTCGCGCCGGAAATCGCCAAACACGGCGCTTCGGCTTCGATTCTGCCGGATTGGTGGGGATACAAAATGGAAGCCTACGACGCCATTCCATACAACGCGGCAATTATGACTCGTCGCGGAATCGTGGTTTCCATTCACTCTGACAGCGCCGATTACGGTCGTCGCTTTTACATGGAAGCCGCCAAGGTCATGAAATACGGCGACCTGACCGAAGAAGAAGCCTTGCGATTGATTACGCTGAATCCGGCAATTCAAATGCGGTTGGACAAACGGCTGGGCAGCATTGATGTCGGCAAAGACGCCGATCTGGTGTTGTTCAACGGCCATCCGTTCAGCGTTTATTCGCGTCCCGAAGTCACAATGATCGAAGGCGTTGTGTACTTCGACCGCAAAAAAGACCTGGAAAACCGAGCGGTGCTGGCCAAAGAGAAAAAAGAGTTGATCGAAAAAGAACGCCGCACGCCGGGCGTTGCTCAGCCGACGACTCCGCCGCAACCGGTGATTCCAACCTGGGCGGAGGAAGAAGAACTCGATCCGCACGGAGCGCCCGTCAGAAAGATCAGACAGTAGCCAACAATATTTTGGCCCACGACGCCGCACGAAGTTTCACGAAGATGGATTCACCGCCTTCGTGCTTCTTCGTGTGGCTTCGTGGGAGGAGAAAAGGAAAGATGTTGAAACGAAATCTACAAATTATTCTGACGGCAATCATTCTTGCGATTCCGTCGCTGGCCCAGTCGAAATCGGAACAGGGCACTTACGCCATTCGCAATGCCAGGATCGTCACCGTTACCAACGGTGTGATTGAAAAAGGCACGATCCTGGTCAAAAACGGCAGGATCGAAGCCGTCGGCGCCACAGTCGCCATTCCCAAAGACGCCAAAATCATTGATGCCACGGGCCAATCGGTGTATCCGGGCCTGATTGATTCCAACACGATTCTGGGTTTGACCGAAGTCATGACCATCGTCAACGGAACCAACGGAACCGTGGACACCACTGAGCTGGGCGATTTCAACGCCAACATGAAAGCCATCACCGCCGTCAACCCAAACAGCGAATTGATTCCCGTCGCGCGAATGAATGGCGTCACGACCGTTCTGACTTGCCCACAAGGCGGATTGGTTGCCGGGCAATGCGCCTTGATGAACCTGGACGGATGGACGCAGCACGAAATGAAATTGCTGGCTCCTGCAGCGATGCACTTGATTTACCCACGCGCCGGGTTTGGTGGCGGACGCGGTGGCGGATTCGGCGGATTTGCAGTCGCAGGGGGCGATCAGGCTCGCCAACAGCGCGACCGCCAGTTGGATGCGTTGAAAAAGAAATTCGACGACACGCTGTTGTACGCCAAAGCCAAAGAAGCCGCCGCGAAAGACAGCAGCATTCCGGCGCGTCCCGTGGATTTGGGAATGGAAGCGTTGATTCCCGTGCTGAAAGGCGAAGTGCCTGTGTTTGTGGATGCCAACAGCGCCACCGAAATCAAAGGTGCGATTGAACTGGCCGACAAATACAAACTGAAGCTGATCATCAATGGCGGCGACGACGCCGTCAAAGTCGCCAAGGAGTTGAAAGAGAAAAACATTCCTGTCGTGCTTGGTTCCGTCAACGAAGTGCCGCGCGGCGAAGACACGCCGTATGACGAAGGATTCGCCCGCGCGTCGGAACTTCAAAAAGCCGGAATCAAATTCGCCTTCGCGACGGCCAATGCCAGCGAAAACGGCCCTGGCGACATTCGCCTGCTGCCGTATCAGGCGGGCACGTCGGCGGCGTTTGGCTTGCCGAAAGACGAAGCCTTGAAAGGCGCAACGATTTATCCCGCGCAAATCTTTGGCGTAGACAAACTCGTCGGCAGCATCGAAGTCGGCAAACTGGCCAACCTGGTCATCACCGACGGCGACATTCTGGAATTCCGCACCAAG
>DAOMFR010000245.1:0-6986 GCA_035429885.1 Blastocatellia bacterium
ATCAAATGATTTGGCCGAAGCTGATGGCCTATTCCATCAGCATTATTCAAAACGCGCAGTACCTGACGCCCCAACAAAAACGCGACATTCTGTACAACAACGCCGCGCGCTTCCTGCGACTTGAGACGAAACCGTCAAATTAAGTCGGTTTTCAGTTGGATGCCTGGAATCAACCACGGGGAACACAGGGATCATCTGGGAAAAGACCTTTCTGCGAAACCTGTCAATTCTCTGAGGTCTGGACACATTTGGAGTGCGACGGCTCCGGCGTCGCTTTGGTAGTCCTTGTGGGAGCTTACCCTTTTCGGGAAGACAACAAACCACTGGCAAATTGGCTGCCCTCGCTTGGCAACAATTGCCCATCACAGAAAAGGACTACCAAAGCGACGCTAAAGGCGTCGCTCTCCAAAAAGTGGAATTTCCCAGGAAGGGATTCGCTAAGCCGTCTGTTCCCTGGAATCAGGCGCAAACAAAAGCCGCGTGGCAACAGCGAGAGATCCCAACACAATCAGCGTGCTGACCAGAAACACCGAATCCAATCCAACACCGCTGGCAACCAATCCCAACGCAGGCCCCGTCAGCCCCAGCGACAAATCCAGAAATGCCGTGAACGCACCCATTGCCATGCCGCGACTTTCAGCGGGCGCGCGGCGCAATGCTTCGACGCCAAAGCTGGGATACACGAGCGAGTAGCCCAGCCCCGTCAGCGTTACGCCCACAAACGCCAACATGGGTTGCGGCGCAAGCCAGATCAACGCTTGCCCGGCAGCTTCGATCACGATGCAAACCAGCGCCACTTTGACGCCGCCTCTGTCCGGCAAATGTCCGAAAAAGGCTCGCCCGGCGATAAAGGCGACGCTCAATAAAGTGATTGCCAGCCATGCCTGCCCCCATCCGTGTTGGGCAAACAGCAAAACGAGGAAGGTTGTCACCGCGCCAAACCCGACTCCACTAATGGCCAGTCCAACGCCCGGCAACCAAACTGCGCCCACCACTTTGGCAAAGGAAGGGCGAGTGATGAATGACGGCGCAATCGCCCGCAGCGGCGCGACCAGCACGGGGTCACAAGCGGAAGCAAGGTCGCGGCCACGGCAATGGCCCCGAAGCCTTTGCCCCCATACAGCGCGGTGCCGACCGGCGCGCCAATCGCAAAGGCGGCGTAAAGCGCGGTCCCAACCCAGGACATCACCCTGCCGGTGTTTTGCGCGCCACACAGCGCAAAGCCCCAACTCAACGCTCCGGTTATGAGGAAATTTTCTGCCACGCCCAGCAGCATTCGCCCCAACAACAAAATCGTGACGGAAAGCGCAGGGCGGCTGAGAAAAAGCAGCGAGAGCAAATTGATCAGCCCCGAAAAGACCGCGACGAATAAGCCGAGAACTACTGAACGCTTGGAGCCGCGACTGTCAGCAAAATAGCCTGCCCACGGACGCGAAACCACCGCCACCGCGAATTGGCTGCCAGCGACGACGCCAACGATAAACGTGCTGCGCCCCAGCCTTTCATGCACGTGCAGCGGCAACACTGGCATGGCCAGCCCAATCACCAGATACGCGACAAAGACCACTCCGATGATGGGAAGCAACGTCACAAGAAGCGAAGTCCGCGCCAGTGTTGGCGCAGGAGCATGAACCGCAGTTGTTGAAGGTTGATTGGACATATCGTATCAGCATGTTCACTCAGCCTGAGCGTCGAGCAAAATATCAGAGGTTTCGACCAGTTCGCCACTCCGCAAATCACACGACCGTCAAACCACCGTCCACCGTAAGAGCGTGACCAATAACGTAACTCGCGCCCGGGCTGCACAACCAAAGCACCGCCGCCGCGATTTCTTCGGGGCGACCTGCACGCCCGATGGGAACACCATTTTCCATTGCGGCATAGGCCTCTGGATCACCGTTGACGACATCGCGGGCGATTTGGGTATCAATCAATCCGGGATTGATTGCGTTGACGCGAATGCCTTGCTTGACGTATTCCAGCGCCGCCGTCCTCGTCAGACCGACTACACCATGTTTGGAGGCGATGTAAGACGCAATGCCAGGATTGCCGGTCAGCGCGCCCACGGAAGCATTGTTGACAATCGCGCCGCTGCCTTGCCGTTCCATCTGCTGCAGTTCGTGTTTCATGCAACTCCACACGCCTTGCAGATTGACGCCGATCACACGATCCCAGTCTTCGCGCGAGCTATCAGCGATCGGAGCAATCTTCGCCATCACCCCGGCATTGTTGAATGCCGCGTCGAGTCGCCCGAATTCAGCAACGGTGCGTTCGACCATCGTGGCCACCTGAGCGTCATCGCTTACGTCGCAACGAATGGCAAACGCCTTGTGACCGGCGGCAAGGAGTTTTTCGGCCTCTGCCTTTACCGCGTCTTCTTTAACGTCCGCCAGTACAACGGCTGCGCCTGCTTCTGCAAATGCGATTGCTGTTGCCAGTCCCATTCCCGCGGCGGCTCCTGTGACCAGCGCCACTTTTCCGCTGAAATCCAATGGATTGTTCATTACCTGGTTCCTCGTTTGTTTTATTTGCCAGCCTCGGCAAAAACCTGCCGCGCAATGGTGATGGCGGTGTTGGCCGATGGCCACCCCGCGTAAAACGCCAGATGCGTGATGAGTTCGATCAACTCATCCTTCGTCACGCCGTTTTCCAACGCGCGCTTGAGGTGAAACGGCAATTCGTTCGTGCGATAAAGCGCGACAAGCGTCGCCACCGTAATCAGGCTACGGTCGCGTTTGGAAAGTTCGGGCCGCCCCCATACCTCGCCAAAAAGCACACGGTTGGTCAAATCGCCAAGCGCTGGGGCGATGTCTGCGTACGGATTAGAGTTTTCGGTTGGTTTGTCTGTCATCATCCAATCTCCTTGTCTGGAATCGTTTCTTATTCATCAAATCCCCTTGCTTCACAGTTTGACCATGACTTTGATGGCCTCGCGCTCATTCATCGCCCGGTAACCGTCTGGCACTCCGTCCAGGCCGACGATTCGGTCAAAAACACGCCCCGGTTCAATTCTGCCTTCAAGAACATCCGGCAAAAGCTCTTCCATATAGTCGCGCACCGGCGCGGGGCCACCGCCCACGGTGACGTTGTGGAAGAAGGCCGTGGCAGAGGCAGGAATCGCCTCGTAATGCGGAACGCCTACACGACCGACGGCACCACCCGGGCGCGCGATGCTGACCGAGGTAAGCATTGCCTGTTCGGTTCCCACGCACTCAAGGACTGAATGCACGCCGAAGCCGCCCGTCAAAGCGCGCACACGTTCGACGGCTTCGTCGCCGCGCTCGCTCACCACATCCGTTGCGCCGAACTCTTTAGCGAGTGCAATTCGGTCAGGATGCCGGCCCAGCAGGATGATCTGCTCTGCGCCAAGCCGCCGCGCCGCGATAACGCCGCACAAACCAACCGCACCGTCTCCAACGACGGCCACGGTTTTGCCAGGGCTGACCTTGGCGACCACCGCCGCGTGATGCCCTGTACCCAGGACGTCGGAAAGGGTAAGCGGCGACGGCATCAGCGCATCATCTTTGCCAACTGGCAGCACGAAAAGGGTTCCGTCTGCCTGCGGAATCCGCACGGCTTCGGCCTGTGCTCCGGCGACAGCTTCGTTGCCGAAGAATCCGCCGTGAACGCATGACGTATGCAGCCCTTCGTGGCAGAAGGCGCAAATTCCGTCCGAAAACGCGAACGGCATTACCACAAGGTCGCCCACCTTGATGGTGCGCACGTCGGCCCCGACTGCCTCGACGACGCCGATAGCTTCGTGCCCCATAACACGACCTCTCTCGCTTGGCTCCATCGCCTTGTACGGCCAAAGATCGCTGCCGCAGATGGAGGCGCGCGTCACCGTGACGATCGCGTCGCCGGGTTCAATCAAACGGGCGTCAGGAACGTTCTCGATCCGAACGTCGCCCGCACCAAACATAACTGTTGCTCGCATAATGATTTACCCCCAATTACTTACTTCGATGTGGATCATACTCACCATTCTCCTAACCGTCGCAGGTGTTCTTGCTCAATCTGGGGCGATCTTGCTCGAAACCGACGAGAGCACCGCAAAAAAAGCAACCGGCGGTCAATTCAACGCCACAGTGCGTAATTGTTTTTACAGAAACGGGATTGGCTGAAATTGGCAGTGAGTGACGTGTTACCGCTGTCGGCGGTAATCGCTGGGAGAAAGGCCGGTTTCTCGACGAAAGAGCTTGGCGAAATGGCTGGGATCGGCATAGCCCACTTCCAGTGCAACATCCACCACGCTTTGCTTGGTTTCGCGCAGCAGGCGACGCGCCAGATTCATGCGCAAATTGATGTGATAGCGCGAAGGCGAAACGCCCACACCGCTTTTGAACAGGCGCTGAAAGTGAAACTTGCTCAACCCCGCCTGCGCCGCCAACCGCTCAAGACTGAACTCTTCGGCAACGTGTTCGGCCATCCAATCTGTAATTTGGCGCAGCTTGTACCCGGGCAGCGACGGACTACTGCTGCGCGGTTCCTCGTCCACCGCGCCATAGTTCCGCGCCAGATAAATCGCAATCGCGTGGGCAAGGCTTTGCACAAAAAGCGCGCTCACCTGTTCGCGCATCAACTCTTCGCGCAACAGCCCCAATAACGAATTCAGGATGGTATCGTTAAACGCCGAAGCATCGCGCAATCGAGCGCGGTCCGCGTCCTCTCCAAAGACTTCTTCCAAGGCGCGTTGTAAAATCGGCAATTCAATAAAGACCAGCATGGTCTCGAACGGCTCGTCGCTAACCGCTCGCCAACGAACCTGATAAGGGCTTCCACCAGTGGTGAGAAAGAAAGAGCCTTGCTGAATACGACTGGTCAGCCACGGCTGCCCGTCTTCACGCTCCTGAAACTCAACCTCACCCGATGTCGTCCAGGCAAGAAACAGTTCGCTGACTGCCGGGATGTGCAATGTGCCCGTGGAAGGCGGCAAGGCTGTAATCCATGCTTTGATGTCTCGCCAAGCCTCGCCCCGACTTTCGAACAAGCACTTCCCACCCGCATAGCGCCAGAAGGCTTCGGCAGATGTTGTTTCAGGTGTCAGCATACAAATCCAAGTTTAACTGCTCTCACACAAAACAAAAGCCCCGCTTCGTCATTGCCAATGCGTGTATGCATTTGTCTGGCGCCGTCGCTAGCGATCAGCGGCAAAGCAAATTCGCTGATTCCCGAAAAGAAAAAATTCTGTTAATAGGAAGCGGCATCGTACCGTTTTCCCTTTGAGATCTATTCCACCTCTAACCGGAGACTGAACCATGAAACGACACATCCACCGTGCCGGCCTTTTTGTGTTGGCTTTTCTGCTAGCCGTAACCGTCACAGCTCAAGCCGACAAAGTTGACGATTTCGTCAAAGCCGAGATGCAAAAGCAACATATCTCTGGCGTTTCGATTGCCGTCGTCAAAGAAGGCAAAATCATTAAGGTAGAAGGGTATGGTTTGGCAAATGTGGAACATACCATCCCCGCCAAACCGGAAACCGTGTACCAAATCGGCTCGGTCAGTAAACAGCTTATTGCGGCAGGAGTTCTGTTGCTGATGCAAGATGGAAAGCTGAGTCTGGACGATAAGCTGAGCAAGTTTCTGGAGGGAACGCCCGACACGTGGAAAGACATTACAATCCGCCATCTGTTGACGCACACATCGGGCATCGTCCGCGAAGCTCCCGGCTTTGATCCATTCAAAGTGCAGGCCGATGCGGATGTCATCAAAACGGCGTATCCATTGCCCTTACGATTCGCTCCGGGCGAGAAATGGGAATATTGCAATGTCGGTTATTTCTCGCTGGCGGAAATCATTCGCAAAGTCAGCGGCAAACCGTGGGCTGAGTTCCTGCACGAACGCATCTTTCAGCCACTCGGAATGAATGCGACGCGCACGACGACAACAAAGGAGATTGTGTCCAACCGCGCGGGTGGTTACGTCTGGCGCGACGGCAAACTGAGCAACGCTGAGTCTTTCTTTGCGTTGCGGCCCAGCGGCGCGTTTCTGTCCACGGTGCTTGATTTGGCGAAATGGGATGCGGCGCTCTATTCCGATCAACTGCTCAAAACAAGTACGCGCGAACTGATGTGGACGCCAGTCAAACTGAACAGCGGGGCGACACACCCTTATGGTTTTGGCTGGGAGCTGGATGCCGTCAATGGCCACAAACGCGTGCAACACGGCGGTTCCCTTCCCGGGTTCCGTGCAGCGATTGCGCGTTATGTGAATGACAAAGTGACGGTCATTGTGTTGACGAACGCGGACAGTGCGAATCCGAACGCGATCGCGCTCGGCGTTGCCGAAGCCTTCATCCCGGGTCTCATTCCTGAGCGCACCGTCGCCAAAATTGATCCTAAAATCTTTGATACCTATGTTGGACAATATCAGCCCAATCCTGTGATCACCGTGACGATTTCGCGCGAAGGCGACAAGCTGATGTTTCAACAAAGCGCCAGCCCGGAAAAACAAGAACTATTGCCAGAAGGGGAAAACAGCTTTTTCACCAACGCCAATCGCCATCTCACCTACAGCTTCGCCAAAGACGAGCAAGGAAATGTCACGCATTTGGTGATTCAAAATGCGGGGCGTGAAGTTGCGAGAGCAAAGAAAATCAAATAATCCTCGCCACCAGCAAATGCGTTCACCCATTGCCGTGAACACCGCACTGGCAATCGGCGGCCACGCAGATTCAAGAGAGCCTATCCTTGGCTTCTTGTGTAAATTGACCAGGCACTTATTCAACAAAGGAGACTTCTGAAGTGAATCAGAAGTCTCCTTTATTACGAAACAGACAAACTTACTCTAACTGCAATTGCCTGTCCTTGTTTTTGGGTTGGTTTGTTACTTTGCCAAGCGAAGAGCCATTGTCTTACCGTCTATCGTCAGCTTAGAACGTTCGGTAAAGATTCAACAGTCTTTGTCCATTACCAAGCTGGGGCTGTTACTTCACGACAAACGAGAAGGTTGCGATGTATTTGCCTCCACGCTTAAGGTCGAACG
>DAOMFR010000246.1:0-6951 GCA_035429885.1 Blastocatellia bacterium
CTGTCCACGTCTTCCGAAGTCCAGCCCGCCAAAGCAATCTCAAAATCGTGAATGATGCCCGAACCATTTGTCGCCAAAGCCGTCACAAATCCTCGGCGCATCAGATCAATCAGGATCGGAGCCAATCCGGTTTTAATGACATGGCCGCCGAAGCCCCAAATAATTGCTCGCCCTTTAGCCTTGGCTTCAACGATTGCAGCAACGACAGCGCGCAAACTCTCCGCCGCAAGAAGGTTGGGCAACGAATCCAGAAGCGCAGCAGTCGTCTGCACCTGATCACCGCTGAGTGGTTTCGCAAAATCGCGCACCGTCACTTTGCTCGGCCTGTCATACAGCGAGTAAGTGGCGATGCGCGAAAAATCAATTGGATCAAAGTTATAAACTGACATCACGCTGGTACTTATTGCAGCGTGAATCGGAAAGTCAAGACACCCTGAACTTTGACCGGAACCCCGGACAGTTCAGTTCGCTTGAATTCCCATTTGCGAGCAGCATCAAGAGCGACTTGTCGCAACTCTTCAGGACCGTCCAACACAATCGCTTCGACCACTTTGCCTTCTTCAGAAACCAGAATTTGGACGCGAACTTCGCCTTGCGCTCTGACCATTTTGGCTTCGAGCGGATAGGCAGGTTGAACTCTCTTAAGCGCGCTGCCCTGCAACACGCCGCCTGAAACGTTGATCTTTTTGGGCGCTGGTTGTTGGCTGCCATCCCCTTCCCTTACTGGCATTGGAGGGGGCGGAGGCGGAGGCGCATCCTGGCCACCGTTTCTTTCCGTCAATTTGATTGAGTTCAGGAATTTTGCCATTGCGGTATCCGCATCGTTGCTTAACGTCGGCAGGGCAATCAGCATGTACGCATGGCCCTTCACCATATAAATTCGGCATAATCCTGTCACATAATCATTTTTCAATGTGAGTTCACGCCCGGGGTTTCCTTCCAGACTGATCTCTTTTTCGGATACGACACTTGCCTTCATTGATGAAGCAAAGCCGCCGCCGAAACTTTTGAAAAATTGAGCCAGATCTTTCTTTGTTGGCAACGGTCCGGGCACAAACATATGCCCAGCCACACACAACACTCCATCGCCGGTTGCTGACAGCAACTCGATTTTCAGGTCAACGACATTCTTGGTTTCCCTGCTTGGTTCAGCCGGCATCATAACCGTGAAACCAAGCTTGGGTTCGGCGACCTCTCTCCAGGTTGCGGTTTTAAGCACTGTGCCGGCAGTAGTTGAAACCGTGTTCGGAGTCACCGTCACAACCAACGAATCAAAGTAATCGTTGGCGGCTTTCTGATTGACCTCTCCAATTGCAGTCAGAATATTGAGAATGTAAACACGTGAGCCGACCAGAAACAGACGTCCAAGTCCATCTATCTTGGCCGATTTGATCTTGAACTCACGTCCAGGATGGCCGTTGTAAGTAACTTGCCGTTCACTGACAATCTTGCCGCCAATGCCTTGAGCTAACCCATCGCGCAAACTTTCGATATAAGCATTCGCGCTATATTCGTTTTCTGGAACGGCCAGCAACTGCTGAAACGCGACTTGGTACACCAATCCGCGTTCGCCGATAGCAATCCAGTTATGCATATCCAGGCGCGGATCGTTGGGATTGATCTTGATCGTTTCTTTCTTCGGATCGCGCGGCAAACGAACGGCAAAACCATATTCGGCTTTCCGGAACTCTCGCCAAGCAATCGGTTGCGTGCGGTAATCTGCCGGAGCTTCGTCCTTTTCTGCTTCGATACCAGAAACCGGAGCGGCTGTGATGGCGATTGATTCCGGCGATTTGATGAAGCTGAAGGAATCAAAGAACTGTTTGACTTCAGCCGGAGTCGGCGACTTCAGCGAAACCTTGTCAACTGCGGTAAGCAGCATGTACATACGGTTTTTGACAACAACCGCTCGCACCATCAAAACGCCGGAAAAGAACTGTGCCTTAAGTTCGCGGCCACGATAATTGCCGAGAACAATATCTTTTTGTTCAATGTTTTCCAGTTTCATTTTGGCAGTCATTGCGCCGATCCCGGCTTCAAGCACATCCTTGGCTGCTTCTTCCGTGTCAAACGACAGCGGGTATTCGGCAACCATCACCGTGAAGAAATTTGCATCCTGATGGGAAGCAAAGCTGCGAATGGGAACGCGGCCGATTTCCGATTCAACAATCTCAGTGCCTTCTCTGGGCTGTGACGGCAACATTACTTTGAAATTTTCTTTTTCAGAGCGGAATTCCTGCCACTGAGTTTTTGCAGGAACAGATCTGGAAGGCTGAGCATTGATCGAGACAGCAAACACTATTAGCGGCAAAATGATCAGAATCACTTTTTTCATAATCTCTCCCAATATGCGAGTGAGGCAGTTGCTGAAACCGCCTCGCTCCGGTTGAACCTATTTATCGTTTGGCAATTTGTTTTTTGGCTGGTTTGATGCTGTTTTCTGCCTTTACAGCCAGCAACTCTTTCACGGTGTCACGCAGATTGACTTCCTGACCAGTTCCCATGAACTGAGCGACGATTTTGCCATCACGGTCAATCACAAACGTCTGGGGAATGGCTTGAATTCCGTACTGTTTGGAAACTGAGCCTTTGGCATCAATCAGCGTTGGGAACGTATAGCCGTATTTCTGGACAAAGCGTTTGGCATCGGCGATTTCTTCATCATTGATGCCCAACACAACCACACCACGGTCTTTGAATTCTTTGTGCAACTTTTCCACGTTCGGCATGGTTTCGCGGCACGGCCCGCACCACGAAGCCCAGAAATCCAACACCACAACTTTCCCGCGCAACTTATCCATGCTGAATTGTTTTCCGGTCAGGTCGGCCAGTGAAAAGCTAACAGCGTCAGAACCAATCAGAGTATTCGCTTCTGACTCTTCGTCTTCGGCCGAACCAGCCAGCTTGGAATCGAACTTTGCGACCTCCTTCGCTTCGGCAGGCGGCGTAAAAGCAAAAAGTGAATCCGGCAGAGTTTCGTTGATCTTGGCGACACTCAACGTGGTGGCCATTGTAAAGTTGGCGTTGTCGGCAAACGCTTTGAAAATCTGAGCGAAGATTCCACCGCCATCAAACTTGTGTTGCAAAATAATCAGTCGCTCTTTATCCACCCAGAAGGTCATCGGAAATGCCATTTTCCCTTGCTCAACATCATTCCCGATTTTGGCATCTTTCAACTTGGCAGCGGTTTCGCCTTTGTCGGAATAAATCACTTCCAGAACGTAACAATTGACGTGCTGGCCACCCAACTCAATACGTTCTTCTCGAACAACTTTCGCGCTGACCAAGCCTTCGGTTAAATCCTCTGAGATTACGTCGGAAAACATCGTGTCGCTTTTGAATTGATCCAGCAGCGGAGTCCCGGTTTCAGGCAAGGAGGTTTTGTCGAATGCCTTTTTGGTAAACTGTTTTTCCGAAACTAAATAAGTCCATTCCGTCTGGCCGTCTGAAACAATTGTTCTGCTGCCTTCAAAAGGATTTTTTACCTGAACACGCTTTTGACCTGCTTTGCCGTAAGCCAGTATGAACGGCAACTCAAAGCGCATGTAAACGCCGTCGCCCTTCATTTCCATAACGGTCTGGCCTTCAAACTGAAAGGTCTTCAGAGTCCGGTACGATTCGTTGACTTTTTTCAGCAATTCTCTGGCATCGGGTTGAGGCTGGGACACTGTATTTTGAGTTTGGGCGAATACGACAATTGCCATCAGTGACAAAGCCAAAAATGAAGCGACGATTGATTTGAAGTTGAACATGTTGATTGGCTCCTGTTGGCGCAACATTTCAGCGCGGGGTTGATCGGGCATATTGAAAAAAAAGGCTGAGAGTTAATGGCTAAGAACGCTTGAGTAAACTTTTTCGGCTGGAAAACCGTTTCCAAGGCATTCCACTGTGGAAACACTCGTCAGTAAAAGAGGCTGCATCAAAACTGACGATTTCGACAATGCTTGATTCAAATTTTGGGGCTTTTTGTTTTCCACGCCCGGTCAAGCGGGTCAGTCAAAAAACATTTCACGGATCAATCTTTCATGGCTTTGAAGCCAGGAAATCCATGCTGAGCGCGGCCAATTGGGCCTTCGTGTTTGGCCGAGACCTTGTACAGTTCGTACCGGCCGTCCCCTGCCGCCGCCGCACACCGAGTTCGAAGCGCGTGCATTTCTTCGGCGCTGAAAGGCTGAAAGCCTCGCGCGACTTTCAGGTTCTGCTCCAAGATTGCTGAAGATTCGATGCCGCTGATAATCGAAGCCACAGGCAAACTCATCGCGTAACGCAACGCCTCTTCGGCAGTAACGACTCCGGCTTTGACCATGTCGCCGACGCCGCCCATGCTTTTCATTCCGATAGCAGCAATTCCCTGCCGCTCCAATTCTGGCAAGACTTTCTGCTCAAAGCTGCGAAACGTTCCATCCAACACGTTCAGCGGCAACTGGCAGGTGTCGAATGGATATTCATACGCCAGCATCTTCAAATGAATCTCCGCACTCTTGTGGCCTGTGAAGCCAACAAAACGAACTTTGCCTTCACGCTTTGCCTGCTCTATCGCCTCCATCACGCCGCCGGGGGCGAAATGCCATTCGGGGTCGTTTTCATAAGCCAGCTCATGAACTTGCCACAAATCCAGGTAATCGGTCTTCAGCCTCCGCAGCGAATCTTCCAGTTGGCGCATCGCTTCGTGGCGGTCTCGCCCGTGCGTGCAGACTTTGGACATCAGAAACACGTCCTGACGTCGGCCAGCAATTGCCTGTCCCATCAACTCTTCGCTTCGCCCGTCGTGATATTCCCAGGCATTGTCCATAAAGGTGATACCCGCATCAATGCTTTCCTGAACCAGCCGCACGGCTTCGTTATCGTCCTTCACCAATCCAAGGTGATAGCCGCCAAAGCCAATTGCTGTCACTTGAACTCCCGTGCGTCCCAGCGGTCTCAGTGGAATAGATTGCTCGTTCAATTTGTTCTCCATTCATTCAATCGTGAAAGTGATACTTCGCGTCGATATTTGTTTTGAAATTTGGTCGGCAACTTCGACTCGCAACTCATACTCTCCCGGATCATAAGCCAGCAACGGCAATCGAGCCACACAAGGATATCCTTCGTAAATTTGCTCGGCCGTCAACGACATTTCGCCCGGTGGTGCAGCATAAACAGTCTTGCCGCCTTTGAGAACCTTGATTTGAATGATTACCCCAGCACCACTCTGCGCATTGGTTTGCAAGTTGTAGGCAATCAGCATGAAATCCAGATTGCCGCCGCGTTGAAAGCGATGTATCGGCTGCAATGGGTAACTGGCGTTCGCTCCATTCGAGTGCAGCAAAGCGGCAAAACCGTCGTAAATCTCCGCCAGATCATTGCCTACTTCAGCTAGAATCAGACTGCTCAGCACCAACGATTTTTGCTTTACATCTGGAATTTCAACCCAATCGAACGCGCTGCCAATCTGTTTCATTTCGCCGTCCGCTACAGCCAGTCGAACGTTATAAGTCCCCGTCGGCAATTGAACCAGATTGTGGTAATTGAGAATTCGTTGCTGTGGTTCAGATGACGTCGTTTCCCGACGTTTCAATTCAAAGCTGTGACTGAAGTTGTTCACGGTCTTGCCATTCTCGTCCAGAACCACGCCGACAACTTCCAGCCCAGTATCAAGGTCAACGCCAGTGGAATCAATTTGAGCCGTGATCAAGGCCAGCGAACCATTTGTCGGTGTGTGTATGAAATGCGCGGTCAAATCGAGCGGAATTCCATGCAATGGAGTAAGCGAAGTCAACGCCAGACGATAGCGCCCAAGCTTGGCATCCATCGCTTCCTTTGTAGAGTTTTTTGCGGTCTTTTCTTTTTTCCTGCCCGCTGAGTCAGCCGTGCTTTCAATCGGCGCGAAATACCCGGCGCGTGTTTGTATGGTGTTGCCCGGACGCGAAGCAACGCGCACTTCGATCTTGCGAAAGCGGCCATCACGAGTCGAGTTTGTCGGTTCGTAACCCAGAATGTAATAAGCGTCGGTATCGTCCAACACACGCTTCAATCCCGCGCCAAGGTCATTGCTGTTGAAAAACGGCAACCCGCCGGTGTCTTTGGCAATCGTGTAAAGACCTTCCAGTTTCGCTCCGATTTCTCCCTGGACAATACGCCGACGAGCGTCTGGGTTTTGAGTGATGGTTGCGTTTTGCGGATCGGAAGCGCTGCCCAAAGTCGGTTTGGCAACCAGTCCACGCGCATCCACCGAATAGATAACCACGCCTGCGCGAGTCGCCGCGTCCGTCAATCGGCGCAGATCATAAGCAGTAAATGTTCGCCCGATCCCCGTGAAAAAGCCGTCCGAAAGCAAAATCAGAATTTTTCGCCCAGGAAGTTGTTGCAACCCGCGAATGGCCGCTTCCAAGGAACCCAGCGTAATGGCCGTGTACCGATCATTTTCCATGACGATGTTGCGCGCCTTGGCGCGAACCACTCCTTCCTCAGAATCCCTTGGGTTAGAAGGTCGCCTGATGGTATCGCCCCCGCGCATAGGTTTTCCCTGCCGCAACCTCAATTCTTCCAGGGCAATTTGCAACGCTCCGGCATCGCCTTCTTCAATCAATTCAGCTTGATAGTCGCTGATGTTGGGAATTCCGCCGAAGCCGTTGCTGGTGCGATTTTGCAAGCTGAGCCGATTGATGGCGCGCTCAATAACCGATCTATCGCGTGTGAATTGCTGGTAAAGCCCGATTGTGCCGCTGGTGACTGTCAACGCGACTTGATCGGTTGAAGCCAAATCCTGCGTCACAAACTTGGCCAAAGCGCGTTTGGCTGCGATCAGGTTTTCCGCAGCCAGATGATAATCATCAACCGCCAAAACAATGTGACGCCCTTCAGCGGCTGGCGGAGTGACGATTCTTTGGTCGGCTTGTTTGTCGTTACCGCTGGGCTGCGAGTTTAAGTACGCAGCAGGTTTGCTGGATGTGCCAATCGCAAAATGCGTGA